>CAYYCN010000079.1:0-14901 GCA_964470355.1 uncultured Sphaerotilus sp.
GCTTTCCCTACACCGTGGTGTACGAGGAAGACGAGGTCAACGGGCCTCAGATTTTCGCCATCGCGCACCAGCGCCGAGAGCCTGGTTACTGGAGAGACCGAACCTGAGGCGTTTCGCCAACGAGATCGGAGTTGCGCGACATGGACGCTTCGGCGGTTGAGGTCACGAACATCTCGCGGCACGGCTTCTGGCTGCTCGTCGACGAGGAGGAGTTACTGCGGCCGTTTGAACACTTCCCCTGGTTCAAGTCCGCCACGGTCGAGCAGATCACCGAGGTCGAGCGGCCCTCCGCCAACCACCTCTACTGGCCGCGTCTGGATGTTGACTTGTCGGTCGATTCCATCCGGCAGCCTGAGGCGTTCCCGCTGGTTTTGCGGGCCTGATCGGTTTACCGCGCCACCTGCTCCAACGTCAGCCCCATCGCATCGGCCACCTTCTGCAGCGTGGCTTTGCGGGGGCGGGCGGCCGATTCCATCTGAGCGAACGCGGCCTGGGTGACGCCCAGGCGGGCCGCCATCTCGGCCTGAGTCAGGTGCAGGTACTCGCGCCACGCCTTGATCGCGCTGGCACCGTCCACTTCGGCGCTGACGACCGCGTGCGGGATCGATCCGGGCGCCATCCCTCTCAGGGGCGAGGGGGCAGCGCCTCGGAGCGGAGGGGCATCACGCCAAGGCTTCGCGAAGAATGGCGGGCTTCGTCTCCCTCCCCCGCAGGATGTGGAGATCACGATCTTCGAGACGCCCCGGGCAAACTGGGGCATCCGCGGGCTGTCGGGGGATGAACTGGGGTTGGGCTACAAGGTGGAGGTCTGAAGGCCGAGTGCCTCACCGCGGGACGTCTCGCCCACCATCACGCCGCCGTCGCGTGAAACCGCACCCCCAGCGCCCGAAGCACCTTGAGCACCGTGACGAAGCTCGGATTGCCATCGGCACTGAGTGCGCGGTAAAGGCTCTCGCGGCTCAGACTGGCGTCCTTGGCCACCTGCGTCATGCCTTTGGCGCGAGCGATGTCGCCCAGGGCCCGGGCGATGCCGGGGCCATCGTCCGGTGCTTCTTCGAGCCAGGCGTTGAGGTAGGCTGCCATCTCCTCGGGCGTGCGCAGTTGTTCGGCGACGTCGTAGGGAACGGTCCGCGTCTGGGTCATGTGTGTCACTCCTCATACCCACGCGCCAGCTCGACGGCGCGCTCGATGTCTTTCTGCTGCGTGGACTTGTCGCCCCCCACCAGCAGAAGCAGCAGGCGATGTCCCCGACGGGTGTAGTACACGCGGTAGCCTGGACCGAAGTCGATCCGCATTTCGGAAATTCCGTCCGTCAGGTGCCGGTGGTCGCCCGGGTTGCCGTGGACCAGCCGGTCCACACGGACCTGAATCCTGGCCCGGCCGACTCGGTCTTTCAGGGCATTGATCCAGTCACGGTAGACCTCGGTCTGCTCGACGCGCTGAGGTGAAGTGTAGTCCATGGGCTACGCATTGGGGTGGCATCCCGCTCTTTGTCCAACAGGACGGAGCTGGACGCCATCCCTCTCAGGGGCGTCCGACTGGGCAGGTGACCGGCGCGTGCACCGGTGGTCCAATCCCCCCATGTCCCAAGTGAAGATCTACGGTCATCGTGAGTCGCTGCAGGTGCACCGCACGGCGCTGTCCGACGCCATCCACGCGGCCGTGGTCGAGGCGCTGAATCTTCGAGACGCCCCGCGCCAACTGGGGCATCCGCGGGATGCCGGGGGATGAGTTGGCGCTGGGCTACAAGGTGGATGTTTGATCAGATCACCGATCCGGCGCGGCGAATGAGTGGCCCGCTCATTTGCCGGTCAGTGGTCGAGTCTTCCGTGAGTACATGCGTCGAACCGTGGCCATCACCCCTATAGACATACTGACCCTTGCCGACGGTCGCTCCCTGGCGCACCAGCGTTACGGGAATTCGCAAGGTCGACCGCTGTATGTGTTCCACGGCTTTCCCGGTTGCCGCCTGCAGGCGCGGTTGCAGCAGGGGCTGGCGTTGGCGGCGGGTGTGTGCCTCGTGGCCGTCGATCGGCCGGGCTTCGGCGGGTCCAGCCCGGCGCCGGACCGCACCCTTCTCGATTGGGCCGACGATGTGGCGCAGTTGGCCGACGCCTTGGGCCACGAACGCTTCGGGGTGGTGGGAGTGTCCTGTGGCGGCCCGCACGCGCTGGCCTGTGCGCTGCGGCTGCCGCACCGCGTGCGGTACACGGGCTTGCTGGCCGGCATCGGGCCGATGGACGATCCTGCCCTGCGCCGAGGACAGTTGCCGGCTCTCAGGATGCTGTTCGCTTTGGCGCGGGTGCATCCCGCCCTGGTCTGGCCCTTTTTGCGGCTGGATCGCTGGATGTTCCTTCGCGATCCTGAAAAGGCTGTGCGGACCTTGTCGAAGGCATTCTCGGCGCCCGATCGGGCAATGCTGGCTACCGATCCCACGCTCGCCCGAAACTTCGCCGAGAGTGTGACCGAAGCCTATCGGCAGGGCGTGGGCGGTGCGATGACCGAGGCGGCACTGATCGCTCGCCCGCGCGGCTTTCGCCTCGAAGACATCACCGTGCCGGTTCATCTCTACCAGGGCGGCTTGGACCGCCTGGTCCCTGTGCAAATGGCTCGGCACATGGCGGCACATCTCCCGCAAGCCCGGCTCCAGCTTTACCCCGGAGAAGGGCATTTGTCGGCCATCCTCAAGGCCAGCGCCGACTGTTTGGCGGACTTTCTGGCCGCCTCATGGAGCCGTGTCTGCCTTGGCGCTGTCCATGGCGGAGTACGAGCGGCTGACGCGTCTGAACGTGAGCGAGTTCCAGCGGTTCTGTGACCGCGTGGGTGCACAGGCAGCCGCGACCTGCATGGACGAGGACACGCCGAGTCGTCTGCTTGCTTCCGACGCCGACTGAAGCTCTGCCCATGCGGCCGCGCCCGAAGTTCGAACGCTGCGTTTTCGTGAGGCCGCAGACTCAGTGACTGCCCATCATCGGGCACCCGCCAGGCGCGCCCGAACTGGGGCAGCCGCCGCAACCGGCCGGCAGTGCCGGGCCGTTGTCGCCGACAGGCTTGGCCGGCACCGACAGCTGCTTTTCGAGTTGGGTGGACTGGCACTTGGGGCAGGCCGGAACGGTGCTCGAGCGCACCAGCATCTCAAAGTGCTGGCCGCAGTCCTGGCAGGCGTATTCGAAGATCGGCATGGTCGTGGAGTGTTTTTTCTGGGAAGCCCGACTTTACCGGCGGCCTGCCTCGTCCAAAATGGACGGGCACGGGACCCCGGTCCAGACGCATGAAAGACGCCATGACGATCCATTCCCTGCCCACGGATCCGCTGACCCCGCAAGTGCGCGAAGCCGCCGAGCGCAGCGTGTTGTGCTGGCTGGCCACGGTCGATGCCGAGGGGCAGCCGCGTGTGTCGCCCAAGGAAATCTTCACCGTGTTCGACGAGAGGCACCTGGTCATCGCCAACCTTGCTTCCCCAGCCAGTGCGGCCAACCTGCGTTGCCACGACAAGGTCTGCGTGAGCTTCGTCGACGTGTTCGTGCAAAAAGGCTTCAAGGTGCTGGGCACGGCGGTCGACGTGCCGCCGGAAGCTCCGGACTTCTCGCGCTGGGCAGCGCCCCTGCTGGAGCGCATCGGCACCCGGTTTGAGCTGCGCAGCGTCTTTGTCGTGCATGCGCGGTCGGTCGAACCGATCCTGGCACCGAGCTACCTGTTCTTCCCGCAGGAAACCACCGAGGCGGCGCAGAGGGCGTCTGCGATGCGGGCGTATGGGGTGGACCGGCTGCCTCCGACCCCCGCATGAGGGCACGCCAGACCTCACACGGCCGCAGCCACGGACCGGCCCGCTGGACTTGGCCGCGTGCTCTGGTCCTCCCGGTGTTTGCGGTGCTGTATGCCTTCGTGGTCTGGCGCTGGGGTTTCCGGATGCCAGTCGCGGCGGCCTATGTAGGCCTGAGTCTGCTGGCGTTTGTGTCCTACGCCTTCGACAAGTCGGCTGCCGTGGCCGGGCGCTGGCGCACGCCGGAAAAGCACCTGCACCTGCTGTCTCTCGCCGGAGGCTGGCCCGGTGCGCTGCTGGCGCAGCAGATCCTGCGGCACAAGACGGCCAAGGCGGAGTTCATCGCGGTGTTCTGGGTGACGGTGGGGCTGAACGTGGTGATTTTTGTGGCGATGCACGCGGGGCTGATCGAAGTTCTCCGGCGATGATGCGGCCTTGCCTGTCTTTTCAGGCGCTTCATTCACACACGGAACCTCCCATGGGACAAGCCAAGATCCGCGGCACGCTGGAACAGCGCAAGCAGGCCGCCCTCGAAAAGCAGCTTTCGCTGCGGCCGAAGTACATCCAGTGCAACAACTGCCAGGCGCAGCTCTCGGACATGCAGCCGATGGACATCTCCGGCATTCCCGGCATCCAGGCCGCGTTTGCGGCCCATTGCCCGCATTGCGATCACGACACCTACGCCATCAAGGGGGAGCGAGAAGCCGTCGCCCAGATGCACATGGCCATCGAGGATGCGACCGCCAGCGAGAGCCAGGCGGGCGTGGTGCCCGCCGCCAACCGCTGATTCCACCGGTCTTCCCAGCCCCAGGTGCCTGCGGAAGACCGGAATCCGAACCGACGGGAGGTCAGCGCGCGGCCGCCTGTCGAAGCGCCCCGATCCAGCGCGCATAACCCAGCGTGTTCGGATGGATGCCGTCGCGAAACAGCGAGGGGTCCTCACCGAACAGCGCGACCGTGTCGACATAGGTGCACGGCGGGCGCGCGGCGCAGGCGGCGCGGATCACCGCGTTGGCCTCCGTCACCAGGGCAGGCCGCACCTCGGGTGAAAACACGGGCATCAGCCCGCTCCAGACCACCTGACGCCCCGCCGGCAGCGCCTGGGCGATCTGCCGGAGCCGGTCGTGCAGCCCGGTGGCCTGACCCAGCAGCAGGTCGTTGACCCCGATCATCAGGTACACGACCGAGGCCCGCTGCAGCGACTGGTACTCGGGCAGATGGGCCAGCAGGTTGCCTGTGGTGGCGAAACCGATGCCGTAGTTCACCGAGCGTGGCGCCACCGCCGCCGTGGCCAGGCTCTGCGTGATGCTGTCGCCCAGGAAGATGGCTGCGCCCTCGGGCACCGACGGGTCCATGCTCCGGTGGTAGGCGAAGGTGTGGGCGACGTGCGGGTTGGATGTGGGCGCGCTTTCGAAGAGCAGCGCTTTGGCCTTGGGCAGGACATCGGATTTCCAGACCAGCAGGGCGAGCAGCAGGTGAAGGGCGATGAGGTAGGCGCGCACCATGGTGGGCTGCGATTCTGTCATCCGTGCGGGGCGGGGTGGGCGGTGTGTTTCAGGGCCTCTTGAAAACGTGTGGCCGGTCCTTACGTGGAGCTTCAGGAGGCCTCTCCTTCGAGGCCTGAAGTCTCCCGATGTGAAAGGACATGACCGTGGCCCTGTACTACCGTTCCTTCTTTCCCCGCGACCTGTTCACCGAGGTGAACCGCCTTCAGCGTGACCTTCAGCAGGTCCTGGATCCCCGCCCCAGCATCCGTGGCCTGACGCGCGGTTATCCGGCCCTGAACGTGGGGGGCACGCCCAGCTCGGTGGAGGTCTATGCCTTCGCCCCGGGACTGGATCCCGCCAGCATCGAGGTGCAGATCGACAAGGGCGTGTTGACCGTCAGTGGCGAGCGCAAGGCCGATGAACTGCCGGAGCAGGCCACGCGCCACATCGACGAGCGCTTTTCCGGCCGCTTCCGCCGCGTGGTCTCCTTGCCCGATGACGTGGACGCCAACGCCGTGACCGCCAAGTACCGCGACGGCGTGCTGCACGTGAGTCTGCAGCGCAAGCAGGAGGCGCAGCCGCGCCGCATCACCATTCAGTGAATCTGAGCACATCCACAGGAGGATCGATCATGAGCGACGCACAAACCGTTCACCCGTCCCCAGAAGCGCCCCGCACCGAAGCGGTCCTGGCGCCGCCGGTGGAGGTCATCGAGGACGCCGCAGGCATCACCCTGTACGCCGACCTGCCGGGCGTGCCCAAGGACAAGCTGAGCCTGCACGTGGAAGGCGATGCGCTGACCATCGAGGGCGAGCTGGCCCTGGACGAACCCGAGGGCATGGAGGCCAGCCACGCCGAGGTGAACCTGCCGCGTTACCGCCGAGTGTTCACCTTGTCGAAGGAGCTGGACGCGGGCCAAGTCAGCGCCGAGTTCCTGCAAGGCGTGCTCAAGTTGCGCATCCCGAAGGCGGAACATGCGCAGCCCCGGCGCATCGAAGTGCAGGTGGCTTGATCAGGTGGACCGGGGTGGCCCGGTGCCGCTTCCTTTCAAACGAGGAGATCCAGGATGAAACTCGATGCCTTGAAGGAAAGTGTGGAGTCCCTGTGGGACAACCTGTCGGAGGGCTGGCGGCACCTCACCCGCTCGGCGGCCGGGGCGCTGACCCGCTACAAGGCGGGTGAGGCGACCGATCTGCCGTCCAGCACGCAGGTGGACGACGCGTTCTGGATGCCCACCCGCAGCTGGGCCATGCTGGGTGGCGACGTCTTCGAGGACGACGAACGTCTGGTGGTGCGCCTCGAAGTGCCGGGGCTGGACAAGCAGGACCTGTCCATCGAAGTGCGCGACGGTGCCCTGGTGGTGTCGGGCGAGAAGCGCTTCGAGCGCGAGAGCACCGAGGGCCGCTGGCGTGTGATGCAGTGCGCCTACGGCAGCTTCCAGCGCACGGTGCCGTTGACGACGCCGGTGCTGGCCGATCAGGCCCGCGCGGCGTACCGCAACGGGGTGCTGAAGGTCGAGTTGCCCAAGGCGGCGCCGGGCCAGCCGCAGTCCGTCACCATTCAGGTGGATTGAGCGGAGGGCGGCCTTGTGGGGCCACGATCAGCACCGTGTGGTTGCGGTCCTCGACGATCCACAGCCGGCCCTGGCGGTCCACCGTGGCCCCGGCCGGGCTGCCCAGCGGGCGCACCCCGGCCTGGAAATCCCAGCCGCTGACCCGGTCCACGGGCGGACCCGATGGTTCGCCCTGAGTATCCAGCGGCCACGTCACGATCCGGTGGCCCGCCGCTCGGTAGCCGTGCCAGACGCCCAGCAGCCGGCCCGACCCCGGGCGGTTGGGCGTGGACGGGGTGAATATCAGCTGCAGCGGCGCCGCGTGGGCCCGCAGGGCCTGGAACGGCGCGGGCAGGGCGGCGCACCGCCGGGTGGGGTCCGGGCGTGATCGCTGGGTGGCGACGCTGCGTCCCCGCTCATCGGTGACACATTCGGGCCAGCCGTGGTCCTGCCCGGGTTGCAGGCGGTTCAGCTCTTCGGCCGGCCAGCGCTCGTCTGGCGCATCCACCGAGTTTTCCGCCTGCCAGACCTGGCCGCTGGTGGGGTGCACCGCCAAGCCGAGCGAGTTGCGCAAGCCGGTGGCGTAGGGTGTCAACGGGCTCAGGCCGCGGAGCGGCAAGGTGCGGGCCGTCAGCGGCGGTGTGGCGTACACGGTCGCGCGGGGCCGGGGGCCCTGACGGTCTGGGCAAGGGGTGAGCGGGCGGTCCTGGCGGTCCAGGCAGGCGTCCGACGAAGAGCCGACGTTGACCAGCAGACGCCCGTCTTTCAGGAAAGCCAGTTCCTTCAAGGGATGGGCGCCGTCGGCGGGCAGGCCGTCGAGCACGGTTTCCGGCTGCACCTTGTCCCCCACGGGCGTGCGCCAGACCTTGCCGGCTTCGCCGATGTAAACCTGTCCGTCGGGGCCTGTGACGAGGCCGTGCGGGCGATCCAGTCGACTGGCCAGGGTGCGCAGGCGAGGGCGCGCCGATCCTTCGCGGGTGTCCAGTTCCAGCAGACGGCCCCGGTTCGGCTCCCAGTTGCCCATGTCGGTGATCCAGAAGCGGCCGGGGGCGACTTCGAGGATGCGGCGGGGCATGCGCAGGCCGTTGGAGGCGTCGGCCACGAGTCCGGCGCAGTGGCCGGCGGGCACCGTCAGCGACACCCGAGGGTATCCGGCGCAGGAGCCCGAGAGCGCATAACCCGCTTCGGACCGCTGGGTGGCTGAATGCGCGGCACCGGGTGTCGCAAGCATCACGGACGTGGCGGCCATGACCCACCCCAGCGCCCGCATGGTGGCGGGGGCCCAGACAGCAAACGTCCACGCGGTGGCCAAGGGAGTGCGAACCATGCGCCATTGTGCGGCGGCCTTCACCCGCCGACGCTACAGTCCGGCCCCATGACCTCCCCGGACGTTTCCCGCCAGTTCGACCTGATGCGCCAGCGGCGCTTTGCGCCCTTTTTCTGGACGCAGTTCCTCGGCGCCGCCAACGACAACGTCTTCAAGTTCGCCTTCACGGTGCTGGTGACCTACCGGCTGCAGGTGGACTGGCTGCCGACTTCGCTGGCCGGGCTGGTGATCGCGGCGGTGTTCATCCTGCCGTTCCTGCTGTTTTCGGCCACGGCGGGGCAGGTGGCCGACAAGTTCGACAAGGCGCGCATCGCCCGGGGCGTGAAGACCTTCGAGATCGGCATCATGGGCCTCGTGGCGTTGGGGCTGTGGGTGAGTTCGCCCGCGCTGCTGCTGGGCTGCATCTTCCTGATGGGGTTGCACTCCACCGTGTTCGGCCCGGTGAAGTACGCCTATCTGCCGCAGCACCTGAGCGAGCGCGAGATCACCGGCGGCAACGGGCTGGTGGAGATGGGCACCTTCGTGGCCATCCTGCTGGGCAATCTGCTGGGCGGGGTGCTGATTGCGCTGCCGGATGAGGGGGTGATCAGCGGCATGCAGGCTGTGGCGGGCGTGAGCCTGGGGCTGGCGGTGCTGGGCCGGTGGGCGTCGGCGCGCATCCCGGACACGCCCGCGCTGGCGCCCGATCTGAAGATCAACTGGAATCCGTTCACCGAAACCTGGCGCAATCTGCAGCTGTCGCGCACGGACCGCACGGTGTTCCGCTCGCTGCTGGGCATCTCGTGGATGTGGTTCTTCGGGGCGGTGTTCCTGAGCCAGTTCCCCAGCTTCGCCAAGGACGTGCTGCACGGGGACGAGCACGTGGCGTCGCTGCTGCTGGTGGTGTTTTCGGTGGGCGTGGGTGTGGGCGCGCTGCTGTGCGAGACGCTGAGCCGCCAGCGGGTGGAGGTGGGCCTGGTGCCGGTGGGGGCCTTCGGCATGAGCCTGTTCGCGGCGGACCTGTGGCTGGCGTGCAGCTCACTGCCGACCTCGGGGCTGCAGGACGTGCGGACGTTCCTGGGCCATGGCCTGCACTGGCGCGTGCTGTTCGACTTGCTGATGCTGTCGCTGTCGGCCGGCATCTACAGCGTGCCGATGTACGCGCTGATCCAGGTGCGCTCGCCCGAAAGCCACCGCGCACGCATCGTCGCGGCCAACAACATCCTCAATGCGGTGTTCATGATCGCCAGCAGCCTGATCGTGGGGGCGATGCTGGGGGCCGGGGTGTCGATTCCCGAAGTGTTCGGCTGGCTGGCGCTGGGCAACGCGGCGGTGGTGATGGTGCTGTGTCTGGCGGTGCCGGAGTTTGTGGAGCGGTTGGGGGCGTGGTCGAAGCGAGCTTGATCAGATGAGACTATGATTCGTCTCATTTGATTTTCAATCAAGAGGAAGGCGTCATGGCACCCGCTGCAACCCGAGCTGTTTCATCCGGCAAACCGGCGATCTCCAAGGCGACCAAGGCCATCGTGGCGGCGGGTCATGCGGGCATGGACATCGTGCCCGCCTACACACGCAGCCTGGGCGTCGACGCTTACCTTGAACAGGTTCATGAAGCGACGCCCATGCAGATCGTGGAGATCGAGCGCAGGGGGGTGGAGGGCTCGTTCATCATCGATCTGTCGCGACGCATGGATCTGCCGTCGTCCCGGGTGTTCGACATGCTGCGTGTTCCCAAGGCGACGGCCGCGCGCAAGGCGTCCGAAGGGGCCGTGCTGGATGGGCGAGCCGGCCAGGCGGCCGTCGGCATGGTCAGACTGCTGGGCATGGCACAAGACATCGTGCGTCACAGCACCGCCGAGTCGGCGCAGGACTTCGACGCCGTGAAGTGGCTGGGCCAGTGGATCGAGCGTCCGCAGCCTTCATTGGGCGGTCGCCGGCCTGCCGACCTGTTGGACACGCCGACCGGGGTGGACATCGTGACCCGCTTGCTGGGGGCGCTGGAGAGCGGCGCCTACCAATGAAGCTGTGGCGCATCGCGGCGGAGACGCGCCGCTACGCTGCGGCCGACCTCAGCGGCGGGGGGGCTGCCGCTCACCCCGGCCGCTGGAACGACGAGAAGCAGCCGGTCGTCTACAGCGCACCGAGCATCGCGATGGCGGTGCTGGAAACCGCCGCCCACGTGGACGACGCCGGCCTGCCGTTGAACCGCTTCCTGGTCGAAATCGACGTGCCCGATGAGGTGTGGGCGCGGCGCGAGGCGGTCTCGGTGGCGGCCTTGCCAACCACCTGGGCCGCCATCCCCGCCGGGCGAGCCAGTGTTCAGGTGGGCTCCGAGTGGTTGACCTCCCTGCGCACGCCGATCCTGCTGGTGCCGTCGGTCATCGTGCCCGAAGAGGTTGCGGCGCTGATCAATCCCCTGCACCCGCTGTCGGTTGGGATCACCGCCGAGGTGAAGCGGCCGTTTGAGTACAACAGGCTGTTTCGGCGCTGAGGGGCATGATGCCCGCCGAGGCGACACCTCTTGTCGCAGGGCTTCCTAAGATGGAGATTCCAGACAGGAGGCTTCATGACCATCACCACACCCACCTCGCCCGATTGGGCCGACACCCTGGACCAGATCTGCAGCTGGCTGCGCACAGCCAAGCATGTCGTTGTCGTCACCGGCGCGGGCATCTCTGCGGAAAGCGGCATGCCCACCTTCCGCGATGCGCAGACCGGTCTGTGGGGACGCTTCCGACCGGAAGACCTGGCTACGCCCGATGCCTTCCGGCGCGATCCGGCACTGGTGTGGGGCTGGTACGAATGGCGGCGGATGCGTGCGCTGCGGTGCGCGCCCAACGCCGGCCATTTGGCGCTGGCCGAACTGGCCCGGCAGGTTCCTCGCCTGACGCTCGTCACGCAAAACGTCGACGACCTGCACGAACGTGCCGGCAGCACGGACGTCATCCACGTGCACGGCAGCCTGCATGCCCAGCGCTGCTTTGCCTGCGCGAGGTCTCACACCCTGCCGCCCGGTGTGCCGGACGAGCCCGAAGGCGGGCGCCTGCTGGAGCCGCCGCGATGCACACACTGCGGCGGGCGGATCCGCCCGGGTGTGGTGTGGTTCGGCGAGGCCTTGCCCGAAGCGCCCTGGCGACAGGCGGTGAAGGCGGCGGAAGCGGCCGATGTGATGCTGGTGGTCGGCACTTCGGGGCTGGTGTATCCGGCGGCGTCGCTGCCGGAGATCGCGGCGGAGCGGGATCGGCCGGTGGTGGTGGTCAATCCGGCGGGGAGTGGGTTGGATCGGATGGCGCGGGTGGTGTTGCGTGGGGCGGCGGGGGCGGTGTTGGCGGGGGTGATTGCATAGACAGAGATGTAATTTTACTTGGTCAATGGTATTGCCCGTATTTATGGGGTCCTGTACTTGGATTCGAAGCCCACATCGAAGGAATTTATTGTGCAGTAGCTGCGCTTTCTCCACTCGGATCGGCAAACGTCCGTTTGGCCTCGTCGACAATTTCCATGAACGCAGGATGCGCCTTCTTGATGCTGGCCAATGCAGCCCTGAAAGGTTCCATTGCATCCGCAAGGGAACCTTGTTCGTAGCACTCGGCGAGTTTGTTTTTGTCGAAGACCCAAGGCAAGTGCCACTCTCCATCCATGAATCTAAATCCAGCACCACCGATTGGTGTTTGTGCCGCGTGAGCCTTGTTGCAGAAAGCTGTAAAGTCTGCTTGTTTTTTGGGCGGTGCTGGAAGTTCCTTTTTGTTGATCTTGAATACAAACGCAAAATATTCACTTCTTTCTCCCACAAGTGCCCCGAGATCCTGAAGTGAAGTAGAAGAATCTTCATTCCATGTGGAGCTGGCCATGTAGTACCAGGCCACGGCTTGGTCCCTGGTCTTTGCTGTGTCTTCCGAAATGACCCATCCGGAATCTAGAAAAAATACCCCGTCATTACTCAATGGATTCGACTCTCCTTCCATGTTTTCTGAGTTAATCCACTCGGCGACTTCAATTTCAATTTGTTTATATATTTTCTGGAGAACCTCTTCCTCCAGGAGTTCGAAGGCGTCCAGAATGGATTCAATGTTCTTGATGGCCACGCCACCTGCGCGTAAATTGCTCATGATTTTCCCTTTCGGTTTGTCGTCAAAATGATCTAATGTGTTCAGCGTATTGCGTAAGGATTCGTTGAGCGAAGCTCCCGTCGTCCAGCTTTGATGAGTAACCAGTTATGGCCGCCGCAATGTCGAGCCACCGGATGTGAGTGAATCTTGGGTGACCGATGACTGAGGCGGCAGAAGTCTTATTGGGGGTCAGATAGACGACATGCCATGGCCTGCCTCCTGCTGCTTCATTTGCAATGGTTAAGTACCTTGTCAGTTGGTCATTTGACTCCTTTGCATCGATTTTGATTTCAAAGTACAGCAGGGCATTATTGCTGCTGATTGCGATGTCGACCCGATTTGTACGATCTTCGAGAGGGCACTCTTCTACTGAGGTGGAATAGGTTTCGTCAAACAAGGCTGGGTATATTCGATCAAGCTGGCCGATGCGCGGGAGGATGGATTTCAGTATGCCTGCTTGTTGGCCATGGCTGCCGTGGTAATCGAACAGCCAAGCCAGGATTTTGGAATTCCTGACTTCTTCGCGGCCTATGCCGGCATCGGCCCAAATGTTGATGTCTCTGCCCATTCTGCGCCGTTTTGCGATGTCGGCTCGAACGGGCTCGAAGGATTGTAAAAATGACTCCAAGGGCTCCAGCCTGAGTGACCAGTCCACAGGTGCGAACGATGTGGCATCGGATGCGGCAGGTGTTGTGTATGTCGCCTTCCATTGCTCTACAAATACGTTGAGACGTTGTTCCAACGGGGGCGCGTCATCCGAATTGTTGGATCGAGCGGCACGCCAGCTATCCAAAAAATGGTTTAAGCGCTGTTCCAACGGGTCAGGTGGGGAAAGGCTTTCTTCCTGTATGGACTCTTGAATCGTGTGGGTCATGGCGGTCGGTTCTCCGGTGTGAGTTTTTACGTCAGGCGTCCAAGTTGTTTTTGCTTGGTCGTTCGAACTTGGCTGATGGCGTCCCCAAATCCACGAATCCACCACCACAACCTCGCCGAATCCACCACCGTTGCCGATATTGTCAAATGTGTTTTCCCGACCACGCAGGTCTGGTCTTCCGACAGCGGCGTTTCCAGCAGGTGTTGTCCCGCCGCTTTCTCAATACGGAACTTCAGCTTGATCCTTTCGCCGTCCCCAAACCCGAATCGACCATCGTCGTCGTAGCGTTGCAGGTCAAACTCCGGCGGTGGGCTGAAGGCCCTGTCCGTCACTTCGGCCCGGTTGATGCGGTGCAGCGCCAGACTGCGCTCGTTGTCGTATCCCTCGAAGCGGACGACGAGGTAGAGCTTGGGGCCTTGTTGTGCCAATCCCAGCGGCATGACGAGAGCTCGCACCGTGGCCTTGGCGGCGTTGCAGTATTCGAGGCTCAGCCAGCGGTTGAGGTACAGCGCCCGGCTCACCGCCTCGAAAACCTGGGGATCGATCTGGGGCGGCAGCAGCGGCTGGGTTTCGCTCACGACCCGAACCTTGCGCAGCCATTGCCGGTCGAGGGCGTTGGCGTAAGGGGCTTCCTGCGGCGCACGCAGGTCGACGTTGGAGCGGGCTTGCTCGAAAAATCCGGCCATGGATTGCGTGAGCAGGGTGGGCAGCAGGTGGTTCAGGTGCTGTTCGGCCAGCGTCAGCAGCAGCGATTCCTGGCTGGTGAGGCGTTGCATCGACAGCGTGGCCGCGTGGGATTTCCACCGGTAGGCGTGCGGCTTGCTGCGGTCGTCGCACTCGATGTCGAACTGTTCGGCCAACCGCTTGAGCTGGCGCTGGATCGTGCGTTCGTCGCGGTCGATGCCGCCGGCGGCCAGTTCGTCGCGCAGCCGCTGTGCGGTCGTGTGCCCGACGCGTGGAATCCGCCGCAGCAGTTCCAGCGCGATCACCGCATGGCTGCCCTGACTGGCCCTTGTGCGTGTGCCCATGATTTTGTATTTCTCCCGCACAAGATCATGCGGCGGACCGCAGTCCGCTCACGGGGAGGGTGCGAACCCGATGGGGGCCTTTGTGCCTTCCTTCACACGGCACTCGTACTCCAGCGCTCGCATGAAGGCCCCCGGTCCGGTGACCGGCCGAAAACGCGCCTGCCGTGCCACAACCGAAAAATCACCCGGGGTCAGATGAGGCAGCGCCTGCAGGCGGGGCCGGAGTTCTTCGGGCGGCGGCGGCAGACCCAGCAGGTGGCAGTGCCGTTCCAGCAGCGTCCAGGCTTGCGGTGCTCGCAGGGAATGGAAGGTGACCTTGAGGTCGAAGCGCCGCAGGGCCGCGCGGTCCAGGTGGTCCAGCCGGTTGGTGGTGACGACGAGCAGGCCTGCAAAGCGTTCGATGCGCACCAGCATTTCGTTGACCAGCCGCGATTCCCACTCTTGCGCGGCGTGGCGCCGGTCGCCCAGGAAGCTGTCGATCTCGTCGATGATCAGGATGGCCCCGTCGCGGTCGGCGCGCTCGAAGGCGGCGGCCACGTTGCGCTCGTTTTCGCCCACCCATTTCGACATGAGGTCGGAGGCTCGGCACTCCAGCGTGGGCCGACCCAGTTCCGACGCCAGCCAGCGCGCGTAGGCTGACTTGCCGGTGCCCGGCGGGCCGGCCAGGCACAGGCGGGCGCTGGGGTGCAGCGCCAAAGCCCGGGCCACGTCGGCCAGATCGCTGTCGGTGTTCAGGAATTCGGTGCAGAAGGCCGGGCCGACGTCGGCGGCCGTGGCCGCCT
>CAYYCN010000080.1:0-14888 GCA_964470355.1 uncultured Sphaerotilus sp.
GCGTCAACGACGTGGCCGACCGCGACTTCGACCGCCACGTCAAGCGCACGGCGCACCGCCCCGTCACCTCCGGACGTCTTTCGGCCCAGGAAGCGCTGGGCGTCGGCGGTGTCCTGGCCGTGCTGGCTTTCGGCCTGGTGCTCACGACCAATGCCCCGACCATCGCCTGGTCCTTCGGGGCGCTGGCCGTGACCATCGCCTACCCCTTTGCCAAACGGTTTGTGTCCATGCCCCAGGCGGTCCTGGGCGTGGCGTTCAGCTTCGGCATCCCGATGGCCTTCCTCGCCGTGCAAGGCACGGTGCCTCCCGTGGACACGGCCCTGCTGTGGATCGGCAACCTGTTCTGGGTGCTGGCCTATGACACCGAGTACGCAATGGTCGACCGCGACGACGACCTCCAGATCGGCATGAAAACCAGCGCCATCACGCTGGGGGCCTACGACGTGCCCGCCATCATGGGGTTCTACGGCCTGTTTCTGGGCCTGTGGGGCCTGGCCGGGCTGCGGGCCGGACTGGGCATCCCCTGTGCGATCGGTCTGCTGGCGGCGTTTGCACAGGTCGTCTGGCACCACCGCCTGATCCGCACCCGCACCCGCGAAGGATGTTTCCGCGCGTTCCGGGAGAACCACTGGATCGGCTTCACCGTGTTCGCGGGGATCGCACTCGACCTGACCATGCGCTGACCCCCGGGCGCCGGACGCGCCTCGTTCACCCTCTCCCGGCCACCAGCCGACGTGCCAAGGACAGCGCGGCCCTCAGGCTGGAGGCGTCGGCCACCCCCTGACCCGCGATCTCGAAGGCCGTGCCGTGGTCCGGGCTGGTGCGCACGAAGGGCAGTCCCAAGGTCACGTTCACGCCGTGCTCGACGCCCAGGTACTTCACGGGAATGAGCCCCTGGTCGTGGTACTGCGCCACCACCACGTCGAACTCGCCACGACGGGCCCGCATGAAAACCGTATCGGGGGCAAACGGCCCGAGCGCGTCAATGCCCTCGGACCGCGCAGCGGCCACGGCCGGAGCGATGATGTCCACTTCCTCCCGTCCGAACAGCCCCCCCTCCCCGGCATGGGGATTCAGGCCCGCAACGGCCAGGCGGGGCCGCTCCAGTCCCCACATGCGGGCACTTTGGTGGGTGATGCGCAAGGTCGACAGGACCGCGTCGAAGGTCACGCGATCGATGGCTTCGCGCAGCGAACAGTGCACCGTGACCAACACCGTCTTCAACTCATCGTTGGCCAGCATCATGCGCACGTCCGCCGGCTGCCCGTGGCGCCCACTCTCGGCGGCCAGCATTTCGGTGTGCCCCGGGTAGGACTCGCCCGCCGCAGACAGCGCCTCCTTGTGCAACGGCGCGGTGACGATGGCCACCGCCCGCCCGGCCATCGCCAGCTCAACGGCTTCGCGCAGCCACGCTGCCGCCGCCTGCCCGGCCCGCGCATCGACACGCCCCCAGGGCAAAGACCCCAGGCCGACGGGCCCCCGCCCCGTGTCCAGAACGGGCAACACCCCCGCAGGCACATCCCAGACGTCCTCGACGGCCTCGATGCGGGCCAGCACCACGGCGGGCACGTCGGGCCGCTGCCGCACCAGCTGGGCGGCCCGGCGCAGGACCGGCAGGTCGCCCAGCACCACCACACCCCGTAGGTCAGGCCGGCCCTGCAGGTCCGATGTCTGCGCCTCGGCAAACAGACGCACGATGATTTCCGGCCCGATCCCCGTGACATCCCCGGATGTGATGAGCACAGGTGAAGGTGGCGCGGAGTTGGCGGAGGTGTTCATGCGGTCATTGTCGCGGCATCGTCGTCCCCGCTGGTTACACTGCCGCCCATGGATTGGCTGGATCAGATTGCATGGACAGGCGACGGGCTGGTGCCCGTGATCGCCCAGGAAGCGGGCAGCAACGATGTGCTGATGTTCGCTTGGATGAACCGCGAGGCGTTGCGCCTCACTGCGGAGCTGGGTCGGGCGGTGTATTTCAGCCGCTCCCGCAACCGGCTCTGGCACAAGGGCGAAGAGTCCGGGCATGTGCAGCAGGTGCACGAGATCCGTCTGGACTGCGACCAGGACGTCGTGCTGCTGAAGGTGACCCAACTCGGCCACGAGCCCGGCATCGCCTGCCACACCGGTCGCCACTCCTGCTTCTATTCCGTGCTGAAAAACGGCGAATGGCAGCCGATCGACCCGGTCCTCAAGGATCCAGGCCAAATCTACCGCTGACACCGCGTCCCTTGATCGCACCGGCCCTGGGCCGGGCCCCTCCTTGTTCCATGGACTCCCGATCCCCTGACGACATGAGTGACTCTGCCTCCGCCCCCGCCGACACGCTCTCGGCCCTGGCCGACGTGATCGCCTCTCGCCGAGGGGGCGACCCCACCCGGAGCTACGTGGCCAAGCTGTTCCACAAAGGCACCGATGCCATCCTGAAAAAGGTGGGCGAGGAAGCCACCGAGCTGGTCATGGCCACCAAGGACGGGGAGCGCGACAAGATCATTTACGAGACCGCCGACCTGTGGTTCCACACGCTGGTGCTGCTCAGCCACGTCGGCCTGCACCCGAATGACGTGCTGCGTGAACTGCAACGCCGCGAAGGCCTGTCGGGCCTGGCCGAGTTCGCCGCCCGGCCGGAAAACCAGCCCCACGCCCCGGAGAACACGAAGTGAGCACCGATCCGAACTGCATCTTCTGCAAGATCGTCGCCGGCCAGATTCCATCGAACAAGGTCTACGAAGACGACGAGGTCCTGGCCTTCAAGGACATCCATCCCGCCGCGCCGGTGCACCTGCTGATCATTCCCAAGGTCCATGTGGCCAGCCTCTCCCACACCGAAACGTCGCACGAGGCCCTGCTGGGTCGACTGCTGGCGCTCGCCCCGAAGATCGCCGCGGAACAAGGCGCCCTGAATGGATTCAAAGTGGTGGTCAACACCGGTCGCGACGGCGGCCAGGAAGTCGACCACCTGCACCTGCATGTGCTGGGGGGCCCCAGGCCCTGGAAGCACGCCTGACCTAGAATCAATTTCTTACCCGCCGCACCCTGCGGCACCGGAGTGAAGTCATGGGCTTTTCCACCACCCACCTCATCATCTTGCTGGTCATCATCGTGCTGATTTTTGGCACGAAGAAGCTCAAGAACATCGGCTCCGACCTGGGCGGAGCGGTCAAGGGCTTCAAGGACGGCATGGCCGACGACAGCAAGAAGGCCGATGCGGCCGCCCCTGCGGCGCAGGTCACCGCTGAGAAGCGGACCAGCGGCGAAACCATCGACGTCGAAGCCAAGACCAAGTCCTGACCCCTGCCCGGCCCGACCCCAGCCGGTCGCATCTGCGACCGGTGACTGGGTCTGCCCGGTCGTGATTGCGCACCATGTTCGACATCGGCGTCTCGAAGATCATGCTCATCGGCGGCATCGCCCTGGTGGTGCTCGGCCCTGAACGGCTGCCTCGCGTGGCCCGAACCCTCGGCACCCTGGTCGGGCGGGCCCAGCGCTACGTGGCCGACGTGAAGGCCGAGGTCAACCGCACGATGGACATCGAGGAGATCCAGAAGGTCAAGCGCGAGTTCGAGACCGCGGCCCGGGACGTGCACCAAACGGTGCAGACCGGCCTGGACCAGGCCACGCAGGACGTCAACTCCGCGCTGTCGGCCGGCGCAGACGCCCCACCCGCCTCGTCCACCCCCGACTCGGAATGGTGGAACACCCCGACGATCGACACCCCGCCGCCCGCGGTGCGCAAGAACTGGCGCCTCAAGCGCGGCCACACACCGATGTGGTTCAAGCAGCAGCAGGGGGTGCGCCGCCACGTGCAGTCCGGGGCCGCTCGCGTGGCTCGATTCCGCCCGCGCGGCCTGCGCCGCTGACCCCTCCACTGCCGCTCTGTTGCGCAAGGTTTTCGTGAGCACATCCCCCGACCCCCACGCCAACCCGCAGGACGGCGCCGAACAGCCGTTTGTCAGTCACCTGATCGAGTTGCGCGACCGGCTGCTCAAGGCCGTGTATGGCGTGGCCGCCGTGTTCCTGATCCTCGCGCTGTACCCCGGCCCGTCGGCGATGTACGACCTGCTGGCGCAGCCCTTGGTGGCGGCCCTGCCACAAGGCTCCAAGATGATCGCCGTGGGGGTGGTTTCACCCTTTCTCATCCCCATCAAGGTCACGGCGCTGGCGGGCCTCGGGGTGGCACTGCCCTGGGTGCTCTACCAGGTGTGGGCGTTTGTCGCCCCCGGTCTGTACCAGCACGAGCAACGGCTGGTCTATCCGCTGGTGGTGACCAGCACGGTGCTGTTCTACACCGGGGTCGCGTTCTGCTACTTCTTTGTCTTTGGCCAGGCCTTCCCGGCCATCCAGTCAATGGCACCGCAGTCGGTGGCCGTCAGTCCCGACATCGAGGCCTACCTGGACTTCGTGATGACGATGTTCCTGGCGTTTGGCGTGGCCTTTGAGGTCCCCATCGCCGTCATCATCCTGGCGCGCCTGGACATCGTGACCCTGGAGCAGCTGCGGTCCTATCGCCGCTATTTCTGGGTCGCGGCCGCCATCGTTTCGGCCTTGGTGACCCCACCCGACGCGGTCTCGATGATCGCCCTGCTGGTGCCGATGGGACTGCTCTACGAAATGGGCATCGTGGCGGCAAAGTTTTTCATCAAGCACACCAAGGCACCGGACAGCGATCCAACGCCCGGACACTGAAGCCCCACCCAACCAGACCGCAGGGGCTGGGTCCCTGCGGCTGCGACGCCCACCGCCGACTGGGGCCGCCCCTCAACGTCCCGGAGCGCCCCTCGTCTCGGGCTCTTCCTCCACCACCCGTTGGCGGGGCCGCTGCGCCACCTTGACGGTCACGTCCAGGGCTTTTTCGCCCCGCTGCACCCGGATGACGGCAGAGGTCTTGGGCTTGAGCGCCGCCACGGCATTGAGCAACTGCGACGTGCTGCCCACATCCTGACCCGCCACCGCCATCACCACGTCGCCCGGCTGCATGCCCGCTTCGCTGGCCGGACCGCTGCGCAGCACCCCGGCGATCAGCACGCCATGATCGACCTTGAGCTTGAACGACTCGATCATGTCCGGTGACAGGTCGGTCGGCTGGACACCGATCCAGCCGCGGGTGACCTCGCCATCGCGGATCAGGCCTTCCATGACCTGGCGGGCGGTCGACACGGGAATGGCAAACCCGATGCCCAGGCTGCCCCCGGAGCGCGAATAGATGGCGGTATTGATGCCCAGCAACTGCCCCGAAGCGTCCACCAACGCGCCGCCTGAGTTGCCCGGATTGATCGCGGCATCGGTCTGGATGAAATTCTCGAACGTGTTCAGCCCCAGCCCCGTGCGTCCGACCGCGCTGACGATGCCCGACGTCACGGTCTGCCCCACGTTGAACGGGTTGCCGATGGCCAGCACGGCGTCGCCCACCTGAAGGGCATCCACCTGGGCAAACGCGATGGCCGGCAGGTTCTGCAGGTCGAGCTTCAGGACGGCCAGATCGGTGTCCGGATCGGTGCCCACGACACGCGCCGTGTGCTGCCGGCCATCGGAGAGCATCACGTGGATCTCGTGGGCGCCTTCGACCACGTGGTTGTTGGTCAACAGGTATCCGTCAGAAGACACGATGACGGCCGATCCCATGCCGGCCGCCAGTTCATCCGACTCCTGCTGCTCGAACCGGCGGAACCACGGATCCCCCGACTGGGACTGCTTCATGCCCGAACTGGTGGCCACGCTCACCACCGAGGGCGCCGCCCGGCGGGCCGCCGCTGCAAAACCGATCGCCGAACCGGTGGCAGACACCCCCGGCGTGGCGGTGCCCATCACAATCACGGGCAGGCCGCTGGACGGCGATCGGGACAACCATTCCGGCTTGAACGTGGCCAGCACGAACACCGTTGCCACCGCCACGGTGACGGCTTGCGAAAATACCAGCCAGATCCTGCGCATGAAGGAAAACGCCGTGGTGAAACGGGAAGAATTGACTCGCCATACCTCCGCCCTGCTGGAGGTGGAGCGCTTTGCCGATTATGGGCCGAACGGCCTGCAGGTCGAGGGCCGGGACGAGGTGCGCCGCATCGTCAGCGGCGTGACCGCCAGCCTGGCGCTGATTGAAGCCGCCGTCGCCCGGAACGCCGACGCCCTTGTCGTCCACCATGGCCTGTTCTGGCGGGGCCAGGACGGTCGTGTGACCGGGTGGATGAAGCAGCGCCTGTCGGCCCTGCTGCGCCACGACCTCAACCTGCTGGCCTACCACCTGCCGCTGGATGCCCATCCCACGCTGGGCAACAACGCCCAGCTCGGGCTGAAACTCGGCCTGGAGACGCTGGAGAGCTTTGGCGACAAAAGCCTGGGTTGTCTGGGCCGCTGGCGCGCAGCGCCCGGGGAGGACCCCGACGCCGGCTTGTCGTTCGAGGCCCTGACGACTCGGGTCGAGCACACGCTCGGCCGTCGTCCCGTGGCCATTCCCGGCGCGGGCCACCCCATTCGCCGCGTGGCCTGGTGCACTGGCGGCGCCCAGGGGTATTTTGAGGCGGCCATTGCCGCCGGAGCCGATGCCTACCTCACGGGCGAGATCTCCGAACCCCAGATGCACCTGGCCCGAGAATGCGGCGTCGCGTTTCTCGCCTGCGGCCACCATGCCACGGAGCGCTACGGCGCCCAGGCCCTGGGTCATCACCTCGCCGAACATTTCGGACTGGCGCACACCTTCATCGACCTGGACAACCCGGCCTGAGGTCCGGTCAGCCTTCGGCCAACGCTTGCGCCAAGCGCGGCGCGTGCGGGCCGAAGGCGTATCCGTCCATCGCCAGCACCCCGCCATCGACGCTGTCATGCAGGCGCACCCCAGGGGATGTCGCCCCCCCGGCACCGGCGGCAATATAGAACGGCAGCCAGTGTTCGTCGGTGGGATGCTGCAACGCCGCGTGCGGGGCCTGACGGCGGTAATCGAACAGGGCCGGCCAGTCGCACGCCTGAACCCGATCGGCAATCCACGACTGGAACTCGGCCACGTCCGGCGCCACAGACCCGGCCGACCCACCCATCCGCCCCCGCTGAGAGAAAAACCGCCCCAGGTGGTGGGTGAAAGCGCCGCTGCCGATCACCAGCAGATCTGGCTCGCCGACAGCCGCCAAGGCCTCGCCCAGGTGCCAAAGCGCCTCGGGGGTGGCCGTCGGCACGAGCGAGACCGGCACCACCGGCACCTGCGCCAAGGGCCACACACGCGTCAACAGCGTCCAGATCCCGTGATCGACACCTTCCGCGGGTTGCAAGGTCGCGCCCAGTCCGTGGGCATTCAAGGCCTCGGCCACCTGCCGGGACAGTTCCGGGTGTCCGGGCACGTCGTAACGCTGCGCGTACAGCTCCGCCGGAAATCCTCCGAAGTCGTGCACCGCCTGATACCTCACGGCGGTGGACACCACGGGACGGCGCGTGGCCGTGTGCGGCGAAACGATGGCGATGGCCTTCGGGCGCCCGAAAGTCCGCTCGATGGCCCCCCCGAGCCGGTCCAGAAACCGGGCCGCCGGGGAGTCCTCGATGGCGATCATCGGAGAGCCGTGAGACAGGAACAGAGGGGGCAAGGCAAGGGTTTTCATGATGTCCCCATTCGAGCACGGGTCAGCCGGAAACAGGTTCCATGACTTTGCATGCTACGTTCAGGACTTGCCGCTCCATCGCCCCCTCTCCGATGTCCACAGCCTCTTCCAAGATGACCCCTCGCGCGCCGTCGGTCTTGTCCCTCGCCGCCCGGCAGCTCTGGCGCGATCTGCGTTCCGGGGAGTTGCGGCTGATGCTGGTGTCCGTCGCGCTGGCCGTCGCGGCCCTGAGCGCCGTGTCATTCTTCACCGAGCGGCTGCAGGGCGGCCTGATGCAGGATGCCCGCTCCCTGCTCGGAGGAGACGCCCTGGTGTCGGCCGACCAGCCGCTGCCCGAGGCCTTCAAGACCACCGCCCGCGGCATGGGCCTGCGCACATCTGAAAACGCCAGCTTTCCGAGCATGGTGCGCGCCGACGAGGCCCAGGGCGGAGGGGTGCGCCTGGTCACGCTCAAGGCCGTGGACGAGGCCTACCCTTTGCGGGGCACCCTGTCCGTGGCCGACGGGATCGACCGACCGGCCTCCCCGGCGCGCCACGGCCCCCGGCGCGGCGAGGTGTGGGCGGAGCCTTCGGTGCTGTCGGCGCTGGGCGTGCGGGTGGGCGAGGCCCTCTGGTTGGGCGAGGCACGGCTGAAGGTGTCGGCTGTGCTGCAGCGGGAACCCGACCGGGGCGGCGGTTTTTCAGCGCTCACCCCGCACGTGATGCTGTCGGCGGCGGACCTGGGCGCCACCGGGCTCGTTCAGCCGGCCAGCCGCATCACGTGGCGGTTGGCCGTGGCCGCCACCACCCCATCGGGCGACCGCAGCGCCGTTCCAGCCTTCGAAACCTGGGCCCGGGACCAGATCGTCCGGATGCGCGGCGTGCGCCTGGAATCCCTCGACAATGCGCGGCCGGAGATGCGCCAAACCCTCGACCGGGCCCGCCAATTCCTGCAGTTGGTGGCCGTGCTGTCGGCGGTGCTGGCCGCCGTGGCCGTCGGCATTGCCGCCCGCGGTTTTTCGCAGCGGCACCTGGATACCTGCGCCCTGTTGCGGGTCATGGGCCTGCCTCAACACCGGATCGCAGCGCTGTACGGGCTCGAACTGGCCGGTGTCGGGCTGCTGGCGGCGCTCGCCGGAGTGGGATCGGGTTGGGCCTTGCACCACATCATCGTGGCCCTGCTGGCCCAATGGATCGGCGCCGACCTGCCGGCACCGAGCCTGTGGCCCGCAGCCCTGGGCCTGGGCGCGGCCGCCCTGCTGCTGGCCGGGTTCGGACTGCCCCCGGTGATGCAACTGGCGCGGGTGCCTGCGCTGCGCGTGCTTCGGCGAGAACTGGGCGAGCTTCAGCCGGCCTCGGTGGGTGTGGCCGTGGCGGGAGCCGCTGGATACGCGGGCCTGCTGTACGCCGTGGCGGCCGATCCACGCATGGGCGGCATCGCTCTGGGGGGCTTTGCCCTGGCCTGGGCGCTGTTTGCCTCAGGCGCCTGGCTGACCCTGGCCACCTTGCGCCGCTGGCCCTTGCGCCCCACCTCGGCCCCATGGCTGAGGCTCACGCTCAAGGCCCTGACGGCACGACCGGGTGTGGTGGTGCTTCAGGTCAGCGCATTGGCCTTGGGACTGATGGCCTTGATGCTGCTGGTTCTGGTGCGCACCGACCTGGTCGACACCTGGCGGGCCACCACCCCGGCGGGTGCGCCCAACCGCTTTGTCATCAACATCCTGCCGGACCAGGCCGCAGACGTCCGCGCGGAACTGACCCGGGCCGGCGTGCCACCCGAGGACTGGTATCCCATGTTCCGCGGCCGGCTCGTGTCGGTGAACGATCACCCGGTCCAACCCGACGACTACGCGGACGACCGCGCCCGTCGACTCGTGGACCGGGAGTTCAACCTCAGCCACATGGCCGCCCTGCCGGCGCACAACGAGGTGGTGGCCGGCCAGTGGCGGGCCGAAGAGCCCGATGGACTGAGCGTCGAGGAGGGCCTGGCCCGGACACTGGGTCTGAAGCTGGGAGACCGGCTGGGCTTTGACGTGGCCGGACAGACCGTGTCCGCCCGCATCACCAGCCTGCGCAAGCTGAACTGGACCTCGATGCGCGTGAACTTCTTCGTGACCTTCCCGCGCGCGGAGATGGCCGACATGCCGGTGACGTGGATCTCCGCGTTCCGGGTCGCCGAGAGCAGCCCCCTCGACCGCACGCTGGCCACCCGATTCCCAAACCTGACGGTGATCGACGTGTCCACGCAGATCCGCCAGGTGCAGGATCTGCTGGATCAGGTCATCCGGGCGATCGAGTTCCTGTTCCTGTTCACGCTGGCCGCCGGGGTGCTGGTGCTGTTCGCGGCGCTGACGGCCACACGGCAGGCACGGACACGGGAGTTCGCGCTGCTGCGCGCCTTGGGGGCGAGGGCCTCACTGCTGGCGCAAGTGCAGCGGGCTGAGCTGGCCGGCGTCGGCCTGCTGGCCGGAAGCCTGGCGGCCATGGCCGCCAGTGCCACCGCGTGGGCCCTGGCCACTCAGGTGTTCGACTTTCCGTGGCAGCCCCCATGGTGGACCTTACCGGCCGGAGCCGGCTTGGGGGCCTCCCTGGCGCTGGCGGCGGGCTGGTGGGGCCTCCGGTCCGTGCTGCGGCAGCCGGTCACCGTCACCCTGCGGCAAAGCGAGGGCTGACCCCCGCCCCGACACGGTCAGAAGGTTTCCCAATCGGTGTCCGACGCCGCCGATCCTGCGGTGGCGCTCTGTGTGGAACTGACCGTGGCCCGAGGGGGGGCCGACACCCCCTTGGGCGCAGAAGCATGGACCGCAGACGCGGGCTTCGGCGCCGGTCGGGCCGTTGGGAGCCCTGCCCCCGAACGGCTCACCGGTGCGGTGCGGGACATCGACACCGCCGTCTCCAGCCCGGGCTGCAGGCGGAACACCGACACCACCCCTGCCAGCTTGTCGGCCTGATCCTTCAGGCTTTCGGCGGCCGCGGCACTCTGCTCCACCAGCGCCGCGTTCTGCTGTGTCATCTGATCGAGATGGGTCACGGCCACGTTGACCTGACCCAGTTCGCCGCTTTGTTCGCTGGTGGCCGCGGTGATCTCGCCGATGATGTCGCTCACGCGCTGCACACCCGACACGATCTCGCCCATCGTCGCTCCGGCGTCCTGCACCAGCCGGCTGCCCGACTCCACCTTCTCCACGCTGGCGTTGATCAGCGTCTTGATCTCCCGCGCCGCCGTGGCACTGCGCTGCGCCAGGTTGCGCACCTCGCCGGCCACGACCGCAAAACCGCGGCCCTGCTCTCCAGCACGCGCCGCTTCCACGGCCGCGTTCAGCGCCAGGATGTTGGTCTGGAACGCAATCCCGTCGATCACTCCGATGATCTCGCCGATCTTGCGGCTCGATGCGGTGATCTCCTGCATGTTGCTCACCACCTGCGACACCACGTCACCGCCGCGCTGCGCGGCCTGCGCTGCCGAACTGGCCAGCTGGTTGGCGGTGCTCGCCGAATCCGCCGTCTGCCGCACGGTGCCCGTGAGCTGCTCCATCGAGCTGGCGGCGTTCTGCAGGTTGCTGGCGGTCTGCTCGGTGCGCTGGCTCAGGTCCTGGTTGCCCACGGCCACTTCGCTCGAAGCCACCTGGATCGACTCGGACGACTGACGCACCTGGGCCACCATGTCGCGCAAGGCCCCCTGCATGACGGCCAGCGTCTTCACGACCTCGCCGACCTCGTCGTGTCGGTCCGGACGGATGTCCTGGGTCAGATCGCCCTCGCCGATGCGGCGGGCCATGGTCGCCACGCGGGCCAACGGCTCGCACAGCTGGCGCACCAGCATCCAGGCGCCGAACAGCATGGCCACGACCACCCCCGAAAGGATGCCCATCATGGACCACAGCATGTGCATGCGGCTGGCGGCGACCTCTTCGCGCAAGGCGACGAAACGGTCGTGCTCGATCTTGACGTAGTCCTGCTGGGCGGCGGTGTAGCCGGCCAGGGCCGGGCGGAAGGTCTGGTCGATCAGTTGAGTCACGTCGGCACCCGGCGTCTTCTTGCGCTCCATGATCTCGTTGCGCGAAGCGATATAGGCCTTGCGCCGCTCGGCAATGGTGCCCAACACCGCCTTTTCATCCGCACCGGTGCTGATTTCCGTGATGCGGTCCTGGATCTTGCTGATCGCGGCGGTCGTGGCCTTCATGTCGGCCTTGAGCGAATCCTCCACATGGGGCTCATTGCTCATGAGCACCGCCAGCGTGCGGGCCGCGTTGGTTTCGGTCAGGCCCGCCCAGCGTGCCGCCAGCGACTGGCGTTCCTGCTGGAGTTCATGCTGCTCGTCGGAGGCGGTGATCAGTCGGCTGGTCTGCCAGGCGCTGAAGCCCCCGACACTGACCAGAACGGCGGCGAGAGCCAGGGGAGGAAGCCAAAGTTTGGCGCGGATGCTGAGGGCCATGCAAGACTCCCGGTACAGGTTCAGAAGGTTTCCCAGTCACTGTCGGCAGTGGCGGGGCTCGAAGCCGGCGATGTCGCCGGTGCAAAGGAAGTGGAGGAAGACGGCGCCAGCGGCGTCGATGCCGCCACGGGAGTCGGCCTGGGGGACGCCGCCGTTCGGACCGTCGGGACACGGGCCGGCGCCACCGCCGCGGTCATTTCAGCCCTCGGAGCCGGCTCCGGCCGCACCGCCCGGTCCGGATCCGACGCCAGCCGGAACACCGAGACCACCCCCGCCAGCTTGTCGGCCTGATCCTTCAGGCTTTCGGCGGCCGCGGCACTCTGCTCCACCAGCGCCGCGTTCTGCTGTGTCATCTGATCGAGATGGGTCACGGCCACGTTGACCTGACCCAGTTCGCCGCTTTGTTCGCTGGTGGCCGCGGTGATCTCGCCGATGATGTCGCTCACGCGCTGCACACCCGACACGATCTCGCCCATCGTCGCTCCGGCGTCCTGCACCAGCCGGCTGCCCGACTCCACCTTCTCCACGCTGGCGTTGATCAGCGTCTTGATCTCCCGCGCCGCCGTGGCACTGCGCTGCGCCAGGTTGCGCACCTCGCCGGCCACGACCGCAAAACCGCGGCCCTGCTCTCCAGCACGCGCCGCTTCCACGGCCGCGTTCAGCGCCAGGATGTTGGTCTGGAACGCAATCCCGTCGATCACTCCGATGATCTCGCCGATCTTGCGGCTCGATGCGGTGATCTCCTGCATGTTGCTCACCACCTGCGACACCACGTCACCGCCGCGCTGCGCGGCCTGCGCTGCCGAACTGGCCAGCTGGTTGGCGGTGCGGGCCGAATCGGCCGTCTGACGCACGGTGTCGGTGAGCTGCTCCATGGAGCTGGCGGTCTGTTCCAGCGAGGCCGCCGACTGCTCCGTGCGGCCCGACAGATCCTGGTTGCCCGAAGCGATTTCCGCGCTGGCCACCGAAATCGATCCGGAGGTGATGCGCACCTCGCCCACCACCGTCTGCAGGGTGTGCTGCATCTGCTGGAGGGCTCGCATCAGGTTGGCCGGTTCATCCTGGCCCGCGATGTCGATGGGATGTCGCAGATCCCCCGCCGCAATGGCTTCAGCCACCGCCTGCGCCTGGCGGATCGGGATCACGATGGAGCGGGCATTCCAGATGGTCGTGGGAATGACCACCGCCGCCACCGCGAGCAGGACCAACGCGAACACCCAGGACGCCTCGTTCACCTTGCCGGAAAAGGCCAATACCCCTTCCTTCGCTTCGGCATCGACGATCCCGGCGATCTGGTTCAGCCGGCCTTCGATCTCATGGGCTGCCGCGCGGGCCGCTCCCATGGCCTCGTTGAGTTCGTGCGCCCCACCGGCGTCCGGCTGCCCGGCTTTCGCGAGCACCGCCAGCACATCGGTCCGGTAGCGGTCCAGATGGGTCAGCGCCTCGCGGGCCAGCACGTTGTCCTCGTCTTCCTCACCCTGCTGCAGCGCCGTCAGCGCTTCACGGACCTTGCTCTGCGCGGCCTCCCATTGCGTCCGGTAGTTGGCCCGCAGATCGGCATGGTCATGGGACAGCAGCTGATCCTTCTCGAACCGCCGCACATCCCCGAGGTTGGCGCGCAAATCCGCGATGAGCTGCAGCTCGCGCAACGCGTGTTCCGCCGTGTGGGCCTGGATGGCCTGCAACTGCAGCCCTCCGTACAGCGCCACACCGCCCACGATCAGGAACAGGCCCAGCACCACGCCGATCGCACTGTTCATGCGGAACCGGATCGTGAAGCGACGATAGAGATTCATCCAGGTCGACATGTGCGACTCCAGAGCAAACGCACGATCCAGGCGTGAGCCGGGATCGTGCAAGTCTTCATGGGAACGGCCGGACGCTCAGTGGCGCGAACGGCGAATCAGGGAACCGATGTCCAGGATCAGGGCCACGCGACCATCGCCCATGATGGTGGCACCCGAGACGTCATGGACCTTGCGGTAGTTGGCCTCGAGGTTCTTGACCACCACCTGCTGCTGGCCCAACAGTTCGTCGACCAGCAAGGCGACACGTCCGCCTTCGGCCTCGACGACCACCATGATCGAGGACACCCGCTCGAAGTCGAAACGGGGCACCTCGAACACCCGCTCCAGTTCGATGACCGGCATGTACTCCTCGCGCACCTGGACCACACGTCCGGTGCCGCCGATGGTCTTGATCGTGTCGTCGTTGACCTGGAAGCTCTCCACCACCGAGGCCAGAGGCAGGATGTAGACCTCGTCGCCCACACCCACGCTCATGCCGTCCATGATGGCCAGCGTCAGCGGCAGGCGCACCTTGACACTCATGCCATAGCCTTCGGCCGAATCGATTTCGACCGAACCGCCCAGGCTGGTGATGTTCTTCTTCACCACGTCCATGCCGACACCGCGCCCGGACACGTCGGTGACCTGATCCGCGGTGGAGAAGCCCGGTGCGAAGATCAGGCCCCACACGTCCTGGTCGGCCATGCCGTCGTGGGCCTCGATGCCGCGCTCCTGGGCCTTCTTGATCAGCTTCTCCCGCGACAGGCCGCGACCGTCGTCGCGCACCTCGATGACGATGGAGCCGCCCTGGTGCGAAGCACTCAGCGTGATCGTGCCGGTCTCGGGCTTGCCCTTGGCCAGGCGGTCGGCGGGCATTTCGACGCCATGGTCGCAGGAGTTGCGCACCAGATGGGTCAGCGGGTCGGTGATCTTCTCGATCAGGCCCTTGTCCAACTCGGTCGCTTCACCTTGCGTGACCAGCTCGACCTTCTTGCCCAGCTTGCCGGCCAGATCGCGCAGCATGCGGGGGAAGCGGTTGAACACCGTCGACATCGGAATCATGCGGATCGACATCACCGCTTCCTGCAGGTCGCGGGTGTTGCGGTCCAG
>CAYYCN010000081.1:0-7734 GCA_964470355.1 uncultured Sphaerotilus sp.
TCCATGCACCTTGTCGCCCTGGCCTGGATCTATGTGGCCCTGATGATGGCGGCCGCCGAAGTGATCCACCCCAACGGCACCTGGCTGGGCGCCCTGTTCACTTTCTTGCTGTACGGGGTGCTGCCCTTGGGGTTGGTGCTCTACATCCTGGGGACATCGGCCCGCCGCAGGGCGAGGCATCTGAGGGAGCAGGCCGAAGCGGCGGCCTCGAACGGCTCCGATCCGAAACCCGCCGCCACACCAGAGGCGCCAAGCCCGCACGCAGCGGACGCGGCATCCCCCGAAACCGTGCCGCGCCCGTGATCCGGAACGATCAGGAACGGAGTTCGCCGCGCTCCAGCCAGATCAACGCCGACATGCGCCCACACACCCGATCGCGCCGATAGGAAAACCAACGCTCGGCATCGCTGGCGGTGCACAGGGAACGGTCGCGCCCCGGCCCCGGCACTTCTTCCAGGCCCAAACCCATCAGGCGCTGGCGTGCCAATTCCGCCAGATCGGCCCACCACTTGCCGTCGCGGCCCGTGGGTCGGAAACAGGGGCCGGTGGCCTCGGGCCGTGATCCGAAGGCGTGCAACACGTCGAGGCCCACCTCGAACCGGTCCGGGCCGATGCAAGGCCCCAGCCAGTATTCGAGATCCCCGGGACCGCACCCGATGCGCTGAGCCAAGGCGGTCACTGTCGCCTCCAGCACCCCCGAGGCCAGCCCCCGCCAACCGGCGTGGGCCGCCGCCACGCCCCGCCCGTGCCGATCGGCCACCAACACCGGCAGGCAGTCCGCCACCTGAATCTCGCAGGCCAGGTCCGAACGCAACGTCAGACACGCGTCGGCCCGAGGCCCCATGCTCAGCGGAGCCGCCTCGTCCCGCAGGTCCTCCAGCACGGCCACGTCCGCCCCGTGCACCTGCTCCAGAAGACGGGAGGGGCGCCCCACCCAGCCCCGCAAGCGCGCACGGTTTTCCAGCACACACGCCTCGTCGTCACCCACGCCGGGCCGCGGATTGAAGCACCCATAGGGCCCTTCGCTCACACCGCCTTCGCGGCTGGTCATGCAGGCCCGGATCGACGGGTGGGAAAACACCGGGCGCAACCACGACCGGGGCAGGCTCAGGTCATTCGGCATCCGGACACGCCTCCGGTCGAGCCGCCTGGAAGGCGGGCATGCACATGCAGGCCTCGAAAATGCGCAGAGTGCGGGGAAACGCATCCAGTCGGCACTCGAACCGCTGGGCATTGAAGATCTGCGGCACCAGCACACAATCCGCCAGCGTCGGCCCGTAGCCATGGCAGAACATCCCCGTCTCGGGCTCCCGCTCCAGCCGGCTCTCCAGTGCCTGCAAGCCCTGCTCGACCCAATGGTGGTACCAGTGATTCTTGACGTCCTCGCTGGCCCCCATCTGCTGCACCAGGAAGCGCAGCACCCGCAGGTTCGTCAACGGATGGATCTCGCTGGCGATGTCGAGGGCCAGCGAACGCACCCGGGCCCGTCCTGCGGGGTCCTGGGGCAACAGCGGCGGCTCCGGATGGACTTCGTCGAGGTATTCCAGGATGGCCAGCGACTGGTTGAGCCGCAGGTCGCCGTCCACCAGCACCGGCACGGACTGCTGAGGATTGAGCGCGCGAAAGTCGTCGCCCAGGTGCACGTTGGTGATGAGGTGCACCGGGCGGTAGTCAAAAGGCAGCCCCTTGAGGGCCAGTCCGATGCGCACCCGGTACGAGGCGGCAGAGCGGAAGAAGCTGTAGAGCTCCATCTCGAATGGCTCCTGGAGATCGGCAACCGAGGGGGTCACCACAAGTTCAACGTCGAAGTCGTGCGATAAGGCGGATTTGCACCGCACTCCCGCACCTGAGGGGATGATGCCACGCGAAAAACCGCAAGTTACACTCGTTGGATGCTGCATCACCGTCGCACCAAGCACTGCCGCGAGTGCGGGACCGCCGTCGAATACCGCGTCCCGGCGGACGACAACCGCGAACGTGCCGTGTGCCCGAGCTGTGCCACGGTTCACTACGAAAACCCGCTCAACGTGGTCGGGACTGTTCCGTTCTGGGAAGACAAAGTGCTGCTGTGCCGGCGCAACATCGAGCCCCAGTATGGCCTGTGGACGCTGCCGGCCGGATTCATGGAGCTGGGCGAAACCACCGCCGAAGGGGCCTTGCGCGAGACGGTCGAAGAGGCCGGTGCACGCTTTGACCTGCTGGACCTCTACTCGATCGTGAACATCGCGCGGGTTGGTCAGGTGCACTTTTTCTACCGCGCCCAGCTGCTGAGCACCGACTTCGACCCCGGCCCCGAAACCATCGAGGCCCGCCTGTTTTCCGAATCTGAAGTGCGATGGGAGGAACTGGCCTTCCGGACAGTGCGCACGACCCTGGAACACTACTTCGCCGACCTGCGCCGCGGGCGCTTCGGCCTGTGGTGCACCGACATCACCTGATCCCCATTTCACCCATGCCAGAACCCACCGAGACGGGGCCTGCCAAGCGCAAGCCCACCCCCGCTGCTGCGCCTGACACACCCCGCGTTCGCGAAGACTTGGTGCACCCGGACCCGCTGCTTGACTGCCTGCTCGAGGTCTGCCGCCTCCACGGGCTGAGCGCCTCACGCGCTTCGCTGTCGGCCGGCCTGCCGCTCGAGGAAGGCCGCATGACGATGGCGCTGCTGGAGCGGGCCTGCTCGCGGGTGGGGATGTTCAGCCGGGTCCAGCGGGTCAAGGTCACGCAGATCGACATCCAGTTGCTGCCGGCCATCCTGCTGCTGCGCGACAACAAGGCCTGCGTCCTGTTGGGCTGGACCTCCGAAGGCGACGCGCGGGTGCTGATGCCGGAATCCGGCCAAGGCGCCGTGGTGCTGCCGCGTAAGGATCTCCAGCGCCGCTACACCGGCCTGTCCGTCTTCGCGCGCCCACACTTCCGCTTCGACGAGCGCACCCCGGAAGTCCGCCCGACCCGCTCGGGCCACTGGTTCTGGAGCGCCATCGGCAGCCAGCGCATGGTCTACCGCGACGTGCTGCTGGCCGCCTTCCTGGTCAACCTGTTCGCCCTGGCCTTCCCGATCTTCACGATGAACGTGTACGACCGGGTGGTCCCCAACCACGCCATGGAAACCCTGTGGGTGCTGGCCGCCGGCCTGGGCCTGGTGCTGGTGGCCGACCTGATGCTGCGGCTCATGCGCAGCCACTTCCTGGATCAGGCCAGCGCGCGCATCGACGTGCAGTTGTCCTCGACCCTGATGGAGCGTGTGCTGGGCATGAAGCTGGAGAACCGGCCACAGTCGGTCGGCTCCTTCGCGGCCAACCTGCGCGGCTTCGAGCAGGTGCGCGACTTCATCACGTCGTCGACGGTGACCACGCTGGTGGACCTGCCCTTCGCCCTGATCTTCGTGGCGGCCATCCTGTGGATCGCCCCGCTGCTGGCCATTCCGGTCATCGCCATCTTCGTGGTGGTGCTGGTGATCGGCTTCATCCTGCAGCACCGCCTGCACGAGCTCTCCCAGGCCACCTACCAGGCCAGCGCCCAGCGCAACGCCACGCTGGTGGAGGCCTTGACCGGCATCGAGACCGTCAAGACCCAAGGCGCCGAAAGCACCATCCAGTCGCGCTGGGAGCGGGGCAACCAGTTCCTGGCTCAGATGCAAGTGCGCATGCGGGCGCTGACAAGCAAGGCCACCTATGGGACGCAACTGCTGTCGCAACTGGTGAGTCTGTCGGTGGTGATCGGCGGCGTGTACCTGATCACGCAGCGAGAGCTGACCATGGGGGGCTTGATCGCCTGCACCACGCTGGCGTCGCGCGCGCTGGCCCCGGCGGGCCAGATCGTCGGCCTGCTGATGCAGTACCAGGGGGCGCGCACGGCACTTCAATCGCTCAATGGCGTGATGGCCAAGCCGGTCGAACGCGAGGCCGGCACGAATTTCCTGCACCGCCGCGAAATCAAGGGCGCCATCGAGTTCAAACAGGTGCGTTTTGCCTATCCAGGCCGTGACGATGCCATCCTCGACGGCCTGAGCTTTCGCATCGAAGCGGGCGAGAAGGTCGCCCTGATCGGCCGCGTCGGCTCCGGCAAGACCACCCTCGAGAAGCTCATCCTGGGCCTGTACCAGCCCACGGAAGGGGCGGTGCTCATCGATGGCGTGGACCTGCGGCAATTGGATCCGGCCGACGTGCGTCGCAACATGGCCTACGTCTCGCAGGACGTGAACCTGTTCTACGGCGGCTTGCGCGAGAACATCACGCTGGGCCTGCCCTACGCCGACGAGCAGGCGGTGCTGTCTGCGGCCCACACCGCCTGCCTGGACGAGTTCGTGAACCGCCATCCCCGCGGCTTCGACCTGCCGGTGGGGGAACGCGGCGAACTCCTGTCGGGTGGCCAGCGGCAGTGCGTCGGCATCGCCCGGGCAGTGCTGCTGAACGCACCGGTGCTGCTGCTCGACGAACCCACCAGCGCGATGGACTTCTCGACCGAGGCGCAGGTCACCCGGCGCCTGAACGAATTCGCCGAAGGCAAGACCGTGATCCTCGTGACCCACCGGACCTCCATGCTCGCCCTGGTCGACCGCGTCATCGTGGTCGACGGCGGACGTGTGGTGGCCGACGGTCCGCGCGACCGCATCATGGAGGCCCTGCAGTCGGGCCGCATCGCCCGCGCGGCCTGAGTCGGAGAAGCAAAGCCATGAACGAAAAACTCGTGCAGGGTGGCAAGCGTGCACTCTCCGCCCTCGAACGCATCCGCCTGGCCCTGGAGCCGGTGAGCCGGCTCTTCCTGGGCAAGACCGTACTCGACACCCCGCCCTCCGGCCATTTGACGTCCTTCGAGACCCAGGCCGAGGAACTGATGTCGCTGCAAAAGACGGCCCGCGCCCAGCGCATCATCCGCACCGGCGTGGCCGCGGCTGTGTTGCTGCTGGTCTGGTCGTCCTTTGCCGAGATCGACGAGGTCACCCGCGGCGACGGCAAGGTGATCCCCTCCCGGCAACTGCAGGTCGTGCAGTCGCTCGACGGCGGCGTGGTCTCCGAAATCCTCGTCAAGGAAGGCCAGGTCGTCGAGCCCAACCAAGTGCTGCTCAAGATCGACGAGACCCGCGCCACTTCCGGCGTGCTCGAAAGCGAAGCGCAATCGTTCTCGCTGCGGGTCAAGCAGGCCCGCCTGAAAGCCCTCGCCGAAGGCATCCCCTTCACCCCACCATCGCCCGGCACCCCCGCCGAGTCCCACATCGTCGAGGAAGAACGCAACCTCTACCTGTCCCGGACCTCCGAGCTCTCGGCCATGATGTCGATCAACCGCCAGCAGGTCTCGCAACGCCAGCAAGAACTCAACGAGGCCGAGGCCAAGCGATCCGCCGCCGGTCGGGCCCTGGCCCTGGCCCAGGAAGAACTGCGCAAGACACGTCCTCTGCTGTCCAGCGGAGCGATTTCCGAAGTGGACGTGCTGCGCCTCGAACGCGACGTCAGCCGCAACCGAGGCGACGCCGAACAGGCCTCTGCGCAAATCTCGCGCGCCCGGGCCGCCATCGGCGAGGCCGAACGCAAGATCCAGGAAACCTCGCTGGCCTTCCGCAACGAAGCGCGCCGGGAACTCTCGGAAGTGCTGGGCAAGATCAACACGCTGAACCAAGGCTCGGCCGCACTGACCGACCGGGTGGACAAGGCCCAGGTCCGATCCCCCGTGCGCGGCCGCGTGCAGCGCCTGATGGCCAACACCGTCGGGGGCGTGGTGCAGCCCGGCAAGGACCTCGTGGAGATCGTCCCGCTGGACGACACCCTGGTGCTGGAAGCCAAGGTGCAGCCACGCGACATCGCGTTCATCCACCCCAAGCAGAAGGCCACCGTGAAGTTCACGGCCTACGACTTCTCGATCTACGGCGGCCTGGATGCCGTGGTGGAAAACATCAGCCCGGACACCCAGGTCGACGAAAAGGGCAACGCCTTCTACGTGGTGCGGGTCAAGACCGAACACGCACAGTTCGGCGAGGACAAACCCATCATTCCCGGCATGACCGCCGAAGTCGACATCCTCACGGGCAAGAAGACGGTGCTGTCGTACCTGCTCAAGCCCGTCCTCAAGGCCAAGACCTACGCCCTGAGCGAGCGCTGATCCACCCTCTGACCCGACGCCGCCGCCACCTCCGGGTGACGGCGGCGTTTTGTCGTGCGGGAGGTGATCCGGCGCTTGAACAGCCCCCCCGCAACCGTGTGGAAATGCTGACTAATTCCGCATTTCCGGTCAGCTCGCGCTCAATTCAGGTCCACGGTCGGTGTCCGCGCCGGTGCGATCGCGCTATTCTCTGACAAACGCTCAAAAACGTGCGCAGCGTCACGCCTTTCGCCAGAAGTGGCCCCACAAGGAATGACCCACGTTTTCCAGCCCTTCGCTCCGCGCCCATCCGTCCAAGGAAGCCTCATGGCCAAGAACGTCCTCCCGTCCGACCTCTCCGTCACCTGCGAAGCCCCGGCCGCAGGCCCCGCACCGGTCAAGGCGCCGGTGACCCGGCACGTGACGCCCCATGCGATCCACCACGTGGCGCATCCGGTGTCCAAGGCGCTCAAGGCCAAAGCCAAGGCCAAGCCACTGGCGGCCAAGCGCAAGGCGGCGGCCGACTGCGATGACGACATTCCCCTGAACGCAGCCTACGAACCGGCCCGGCAATCGACCGGCAAGGTGGCAGGGATCTGGGGCACGGTGTTCGTCAAGAAGGCCAATGGCGACGTGCTCCCCCTGACGGTCGGCGACAGCGTCGAGCCCGGCGACGTCATCATCACGTCTCAGAACGGCTACGTGATGCTCGAAGCCCCGGGCTCACGCCTGGCCCGCATCCCGGCCGGTGAAGACCCCATCGCACTGGCCCAGGCCGACAACGGCGAGATCAACATCGAACCGGCCGCGGGTCTGACCGGCGGTGACGCAGGCGGTCTGCTGCCGGCAGAGCGGGTGTCGGGGCTCGACTCGCCGCTCACGGCGGCCACCCCCTTCGCGATCGATCCCTACAGCGCCACACCGGCCAACAACACCAACAACTCGGTCAACCAGACCCCGACGGCCACGACCCAGACGGCCAATCCGAACACCACGGTCCTCTCCGATGCGGACGAAACGCGCAGCGGTCCGGAAGACACGCCGGTCACCGGCAACTTGTTCGAAAACGCGGCCAACGTGCAGGGCTCGGCCAGTCTGGTCGGCTACACGATCGCCGGCCTGGGTGACCAGATCTTCACCGCCGGCCAGACCGCCACCATTCCCAACGTCGGCACGCTGGTGATCGCGGCCAACGGCGACTACACCTTCACACCGGCTTTGAACTGGAGCGGCACCGTCCCGCAGGTCACCTACCAGTTGTCCGACGGCAGCACCAACACCGACGAATCGGCGCTGAACATCACCATCACCCCGGTGGTCGATGCCTTCACCGACGAGAACGAATCCACGACCACCCCGGAAGACACCGCCGTCAGCGGCACCCTGCTGAGTGGCACCTCGAGCGTGGAAGGGACCGTCACGGTGGCCTCGTTCACCGTCGCAGGCATCACCGGCACGTTCAGCGCCGGCCAGACCGCCACCATCACTGGCGTGGGCACCCTGCTGATCAACGCCAACGGCTCCTACACCTTCACGCCGGAACCCAACTGGAACGGCACCGTCCCCACGGCCACGTACACCCTGACCGACGGGCAATCCACTGACCTCTCCACCCTCAACATCACCGTCACCGGTGTGGACGATCCGTTCACCGATGGCAAC
>CAYYCN010000081.1:7834-14850 GCA_964470355.1 uncultured Sphaerotilus sp.
TGTCCTGAGCGACGGCTCCTCCACCGACACCTCCACCCTCAACATCACCGTCACCGGTGTGGACGATCCGTTCACCGATGGCAACGAAGTCGAGACCACCCTCGAGGACACCCCGCTCAACGGCTCCGTCCTCAGCGGCACCTCCAGTGTCGACGGCCCTGTCACCGTCTCCACCTTCACCATCGCCGGGGTCACCGGCACCTTCAACGCCGGCCAGACCGCCACCATCACCGGTGTCGGCACCCTGCTGCTCAACGCCGACGGCACTTACACCTTCACCCCTCAGGCCAACTGGAACGGCACCGTCCCCACGGTCACCTATGTCCTGAGCGACGGCTCCTCCACCGACACCTCCACCCTCAACATCACCGTCACCCCCGTGGATGACACCCCGTCCATCGACCCGGCGGACGGAAACGGCAGCACCGAGGGCCAGGTCACCGTCTACGAATCGGCGCTGGACGGGGTCTCACCGGCCGGTGAAGTGGCCTCTCGCAGCGGCACGATCGCCGTGTCCGCCTTGGACGGACTGAAGTCCGTGACCCTCGGCAGCACCGAGGTGACCCTGGCCCAACTCAACAACCTGGGCACCAGCCCGGTGGTCATCAACACGCCTGAGGGCACGCTGACCCTGACCGGATTTGCCAATGGCCAGTTGAGCTACACCTACGTGCTGACCCAGACCCAGACGCACGCCACGGGCAACGGCAACAACCAGACCTTCGTCGACCTGCCGCTCACGGTCACAGACATCGACGACGACACCGCCACGGGCGTGTTCCGCGTGACCATCGTGGACGATGTGCCGACGGCGGTGAACGACACCGCGGCCCAGACCATCACCGAACACACCCTGACGCAGGTGAGCGGCAGCGTGTTCACCAACGACAGCATCGGTGCAGACGTCCGAGCCAATGCGGTCACCCCGATTGCCAGCCAGAACGGCACCTACGGCACCTTCACGCTGGCGGCGGACGGCTCGTACACCTACACCTTGACCCAGCCCCTGAAGCCGGGCGCGTACACCGAAACGCTGACTTACACCATCACAGACGCCGATGGTGACACCAGCACGGCCACGCTGACCGTCAACCTCGTGGGTGTCAACGACGCCCCCGTGATCGCGGTCACTTCCCAAGGAGGCAACGTCTCGGAAGAAGGCCTGACGGCGGGCAATGCCGACACCACGGGCTCGCCGGACACCACCAACGCGACCACCACTTCGGGGGTCGTGACGGTGTCGGACGCCGATGCCGACGCCCTGACCGTGTCCCTGGTGGCCCCCACGACCACCGTCACCTCCGACGGCGAAGTGGTTCAGTGGCGCGCCGAGAACAACGGGCTGTCGCTGGTCGGCTACATCAACGACGGCGTCACCGTGGCCGCAATCGACCTCACGGACAACGGCAACGGCACCTACGGTTACACCTTCACGCTGTACGGTCCCCTCGACCACACCAACACCACGACCGAAGACACGCTCACCCTCGACTTCTCCGTCGCCGCGAACGACGGAACCGTGTCGTCGTCGGTGGCCCTGCCAGTGGTCGTGGAAGACGACTCCCCGAGCCTGGTCAGCGAGCAGACCGTCAACGTCGCTTCGCTGAACACCAACCTGATGCTCACGCTCGACGTCTCGGCCTCGATGACCGAACTCGTGGGCGACACGGGCCAGTCGCGTCTGGCCATCGCCGTGGCGGCACTCAACGAACTCATCCAGAGCTACGACGCCGCGGGCAACGTGATGGTGCGCATCACCCTGTTCGAGACCACCGCCTCGAACCCGCAGACCACCTGGATCACCGCCGACGCGGCCCAGACCTACCTCACGAGCCTGCTCACCTCCTACTACGCCAACGACGGCGACCGCTGGACCAACTACCACGCCGCGGTGGCCGCCACGACCTCCGCCTACTCGTCGGACGGAAAGATCGACGGTGCACAGACGGTGTCGTACTTCGTCTCGGACGGTGAGCCCAACATCACCACGACCAACACCATCAACCGCAGCGGCTACGATCCCCTGACCACGGCCGAACAAGCCGCCTGGACCACCCACGTCAACGCCAACGACATCGTGAGCTACTCCGTGGGCATCGCCGCCACGGACACCACCACGACCGGCCGGTTCTACCTGGCCCTGGACCCGCTGGCCCAGAACGGGGCGACGGACTCGGACCTCAAGCCGCTGATGATCTCGGACACCTCCGGGCTGAGCGCGGCACTCCAGGCGACGCTGCCGACCTCGTACACCGGCAACCTGCTGGTGGGCACCCTGGCGGCCCTCGCCGCCGGTTTCGGGGCCGATGGAGGACACCTGCTCTCGCTCCTGGTCGATGGCGTGACGTACACCTACGACCCGGACAACAGCACCACCCCCGTCACCGCTTCCAACGGTGAGGCCGTGCAGTTCAACGCCTCCACCTCCACCCTGACGGTCGACACCGACGCCGGTGGTGCCTTCTCGGTCAATGTGCAGACCGGCGCGTACTCGTACGACCCGCCCAACGATCTGTCGACCTTCCGCTCGGAGGACATCGGCTACACCGTGGCGGACGCCGACGGCGACACGGCCTCGTCGACGGTCACGTTCAATCTGGGCGTGACGGCGGGAACCAGCGGTGCCGACACGCTGTCCGGCACGAGCGGTGCCGACTACATCCTCGGCGGCGCCGGCGACGATTCGATCTCCGGTGGAGACGGCAACGACCAGCTGTACGGCGAAGCCGGCAACGACACGATCGTGGGGGGAGCAGGCAACGACCTCATCTCCGGCGGCAGTGGCAACGACACGCTCACCGGCGGATTCGGTCAGGACACGTTTGCGTGGTCGCTGGCCGACGTCGGAACGAGCGCCAGCCCGGCGCGCGATGTCATCACCGACTTCGACCTGGCCTCGGCATCGGCCGGCGGCGACATCCTGGACCTGAGCGACCTGCTGCCAGTGCAGGCGGGCGGCTACACGGCTGGCAGCCTGGACCAGTACCTCGACTTCACCGTCACCAACGGCAACACGGAGATCAGCATCCACTCGGCCGGCAACTCGGCCGTGACCGACCAGACCATCGTGCTGTCCGGGGTGGACCTGCGCACCTCACTGAACGTGACCAGCGACGCCGACATCATCAGCGCCCTGTTGACCCAGGGCAAGCTGGTGGTCGACCCGGCCAGCGGCAACTGACCTCCCCGTGCAGGGCCGGACGCACCGCCGGCCCACACGGCCAGAAGACCGCCTCCGGGCGGTTTTTTTCCGCCGTGCCCTCCCCTCGAAGGGGCACAACCGCTCGAAGCCTGCAACACACCTCAGCGGATCCACCCCGGCTCCGGATCACACTGGCAGACGAGTTACATTAAGTAACGAAAGTACTGCATTCGGCATCCCGAGATGCCGATAAGAAGACCGTGGTACCTCTTTCGCGACTGCTGAATCTGAATCCATGTACCGTTTGGCCCGGCCACTGTTCCACTGGCTGATACACCGTGAATATCCCCGCGAGGACCCCGGCTTGCCGATCCTCATGTACCACCGGGTGCTCCATGAAGCGGATCCGCTGATGCCGGGCGTGCCCACCATGGCCACCATGGCGGCGCAGTTCCAGACCCTGTCGGAATATTTCACCGTGCTCCCCCTCCAGGAAGCCAGCGAGCGCCTGCGCGAGGGCTCGCTGCCCCGGCGTGCCCTCGTCATCACCTTCGACGACGGTTACCGCGACAACCACGAGGTGGCGGCTCCGCTGCTCGAACGGTTCAGCCTGCCGGCCACCATCTTTGTGGCCACCGGGTTTCTGGACGGCGGCATGATGTTCAACGATGTGGTGATCGAATCCGTGCGGCGCCTGCCCACGGGAGACTACGATTTCACGGCCTTCGGCATCGAGCCCTGCAACGTGTCGGACGTGGTGTCGCGGCGCCAACTGATCCAGGCGCTGGTGCTCGCCATCAAGTACCTGGGACCGGAGGACCGCCTGCGCCTGTGCGACACCCTGGTGCGGCGCGCAGGCCGCCCCTTGCCACAGGACATGATGATGACGTCGGCCCAGGTCACCGACCTGGCAAAGCGCGGCTTCGACATCGGCGGCCACACGGTGCACCATCCGATCCTCACATGCATCGACGCCGCATCGGCGCGCCAGGAGATCGAAACCAATCGCGATGCCCTGGCACAACTCATCGGTCGGCGCCCTGTGACCTTCGCCTACCCGAACGGCAAACCCGACCGGGACTACACGGCGGTCCACGCCCAACTGGTGCAAGAGGCCGGTTATCAGGTCGCGGTCTCGACCTCCACGGCGGTGGCCACCGCCGCAGGCGATCGATTCCAGTTGCCGCGTTTTGTGCTCAACGAGCGGACCTCACCCACCGTGGTGGCCCGGGTCTGCCGCATGGCCAAGTTCCGTCGTCCACAGGTGGCGCTGGCCTGAAGCCCTGCGCGGTCGCCGGACGGGCTCAGTCGGCCATGGCCTCGGCCACAGGTTCCTCGGCCGCCCGACGGCGCCAACGCCGGGCGGCCCGCTCCAGCGCCAGACGCACCGACGGGGTCTGCACCACCGCCCAGACCATGGACTCGCGCAGGTCCGACAGCGTGGACTTGTAGCGCGAATCACCGACCATGAAGTCGTAGACCTCAAGCCCCTGGGCGGCGTGGTGGCGCGCCGCCATCACGTGGGCCACCAGACCAGGACGGGCGTGCTTCTCGATCAGGCCGTAGTCCAGTCCGCCCTGGTAAAAATACACACGGCCCCCGTGGATGAACGAATACAGCACCGCCAGGGTCCGGTCTCCCGCGGCGATGCGCATCAGCTGCACCTCGCCACGGCCGACCCCGGCACGCACCAGCGCCTGGTGAAACGAGACGAATTCGGGGGTGGCGAACGCGCCCGGCAGGCCTTTGGAGGTCCAGTGCGCCTGATGCAGCGCGATCATCTCGTCCATCCAGACCAGGGCCTGGTCCACGTCAGAGGCCACCGCCAACGTCAAGGCCCCCAGCGTCTGATACTCCTTCATGCTGCGCCGGATCTGGCTGCGTGAATTCGAACTGAGGCCAGTCAACGGGTCTCCACCCGACGTGCGAATCCTGGCCAGATCCATCGCGTAGGACTCCCGCACCCGCTCGACCCAGGTCACGCGAGGGGCAATGCCGGCCACCAGCGCCGCATCGATGCGCCCGGCCGGCAGGCCCGGCAACACCCACTCGGAAGACCCCCGATGGCGCTCCATCCAGGTCTGCAGCAGTCGGGACACCGCCTCGCGCTCGTGCGCACGGTCGACCAGAAAGCCGTTGTGCTCGATCATCAGGGCGTCCAGCACCGGGCGTCCCGTGGCGTGCAGATGCTGGGTGCCGCACATCGGCAGCCCCAGGCATGAACGGGTCGGGCCATCCACGACCAGAGCCAACCCCACCGTCCGTGCTCCGCAACGAGCGCGCAACAGTCGAATGGGAAGATCCGGGGGCAGCCACCGCAACCAGGTGCCGATCCAGGTCCAGCCGGTGAAGAAACTGGCGTGAGCCCGGCCCTCCAGATCCCGCCAGTCGCGCTCCAGCGCGTCCAGCTCGGGCAAGGGTTCGACGGCGGCGGACAACTGCGGATCGGTCATGAGCCGAATTGTGGCCGCGCCGCCTCCCGGTGGACACCGCCCCCTTGCGGGATTTGTGGCGGATGCATCACCCCGCGCGTCTCATCAACGTGCTCTTGCCAAACAGGCTTTCGATGAGATCCACCGCCAGCTCGGCCGTGCGGTTGCGCACATCCAGCGCTGGATTGAGCTCGACCACGTCCAGGGAGGCCAGACGCCCCGTGTCCGCAATCATCTCCATGCACAACTGGGCTTCACGGTAGGTCGGGCCGCCCGGCACGTCCGTGCCGACACCCGGCGCGATGTCCGGATCCAGGAAGTCGACGTCGAAGCTGACGTGCAGGTGGGTCTTGTCGTCCATCGTCGCCAGCGCCAGCTCCATGGCGTGCCGCATGCCCATCTCGTCGATGTAGCGCATGTCGAACACCTCCAGCTCCTGCGCGTGGACAAAGCGCTTTTCCTCGGGGTCGACGCTGCGGATGCCGATCTGACGGATCTGACGGGCCTCCAGCGTGGGCACGACTCCATCACCCAGGTGCGTGAGGGCCTCGGGACCATGACCGAACAAGCACGCCACGGGCATGCCATGCAGGTTGCCACTGGGCGTGATGGCCGACGTGTTGAAGTCGGCGTGGGCATCAAGCCAGAGCACACGCAGCTTGCGGCCGTGCTCACGGCAATGGTGAGCCACCGCGCGGATGGAGCCCACGGCCAGGCAATGGTCCCCGCCCAGCATCATCGGGAATCCGCCCTGTCCCAGCACCTGCGAAACCTGGTCATACACCGCTTGGTTCCAGGCCACGACCTCGTCGAGGTGACGCCAGCCCTCCCGCGCAGGTAGCCACGGATTGGCCGGTCCGGACAGATTGCCCAAGTCGTGCACGGTCAGGCCGTGGGCCTCCAAGCGCTCACGCAGCCGCGCCACGCGCAACGCCTCCGGCCCCATCGAAGCCCCTCGCACACTCGCACCCACGTCGGTCGGCACACCGATCAGACTCAAGGCAGGATGGTCACGTCGCATGTCGCAGCTCCCGAAAAGAAGGTCCGGGGCGGCGGGTTCAACCGCCCGAAACAGGCCCCAGGCGTCAGACGTCGAGCGCCAGATCGCCCATGTCGGTGTCGGTCGGCGCCAGGCCGTACTCACGCACGATGAGGTCCCAGGCCTCTTGCGCCGACTCGACGTAATGGATCAGGTTCAGATCACCAGGGCTGATCATGCCCATGTCGACCAGGTGATTCAGATCGATCAGCTTTTCCCAGAATTCGCGCCCGAACAGAAGAACCGGACGGTGGCGGACCTTCTTGGTCTGCACCAGCGTCAGGACCTCGAAGAGTTCGTCGAGGGTGCCAAAGCCGCCCGGGAAACACACCAGCGCGATCGCCCGCATCAGGAAATGCATCTTGCGCAGCGCGAAGTAGTGGAACTGGAAACACAGCTCCGG
>CAYYCN010000082.1:0-14617 GCA_964470355.1 uncultured Sphaerotilus sp.
GACATCGGCAAGACCATCCACCCGCACCCCACGCTGGGCGAAAGCATCGGCATGGCGGCAGAGGTGGCGCACGGGTCGTGCACGGACGTGCCGCCGGCCAAACGATGAACGGTTGAGGATCGACGGACGGTCCACCGGCCCGGATGGCAGACGCCTCCGGGCCTTTTTCTTTCCGAATACCATCGGCGCTCTGTGGCGCCGAGGTGTGGAACACCAGCCTCCGCGCGGGTTCTGTTCTGCGATCCGAAAGGTTCCGATGACCCCCAATCGAACTGCAAGAAGCCTGGGCCCGATCTCCTGGCGGTGGCCTCGCTGGGCCGCCGTGGTGGGGCTCGCGGCGCTGACGGGATGTGCCTCCGTGCCGGAACCCGCGGCCATGCCCACGGTCGAGCGGGTGGATTTGGCCCGCTACGTCGGCACCTGGTATGAGCAGGCGTTGCTCCCCAACCGGTTTCAAGCCCAATGTGTGGCCGACACCCAGGCCCGTTATCGCAGCAAGGGCGACGCCATCGAGGTGCGCAACCGCTGCCGCCAGGCCGATGGCTCCGTGTCCGACATCACGGGCGTGGCCCAAGTCGTGCCGGACAGCGGCAATGCCAAGCTGCGGGTGAGCTTTTTCCGCCCGTTCTACGGCAACTACTGGGTGCTGGCGCTGGATCCCGACTACCGCTGGGTGCTGGTCGGTGAACCGACGCGAAAGTACGGTTGGGTGCTTTCGCGTTCACCTGTCTTGTTGGCCGAGGGCCTGGAGGCGGCTTTGTCACACGCTCAGGCGCTCGGTTATGAGCGTCAGGCCTTTCAGCGCACGCCTCAGACGGCGCCTCTGGACTGAACCCGTCGCCAGAAGCGCCTACTTGCTGCGGAAGGTGTCGTGACAGCTCTTGCAGCTGTTCTCCACTTGGTGGATCGACTCCTTGATCCGGGCCAGGTCCGAGCCCTGGGCCGCTTCGACCAGCCGGTCCACCGACTGGCGATACTGCTGCTGGGCTTGCGTGAACTCTCCGGCCTTTTGCCAGACCTCGGGCCGGGCCTTGGTGGGCGGGTAGTTGCTGTCGGCGGTGAACAGGGGCCAGGGCCGGTCGGCGAGCTTCTGCAGTGCGCGGGCCTGCTCCAGGACTTCGGTGGCCTGGAAGGTCTTGCGATCGCGCGCGACCTGGCCCAGGGGCTCCAGTGTCTTCGTAAAGGACTTGAAGATCTCGCGCCGCTGGGTGACGGGCTGGTTGGGGTGGGTGTCGGCGGGGGCGTTGTCGCAGCCCGCCAGGGTCAGAACCAGGGTCCCGGTGAGGGCCAGGGCGAAGCGGGTCGGGATCGGGAGTGAGGACAGAGGCATGGGATCCTGGGGAGTGGGTTATCGCTGACTGCGCGCCTTCTTCCCGTCCAGTTCACCCAGCTTGCCCTTGAGCAGCATGAACAGGGAGCGGGCGTCGGCTTCCGACAGCCGAATGACGGAGCTGGGCATCGCGCCATCTTCGTCACGGGGCTTGTTCGGCAGAACCAGCGCGTCGACGCGCAGTTCCAGCGCTCCCTTGTCGTTGATGAGGGACTTCAGGCGCTGGACTTCGATCAGGTGGGTCTTCATGGCCAGAGTATCCCCGACCGTCGTCAGGCCTTGCCCTTGGCGCGTTTGTTCAACCAGACCGACAGGCCTTGTGCGTTGAGCTGCAGGTCCAGGCGCACGGCCTGCACGATGTCCGGCTCGCTCAGCGGAGAGCCCATGTCGCGCAGGGCCTGGACCATGGCACGGGCCATCATGTCCTTCAAATGGGGTTCGTCGGCCTGGCCGGCTTCGAACAGGTCGATCGCACCGCGCTCGAAGGCGGTCAGCAGCGACAAGAAACGTTGTGTCGTGGCTTCGCAGCAGGGAATCGCGCTGTAGTGCGTGAGCGCCAGGCGTTCGGGGCGCTCGGCCATCATGCGGGCCACGGATACGCGCATGGCGTCGGGCTCGAACTGAACCGGCGTGGTGGTGGGAAACAGGAAGGGACCTGCGGGGGTGTCCAGTTCCCGGTAGCTGATGCCGAAGGTGTCGCCGGTGAACCAGATGCGGCTGGTTGCGTCCCACACGCAATGGTGATGGCGGGCGTGGCCTGGGGTGTCGAGGATCAGGAGGGTGCGCTCGCCGAGCGTGATGAACTGGCCGTCCTGGCTCTCGTCGACCCGATCGGCTTCGATGGGGAGGATCTCGCCGTAGGTGGCCTTGACGGTTTCGACGCCATACACCGCCTGAGCGCCCTCGATGAGGGCGATGGGGTTGATCAGGTGGCGGGCGCCCCGAGGGTGGATAAGGGCGCGTGCGCGGGGCAGCCCCTGCATCAGCAGGCCGGCGCCGCCCGCGTGGTCCAGGTGGACATGGGTGGGGATGACCCAGTCGACGGCGTCCGGCGGCAGGCCCAGGTGTTCGAGGGCCCCCAGCAGCCGCGGCACGGCGGCGTTGTGTCCGCAGTCGATGAAGGCGGCATGCCCATGATCGACGATCAGGTAGGCCGCGTCGAAGTGGTCACGTTCAAAGCCGGTGTCGATGCACCAGACGCCCGCGCCCAGGTCGTGGAGCCAGGGGGGAGTGGAAGCGGTGGGGGTGTTCATGTCGGCATCGTAGCTTCGGGCGCGTGGCGGCGGCACACCCTGCGCGTTGGGGCTTTTACGGGTTGGAGGGGGCTGCCGGCGGTGCGGGGGGGGCGGCGAGGATTTCGCTGAGGCCGCTGAGATCCTGCACCTCGGAGGGGGTGGACTGAATCACCAGATCCAGCCGGGTCGGGACGTCGCGACCCTCCATCCGCCCGGGCAGAAACGACGTGGCGAGGAACATCGCCTGCAGGCGTTCGAAAAAGGGCCGATCGTCCGGGTGCACGTCTTGCGGCAGCACCGCGCGGACCTGGCCTTGGGCGTCGATCAGCAGTCGGATCGTCAAAGGCTGGCCCGTCGAGGCGGTGTCGGTGAGCACACGCTCGTCCGGAGCTGAAACGGGCAGGGGGGATTGCTCCAGCAGGGCTGAGGGGATGTAGTCCGCGTCGCGTTCGGTCCTCAAGTCGCGCAGGGGGGCCGAAGGGGCGTCGCCCGTCGACGGCACAGGCGCAATGGCGGTCGGGTCTGGCGTGTGTGCACGCTCTGCAGGGTGTTCCGGCGGGGGGGCGGGCGCGGGCGTTGCAGCGACTTTGACCGGCTGGGTGAACGGCGCCACGGCCCGAGGGCGGCCCCTCGGTGTGGCCCGGAATGTGTGCACGGCCGTCACCCCCATGGGAGAGGATCCGACAGAGGTGCGGTGCGTGGGCGTGACCCCACCCAGCCCTCCGAGCACCGCACCGTGCACGAGGGTGACCACCAGGCCCAGACCTGCCCAGGCACGCCGCCGAGGCCATGAATCCCGTGGGGGCATGTCAGTCCAGCGTGGGGATCTCGCGCCAGTTCAGGTGCTTGACCGAACCCGAGACACTGTAGGTGCCCGGGGGGCTGGTCACGCTGCTGTCGCTGCGCCCGGCCACGAGTCGGACCTTGCCGCTCACGTTCTTGAACTCCAGATCGGTCAGGATTTGGTCGGACACCGTGGTCGTCTTGGCGATCAGGGTACCGGAGCTGTCCGAGAGCACGCTCTTGCCCGTGCTGAAGGCGAGGGCCAGCACATAGCTGGATCCCGAAGGGGAGCACGGGTCGCCGTTGGGCTTGTTCACGGCCACACCCAGCACGCCGTTGTAGACCGTGGGGGTGACGTTGATGCGCTCGGACGGTGAAGTGGAAGTGGCTGGCGCGGCGAGGTCGTGGTACCAGCCGCCGGTCTGCGTGGGGGCGCTGCCGATGCCCGAGGTCAGGGTGGTGTTGGGTTCCAGATTGGCCCGGGTGATCGTGGAGGTCAGCGAGGTGGCGGTTTCGGTGCCGTCGATGATGGCGTACAGCGTCTGGCGGGTCGCATCGTTGATGTCGCTGTCGGCCAGCAGGCGGCCGGTGCCGACGAACACGTAGCGCTTCTTGGACACCGGATCAATCATCACGCGCGGGGCGGTCGTCACCGGCTGAACCTCGTTGGTGCCGCTGCGCAGCTGAGCGATCGGGGCCGTGGGGGCGGTGTAGGTCCCGGTGCCGCTGATGTCCACCCGCCAGAGGTTGCCCTGGATGTCCCCGGCGTACAGGGCGGTGGCCGTGTAGTCGGTGATGTCCGGAATGAAGGCCGTCACCTGGGCCAGGTTCAGCGGGGCGGTCGTGGTGCCCGCGGGCAGGGTCAGCTTGGTCAGCAAGGCGCCGGTCTTGGGATTGACGAAGTACAGGTAACCCACGCCGTCGCTGTTGTTGAAACCGGAGGTCAACACCACCACCCAGCCGTACTTGGCCGTCTTGATCACGAGCGGATCCCCGTAGCTGTAGCCCATGGTCGAGTCGGTGAACTCCCACAACACCTTGCTCTTGACGATCGTCTGGGTGGTCCAGGTGGACGGCGAGCTCACGTCGAGGGCGTAGTAGCCCTTGCCGCCCTTGCCCAGTCCCCCGATCAGCACCGATCGCCAGTCGTTGGAGGCCGGCAGGGTGGCCGTGCCCGCGCGGTTGAAGTCCACGTCGAACACCATGGGGGTGCCGTCCACGTAGAAGTGGTGGGCGTAGTTCTTGTCCCCCAGCGCGGCCAGCCCCGAGGTTTGTGCTTCGGTGCCGCTCTTGAACAGGAAGCTCGGGATGTAGGCGAACAGTTCCTTGCCGGCGTTGGTGCCGCTGGTGCTGCCGTCGAAGGCGTGCAGCATGCCGTCGTTGGCTCCGGCGTACACCACGGTGGTGCGGCTGAAATTGCTGCGCTTGAACGCGCTGTAGCCCGGGTTGGTCTTGTCGTAGTAGGTGGCGCTGGGGGCCCCGACCACCGTGAGCTTGGCGTTGACGATGTCGCCCAGCAGGTGGGCACGGGTTCGGTAGTCGCCGCCGTTGGCGCGCTCCTGGGTGGTGTCTCCACGCAGGTAGGCAATGAAGTTGGACGTGCTCTGCGCCAGGGCGTTGGGCACGGCGGAAAGCGTGGTCAGAAGCGAGGCGGCACTGGCGGTCAGGTCGGTGAGGGTGAATTCGACACCGCCGGTGCCCGAGTACGTCACGATCTTGCGGTTGGCCGCACCTTGGACATCCAGCTTGTCTGAGGCGTCCCACAGCACGGTTTGTGTGACGGTGCCGTCGGTTGCATAGGTCTGCTGGACCGCTTCCAGACTGGCCGTCCAACTGCTGGGGTCGTAGAAGGTGCGGTAGCTGATGCTGCCGCTGGTGGTCTCGTTCGAGGACACGGTCGAGAACGCCGTGGTGGTGGGGCGTTTTGATTCCGCGACGATCTGCTCGAAGGCCGCACTCAGGCCCTGCACCAGCTTTTCAGGGTTGCCCCCCGGGAAATAGTTGTCGGGTCGCCGGTCCGTGATGCCACCGTTGGTGGTCACGGTGTCGCTGCTGGAATACCAGCTCGCATCCGAGATCGTGCTCGTGCCGTTGCTGGCCGCGTAGGGTGAGAAGGTGTCCGGCACGGCAAAGCCACCGTACTTGGCGGCCAGCCAATACTGGTTCTTGGACTCGTAGGCTTGGGCTTCCATGACGTCGACCCAGTACGTGCTGATGCGCTGCTTGCCGGACATGCTGGTCTCGGTGCGCAGGTCGCGGGTGTGGGCGTCGTAGGCCAGGCCCGCAATGTAGTAGGTGTTCAGGCGTCCGCTGCCCCCGGGGACGAAGTAGGAGCCGCCCAGCGCGCCCATGCCTTCGAGGGTGCCGACCATGTCGGTGGCCGTCTTGACGTTGACGGTGGTGTCGGTGGGGTTGGTGCCGCTGTTGAGCGTGCTGCCTGGGAGGTCGCCGTCGGTCCACGAGTAGACGTCGCCGATGCCGAGGATGAAGTTCTTCTGGCAAGACCCGTAGGTGATCCGGGACTTGGCCGCATCCAGGGGGTCGTCCCAGGTCTGGATGACCGGGAAGCCGTCGATCCAGTTGGACAGGTTGGTCTGACTGCCCGCGCCGGCGAGGTTCGAGTACTCGGCCAGGTTGCCCAGGTTGCTGTAGTAGCGCACGGCGGCGTAGAACAGCTCGCTCACCGGGTCGTAGGCTTTGTAAGCCATCTGATCGCGGCCGAACTGATTGAGGTAGTTGATGACCCCGCTCTTGCTGACCGTGACGCTGTAGCCGCCTTGGGTCGAGGCGGCCGAGGTGGTGGAGGTGGCATCGGCCGAGTCGGGGTTCGTGACCATGATGCCCGTGGTCGAACTCCATTCGGCGGCGCTGTTGGTGATGTCGGCCGATCCTGGCACCGGCTGGGTCGGCCCCACGTATTTCATGCGGGCCCGCATGACGGCGCCGTTGCGGGCCGTCGTGGAGTCGTTGAGGTATCCGAAGGTCGAGAACCGCAACTGGTTGGCGTATCCCTGGATCAGCCCCTCCGGTTTGGCGGCCGTGGTGCCGTAGAGGGTGCAGTTGGACTCCCGCTCGATGCCCAGGGCCGAGTCGTAATCGCACACCCGGGTCCGGATGTAGAGCTTGTAGACACCGGCGCTGTTGGCGTTGCCGGCGGCGGAGCTCTGTCCGGTGTAGTTGGTGGCGCCGGTGGGGGGCGTGGTGTCGTCACTGCCGAAGCCGGACGTGGCGCTGCCCGTGACCCACATGGCCACGCCACCGCCCCAGATGCGGCTTTTGACGCTGGTCCAGTTGAAGGGCGTGGCCCCGCTGATGCCGCTGGACAGGGCCTTGTCGGGGTAGTGGTAGGTGTGTGTGCCGTAGCCCGCGTGGTAGGTCTTTTCGACAATGGTGCGGCTGGTCGTGTCCACCCTCCGGAAACCGCCGGTCATGGCCCAGCGGAACACGTCCAGGGTCTGTGAGCTGGCCCAGTTCAGGTAGCTGCCGTTCCACAGGGGCTTGGTGGCGGTGCTGCTGCAGACGTGGGAGGTGGTGGTGCTGACCGGCTGGAAGTAGCCGTCGTCGGAGTTGGTGGTGCCGTCACCGTTGACGTCGATGTCGTACTTGTACTGGTAGCACTTGTCCGGATCGAAGTAGCCGTAGTAGTCGGTGCTGGCGCTGTACGTGCTGGTGCTCGGGTAGGCCGGCGTGCTGGCGGTGGGCCATTCCACGGAGAGGGCCAGCAGCAGGTTGCCGGGCACGTTCTTGGTCGAGAACAGCGGCAGGTCGGCCAGGGAAATCTGCACGGCGGGCGACGGGGCGGGCGCCGGCGATGGGGACGGAGAGGGCGATGGCGAGGGCGTCGGCGACGGACTGGGTGTCGGACTTGGACTGGGGGCCACGCACAGCTTGGGGAAGAACCAGCAGTACAACGAGATCGCGTGGGCGCTGCTGTGCACGCCCCCCAGCGCGGCCAGTGTCACGAATCCTGCCGCCAGGCGGGAGAGCCGTTGCTGGCGTGAGACCGTGGCGGCCTCGGGTGAGGTCGATGCGGGAGGTGGCGGGGGGCAGTGGAGGCTCATGAGGGCATGCGGCGAGAGGGCGCCCCTAGCGCGAGACGGTGGCCTGGAAGAACGCCTGGGTATTGCGAGGCCCGGTGGCCCGGATGCTGATGCGATAAACCGGCCGGGATTGGCCGTTGATTTTGCGTTGCCGGTTGTCCATTGATTTTTGCGATTCGTCCGGTACCGTGACGCAGTTGACAGTCGAGAAATCTCCTGTGGCGTCGCATTGCCGATCGATCAGGTAGCGCAGCGTCACGCCGGTGGTGCTGTCGGTCAGGTCTGCTCCGCTCCAGCCGTTTGCGGTGTACTCGGTGTCGTTGACCAGGGCGGTGGGCAGTCCTTGGGCATTGGTGGCCAGGCGGGACGCCGAGTAGTTCGCGCTCGTCAGGTGGGCATTGCGGGTGGCCTCAGTGGCCAGGGCTCCGGTGTTGAGCGCGGTCTTGGCCCTGGCCAGGGCCAGTGAGGCCTGGCGCACCAGCTCGCTCTTGTAGGCCATGTTGCCGGTCTGGAGCAGGGCGTTGTCGAGCCTGCGGATGAGCGAGACCCCGGCGATCAGGATGATCGCCAGGGCAATGAGGGTGTAGACCAGCACCGCACCGTGCTGGGCCTGCCGTGGGGACGTGTTCGGGCGCATCACTGGAAGGGCAGCACGGTGTTGACGATGGGCACGGTGAAGTCCACGGTGCGGTAGCGGAAGCTGCGTTCGCCGGTGGTCAGCGTGCGCGTGTACGTGAGCGTGGTGCCCAGGTCGGAGAACAGGGTGACCTGCGAGGGGGCGACGGAGGTGCTGTCCTGGTTCTGCCCGCGCAGGATCAGGCCGATGCGCACCGCCTTGATGGTGTAGAGCGTGTTGGCGGCCGCTGACGTGCCCGCGCTCAAGGCACTCAGGGCGTAGGTGCCGGTGGGGGCCTGCCAACTGTTGATCCGCCCGTCGTCATCGGTGTCCACACCGTACAGCGCGTGCAGTTCGAAGACGCTGTCCGCGATGGGCATCGAGGTGTTGGCCGTCAGGTTCTGAAGGTTGAACAGGTCGTAGCTGTAGAGTGTGTTGTTCGATCCCACGCCGATGACCTGGAAGCTGGGCGGGCGGTTGCTGTCATTGCCCAGGCTCAGGGCGGTGGCTTCGGTCGTCAGGTCGGTGATCGACTTGCTGTTGATGGTGGCGGCGTAGTAGGTGCCGGCCAGCGCGACGGCTCCGGCGGCCCCGCCAGCCGTGTAGGTGCTGCTGACCTGCGTCACCAGGCAGGGCAGCTTGGTGTCGTCGCTGGCCGTCTGTCGGTCGGCCAGGAGCAGCAGGTCGCCCGCAGCCAGCCCCACGCGGGTGCTCAGCGGCAAGCTGGCTGCGGTGCTGATGCCGGCGAACTCGAAGGGGACTTCCGCCTGCCCGCTGTGACCGGACATCACGATCAGCGCGTCGGAGCCCTGCCCCGACACGTCGGGGGTGGTCTGGCCGTCGGCGATCAGGATCGGGACCAGTCGCAGCACGCCAGCGGCGGCTGTGGCCACCCCAGCGAAGGGGGCCGGCAGGGTGCCGGAGGCGAACGGCAGGATCTGGCTGCTGGACCGCGAGATCTGGAGAGGGCAACCCCAGGCATGGCGTGCCTGGCCAAAACCCGACCCCGCGCTGCGCACGATGCGGTCCAGCAGCAACTGGGCGTAAGTGCCCGCCTGCGTGAGGTCACCGCTGCCGAGCGTGCGGCGCTTGCTCTGGGCCGAGAGGTTCATGACCCCGGTGACCGCCATGGTGATGATCAGCCCCACGACCAGTCCGACCATGAGTTCGATCAGGGTCATGCCGGCTTGACGCTGGCGTGTGTGCAGGGTCATGGCAGCACCACCCGTGTCGAGTACGAAAAGCTGCCCGCCGAACTGGGCCGGGAGGGGGGGCGCCAGGTGATGGTGATCAGAGCGGCACCATCGGTGTCGGGGGCTCCGACCGCACCGCTGGCATTGGGCAGACCCGATGCGGTTGGATCGGCGACGCGGGTCTGCCACGCGGTCAGGGCGCCGCTTGGCAGGCTGCTCGTGGACGTCGTGCGTGAGGCCCACATCAGGCTGGCCATCTCATTGGCGAGCACGGCGGCGCGGTTGCGGTCTTCGGCGTCCACGGCGTACTGCACGGCGCGCCCGTGCATCGCGGCGACTCCGAGCACCCCCAGGCACAGCAGGAGCAGGGCGACCAGGGCCTCGATGAGGGTGAAGCCCCGGGTCGGCGTCCGCAGCGGTCGAAGGGGGTGTTCAGCAGCCATCGGGCACCGACGTGGAAAGGGTCTTGGCGGGATCGCACATCCGGATCCGTCCGTTTGTGGCCACGGTCAGCCGCAGGGAACGGGTGGCGGTGCTGTCGCTGATGCTGTAGGTCTGGGTGCTGGTGCCCGTGCACTTGTGGGTGTTGGTGGCGTCCAGGCCGGGGGCGTTGTTGGTCGCGAGCCGTCCCAACGTGTTGAAGCAGATCACCGAGGGTCCGGTGATCGTGGCTTTCTGATCCGAACTCAGCACGACGCCGTGGACGAACGCTTCGGTGGTGCTCACGGTTTCCCCGTCGAGCAGAGGCAGGGCCTGCACGTAGATGTTCTTGCCGTTGGTGGCCGGGGCGGCGGGCGTGGCCCCGGGAGCGGGCGCGGCATTCGTCAGCACCACCGCCGTCTGCCGGCCCCGCCGCATGGCCTCGGTCTGGGCCAGTCGCACCACCCCTTGCAGTTGTTCGGCCACCGATTGCACCCTGGCGTTGGCCATCCAGGTGGACAGGGTCGGGACCCCGTTGATCAACACCAGGATCGCGATGACCAGGGTCACCATCAGTTCGATGAGGGTGAAGCCCCGGAACCCGATTTTCAGCATGTCGAGCCCTTGCGCAGAATCCAGCAGGCGTGCCCGCCTGTGGGCGGCGAGGTCCAGCCGCTGGGCACGGCGGTGGTTCTTTGGGTGCCGTTCTGATCGATGGAGTAGGTCAGGCCTGCCGCCAGGCCGCTGCCGGTGGCACTCAGGACGTAACCGGTGGCACTGGGCTTGCCGGTTCCGGAGCCCGGGCAGGTCAGGGTGAAGGTCCCCACGGTGCGGGACGTTTCGCAGGGTCCCCCCACGTAGGTGCGGTTGCTCAGGAAGTACTGCTCCATCTGGTGTCGACCCTCGGCGAGGCCGTCCAGGGCGTCGGCGGCCTGGGAGCGCACCAGGTACTGCTTGAAAGAGGGGTAGGCGATGGCGGCCAGGATGGCGGCGATGGACAACGTGACCATCAGCTCCACCAGCGTGAACCCGCGCACGCGCGACGGGGGACTGCAGAAAAACACCTTCATGGTGTAACTGTCGGTCCATCCGGCGCGAAATGAAGGGTGAAAAAGAGGGCAGGAGGTCCACCTGTCTGGCGCGATGCGCTCAAGTCTGGCCAGGGGCGGTCGATAGGGCACGGGGATGGTGCGGGCGCGCCATCGGGTGGCCCGGGCCGGTCCGGAGCGGGGGATGGTTTTGCGTCGCGTGTCGTTCAGGGGCTTTTATCGCTGGGGATGGGCTGCCGCCTTGGGGCTCAGTGCTTGTGCTGCGCCAGTGTTCGCCCAGTCGCCGACCCTGTTCCTGAGCGGGCTCATGGGCGACAAGGCCCTGGTGGTGGTGGCTGGGGTGCCGGTGGTCGTACGGGCCGGATCCGTTCTGGCCGGGGGGGCTCGCGTGCTGGAGGTCTCGGCGCAGTCGGTGGACATCGAACTGGCGGGGCGGCGCCAGCGGCTGGGTCTTCAGGGGGGGGCGGTCCAGGTGGGGCGCACCTCCTTGCCGAGTGCCGGCGGCACTGGCCCCGTGGCCCTCACGGCCGGTCGCAATGGACTGTTCAGCCTCGACGCACAGATCCAGGGCACGTCCGTCCCGGGGGTGGTCGACACGGGGGCCAGCCTGGTGGCCATTCCGTTGCGTCTGGCCGGTGCCCTCGGGCTGGATGCGAACGCCGGTCCCGTGATCCAGATGTCGACCGCCAACGGCCGGACCCAGGGTCACCGGGTGGTGATTCCCGTCATCCGTGTGGCGGGCCAGGACGTGCGCAACGTCGACGCGGTGGTGGTCAGCGGGGACCTGCCCACGGTGCTTTGGGGCCACAGCCTGCTCAAGTCGTTCCAAATCCAGGTGCAGGGGGGACGGATGATGTTGACCTCCGTTGCCGCTGCGCCGACCACGGCGCTGGCTGGCGTGTCTCCGGGGCCTTGAACGAATAAAGCCACCCCTTTCGGAGTGGCTTGAACGGTTGAGAGCGGCGGTCCGGGGACCGCCTCACGATCAGCTGCCGATGCGCCCGCCGTCGTTCTTGGTGATGACCACCGTGGCCGAGCGCGGACGCGCCGTGCCGCCGTCCGGCCAGTGGCTGCCGAACGTGCCGGTGAGCGACGTGGTGTCTTCACCCGGGTGCTGGATGTTGATGAACAGGGCCTTGCCGTCCGGCGTTTCGCAGATGCCGGTGACTTCCGCCTGAGCCGGGCCGACCAGGAAGCGCTTGAGCGTCGTGGCCGTGGGCTTGGCGCCCATGTAGGTGTCCTGGGCCAGCGTGGCGGTGTCGAGCGTGTTGTTCACCGTCAGCTTGCCGCCGTCGCCGCGCGAACCGGCCACGGCTGCCACCAGCATGCAGTTGGTCACGTCGGTGTAGGCGCCGTCGTCGGTCTCGATCCAGGCCAGGCCGGTGCTCTTGGCAAAGCGCATGCCGTCCGGGCTGGAGAAGTCCTGATCGGCGCTCAGGCCCGACAGGTTGATGGCCGCAGCGGCGGTGGACTCGGCGCCAAACAGGAAGACATCCCAATGGAACGTGGTGGCCGCCGGATCGCGGTTGTCTTCCGACACCCGGATGATGTGGCCGTTGACGTTGCCCTTCTGGGCGGTGCTGGCTCCCTTGGTGTCGTTGTAGGCGCGCGGGTTGGCGGCGTCCACGACCACCTTGCCGGAGGCAGCGGTCAGCACGCGGTTGCTGTTGTTGGTCAGCGTGAAGTAGATGTCGTCCGTCGAGGGGTGGACGGTGCTCCACTCCGGGCGGTCCATCTTCGTGGCGCCCACCGCGTCGGCGGCCAGGCGGGCGTTGACCAGCACGTCGGCCTGGTTGGCGAAGGCGTAGGTGGCGTAGCTGGCGATGGCGCTCACGCTGATGTCCAGCAGCAACCACTGGCCGGTGCCGTCGGCGTTGAACTTGGCCACGTACAGCTTGCCCGAATCCAGGTACTTGTCGCCGGTGGCGAGGCGGTCGGTCGGGGTGGCGTCGGCGGCGGCCCAGTTGGCGGCAGACACGAACTTGTAGATGTACTCGCCGCGCGAGTCGTCACCCATGTAGAAGGCCAGCGGCTTGCCGGCGACCGGGGTCATGTAGGCCGCGGCTTCGTGGGCGAAGCGGCCCATGGTGGTGCGCTTCTTGGGGGTGGAGGTCGGTGCGTACGGATCGATCTCGACGTTCCAGCCGAAGGTGTTGGGGATGTTGCGGTAGTCGTCGGAGCCGTCGGTGGAGGTGCCGATCTGGCTGGCATTCCAGCGCGCGTACAGGTCGGCACTGCCGCCGGTTTCCCAGCCGTAGCGGCTCGCGGCACCGGCGGACAGGCCATAGCGCTTGAGCGAGACCACGCTCCTGGCAGTGGCGCCGCCGCGGGCGGTGTCGTCGGTGGACGAGCGGGTGAAGTAGCCGATCCAGTTCTCTTCGCAGGTGATCAGCGTGCCCCAGGGCGTGGTGCCGGTGCCGCAGTTGTTCTGCGTGCCGCGGGTGGTGCTGCCGTCGATGGAGTACTTGGTCTTCATCAGCGCGTCGCCGGCGGCCGGACCCGATAGGGTCATGGTCGTGGCGGCGGTGATGCGGCGGTTGTAGGTCGAGTCCTGCACGTAGGCGATGGCGTTGCCGGTGCGCTTGACTTCGACGATGGACAGGCCGTGCACGGCCACTTCCTTGTCCACTTCGGCGGCCGGGCGCGGGTTGGCGGTCGGGCCGTTGGCGTGCAGGAACAGGTTGTTCTGGTACTCGTGGTTCATGCCCAGCAGGCCGCGCTCGCTGTTGGAGGCGTCCGGGCCGGTGCCGGCACTGTTCAGGCCGAAGTACTCGATGCCGTCGTGGCAGTCACCCGAGCGCTTGTCGAAATCGCCATCGGTGCCGTCGTTCTTGGCGGCCGACACGCCCGAGGCGATCGGATCGCCACAGCGGTACAGCACGGTGGCGGTGTAGCCCGTGGGCACGGTGATGGTGTCGGCCAGGGTCTTGCCGACGGCGGTAAAGGCCAGGGAGGTGATGGCGCCGGTGCTGCTGGTGGACGAGGAGGTGTCGTCGTCACTGCCGCCGCCACAGGCCGACAGGCTCAGGCCGCCCATCACGGCGGCCGCGGCCGAGCCGACCCCTTGGCGAAGGAGCGATCGGCGCGACAGGCGTGCTTCCAGGACGCTCTGGAAGGTGGTGTTGCCCGAGGGATTGATGTCGGTGTCTTCGTCGTACGGCAGGGTGCAGGGCAGATCGCAGGGACGGTTCATGTCAACTCCATGTGAACGGATGGTTTCCGTGGTTGACGGTGATGGTCGGTTCCGTGTGCGAAGACCCCGTGACACGTCGGTGACGGTTGAGTGACAGTCGGGCCTGGGCCCCGTGCGGGGCCGTTCCCGTCAGTCGATCGGTGTCAGCTTGGCCACGCTCAAGGCCAGCCACTTCGTGCCGTGTCGCCCGAAGTTGACCTGCGCGCGGGCATCGTCGCCCTTGCCTTCGAGCGTGAGGATCACGCCCTCGCCGAACTTGGTGTGGAACACGCTCTGACCTTGGCGCAGGCCGTGGCCGGAGGCCTTGGCGGCGCTCTGTGCCATCGCGGCGGGCACCGGCGCGGCCCAGGCCGGCGGTGCGGCAGCGGACGATGACCCACCAGGCGGTGTCCAGCCCGAGTTGCGTCCCGCGCCCACCATGCCGCCCGAGCCGCTGCCGCGCTGCCAGGCCTGCTGGTACGGCTGCGCATAGCCTGAGCCGAAGCCCTGCTGTTTGGGCGTGATCCACTTCAGCGCCTCTTCCGGAAGCTCGTCCAGGAAACGGCTCTTGACGTTGTAACGCGTCTGCCCGTGCAGCATGCGCGTCTGGCTGAAGCTCAGGTACAGCCTCTGGCGGGCGCGGGTGATGGCCACGTACATCAGCCGGCGCTCTTCCTCCAGCCCTTCGGGCTCGTTGGCGGAGTTTTCATGCGGGAACAGCGCTTCCTCCAGCCCGGTGATGAACACCGCGTCGAACTCCAGGCCCTTGGCCGCGTGCA
>CAYYCN010000083.1:0-14528 GCA_964470355.1 uncultured Sphaerotilus sp.
CTGGTTGCTGTAACCATAGAGATCGGAGAAGCGTCATGGCACGCGTCTGTCAAGTCACGGGTAAAGGCCCGATGACCGGGAACAATGTTTCCCACGCCAACAACAAAACCAAGCGCCGCTGGCTGCCCAACCTGCAGTACCGCCGCTTCTGGGTCGAGAGCGAAAACCGCTGGGTGCGCCTGCGCATCTCCAACGCCGCTCTGCGCCTGATCGACAAGAAGGGTATCGACGTGGTCCTCGCCGACCTGCGTGCCCGCGGCGAACTGTAATCCGAGGAGCTCATCATGGCAGCCAAAGGCGGACGCGAAAAGATCAAGCTGGAATCCACTGCGGGTACCGGCCACTTCTACACCACGGCCAAGAACAAGAAGACCACGCCCCAAAAGCTGGAATTCATGAAGTTCGACCCGAAGGCACGCAAGCACGTGCTGTACAAGGAAATCAAGCTGAAGTGATTCGGCGGGCCTGATTCAGGCCTCCTTCAGACCCGCTCCGACATCGGTCCGAGCGGGTTTGTTTTTTTGGGGAGTCGCCCCCTCCACCGGGGGCCAGGCCTCCCCTCCTGCGCGCGATGGCGTCACGCCACTCGAGAGCCCAGCATGGAGGCCACTGCACCCAGTGGCACCCGACACCATGCCTCACGCTCCATCTTTCCTGCGCCAGATCCTCGGCCCGGTCCTGGGTCTTGTTCTGGGAGGATGTGCCGGCTCAGCCACCGCCGTGGACACCCATCTGATCGATCACCGCTGGCGCCCAGGACATCAGGCGATCCTCACGCTTCAGGTCGAGGTTCCACCCTCCCCAACCCCCACACCCCCTCTCACCGCCGATTGCCTTCGGGTGGATCACGTCGACCACGACGGCACCGCACAGCCGATGGACCTGCTCGACGTCTCCACACCCCGCGGTTCCCGCTGGACCCGCATCACTGCGCAAACGCACACCCGGCGAACCGAACCAGTGCATCGGCTTCGGCTGACGGCGACCTGCAGTGTCCACACCTTCAGCCAGGACTTCGGCCCCCCATCCCCCCTCGCCGTTGGCGCCCAAAGTTCACCCTCTCCCGCCAACTCGCCACCGGACGAGCCCACCCCTCACAAGCTGCATCGCTGGCTCCAGCCCTGGCTGCAGGAATTGCAGCAACTGCGCGAGCGCTCGCGGCAGGAACGGGCAGAAATCGCCCTCCTGCGCCACCGCATGATCCACCGCGACGGCCAAGCCACCATCTACGGATTGTTTGGCCTGCTTGCCACCGTCACCGCCTTGCTTGGCGGATTGACGGTCGGTCTGCGGGTGACCGGACGGCGCATGTGGTCACCGACGCTGATCCCCTCCGCCTTGGCCGCACGCCCCCGTCCAGAATCCGTCGAAAACCCAAGATCCGACAACCCCCACCCACCCCCATCGAAAGCGACTCCGCCTGCGCACATTGATCGGGAGCCAGTTCCACGACTGCCGGCCCCCGCTCAGGACTTCGCCCTGTTGGAGCGACAACGCCCCATGCGGACGCTGGAGCGCGTGCAGCACCTCCGACGCGAAGACCACCTGGGAGAAGCCGTTCTTCTGCTGGAAAACGAGTTGCAGGCAGCACCCGGCAAAAGCGGGTGGCTGCTCCTGGAACTGCTGGACCTGTATGAAACGCTCGGCATGCAACATCCCCGCGATCTGGTCAAAAGCCAGATCGGAGCCCTGTTCGCTGTCGACACCGCCCACGAGACCCCCTCGACGCCCAACCCGTCCGACCCCTCTTGGCTGCGCCAATCCAAGCCCTCGAGGCTGCTCTTGGCAGGACACCCGGATGGACGCCGCCTGAGCCTCTCCCAGTTCAGGCTGACCCTGAAGGCCTACGCCGACGCAGACCCTCCCCGGCTGTCAGACGCGCACGGTCCGCAGAACCTGGGAGAACTCCATCAACGGGGCGATGCCACTGGCTTCAGCGCGCTGGCACCAGCCCTGCAGATCGGACACGAGTTGCTCGGCTGAGACGTTGGTCCGCGTCCAGAGCGCTCGCAGTTCTTCTCGCATGGCCACGAGCTTGCTGAGCACCGGACTGGCTTGGCAGGCGGCATCCACCCGCGGCCGCAGGGACTCGGGAATCTTGCAGGCATCGCGGTGCAACCAGCGCTCAGCCAGCCTGAGGTCGGCCCATCGAGTCGACGCGGTGGACTCCCCCTGTTCCTGCAGGCGCCGCAACTCCACCGCACAACTGTCTTTCAGGCCTCGGGCATATCGGGCCATGACCTCGTAACGATGAGCGATCAGAGCCTCCAGCGTCTGGGCATCCGCCGCCGGGCGGGCCTCTCCGAAACGCAGCAGAGGCGGGGTCTTGCGTACCTTGGCCAAGCCCAGCATTTCCATCACGCGGATGTATCCCCACGCGATGTCGAATTCATAAGGCTTGACCGAGAGCTTGGCCGAAGTCGGATAGGTGTGGTGGTTGTTGTGGAGTTCCTCTCCACCGATCAGGATGCCCCAGGGAGAAATATTCGTGGAGGCATCGACGGCCTCGAAATTGCGGTAGCCCCACCAGTGCCCAATGCCATTGATGATGCCCGCTGCGGTGATCGGGATCCACAGCATCTGGACCGCCCACACCGTCAGGCCCACCGCCCCGAACAGCACGAGGTCAATGACCAGCATGAGGCTCACGCCCAATGCGCTGTATCGGGTGTACAGATGCCGTTCGATCCAGTCGTCGGGGGTGTTGTGGCCGTACTTCTTCAAGGTGTCCTGAACCTTGGCCTCGGCCCGATACAACTCGGACCCGGTCAACAACACCGTGCGGATGCCTCGGGTGACCGGACTGTGGGGATCGTCCACCGTCTCGCATTTGGCGTGGTGCTTGCGGTGGATGGCCACCCACTCCCGGGTCACCATGCCCGTCGTCATCCACAACCAGAACCGGAAGAAATGCGATGGAAGCGGATGCAGGTCGAGCGCTCGATGGGCTTGGCTGCGGTGAAGAAAGATGGTGACGGCCGCGATGGTGATGTGCGTGAGGACGAGCGTGATCCCGGCCACTTGCCAGCCTCCCCATCCGAGCCATCCGTCCGCTGCCCACGCCAGCAACGCATCCCCCATCGAACCCTGCGCCATCACTTCCCCTTCTGCACTGCGGAACCCACGGACAGGCCAACACCGGCCGCCTTTCAGGCACGCCCGGCATTGTAGTGAAGAGTTGCGCGGTTACAACAAACCACCGCTCGAGACAGGGACGTGGGTCAACCCTTGCGCTGCCAGACGGTCGCGAAGAATCCGTCCGTGCCATGCGTCTGGGGCCAAAGGCGCAGATGCCCGCCGGCCACGAGGGCCTCGCCCCCCTCCACCTTCTGGTGGGCCAGGATGTCGGCTGCGTCGACGGGCACGAAGTCGGCATGTCCGGCCGAGAACGCTTCAGCGATGTCCTCGTTTTCGGCTCGAAGCAGACTGCATGTGGCGTAGACCAAGCGCCCACCGGGTTTGACCATGCGCGCCGCACTGTCGAGGATGGCGGCCTGCTTGACGGTCAACTCCTCGATCGCTTCGGGACTCTGGCGCCACTTGAGATCGGGATTGCGACGCAGGGTGCCCAAGCCCGAGCACGGAGCGTCCACGAGCACCCGGTCGATCTTGCCCGCCAGACGCTTGACACGCTCGTCCCGCTCGTTCGACAAACCCGCCGGATAGACATTCGACAGACCGCTGCGCGCCAACCGGGGCTTGAGTGCCGCCAGGCGGTGGGCCGACACATCGAAGGCATACAGGCGACCGGTGTTTCGCATCATCGCGCCCAGTGCCAGGGTCTTGCCGCCCGCGCCCGCGCAGAAGTCGACCACCATCTCGCCGCGCTTGGCCTCCGTGAGCAGCGACAGCAGCTGACTGCCCTCGTCTTGCACCTCGACATCCCCTCGCTGGAAACAGTCGGTGCGCTGCAAGGTCGGTTTGCCCGGCGTGCGCAAGCCCCAGGGGGACCAGCGCGTGGGCTCGGTCGCGATGCCCTCTTCCGCCAGTGCGGCCTGGATCTGCTCGCGCTTGCCCTTGAGGGCATTGACACGCAGGTCCAGCCCGGCCGGTTTGGCCATGGCCGCCACCAGGGGCCAGAAGGCCTCGCCCACCTCCGCCTTCAAGCGCTCGGCCAGCCATTCGGGCAGGTTGTGCCTCAGGGCCTGCGGCTGCTTGTCCAGATTGAGGGTGCGCGACTTGAGGATCCACTCCCATTCCTGGGGTGTGGCCGCCGCCTTGAGCAAGCTGTCGCTGCCTTGCCAGGCCAGCAGCGCCAGGCGTCGCCCGAGCCCCCCGACGCCCGACTTGGCCAGGTATTGAAGCCGCGTCTTCTCGCGCAGCACCATGTAGACCGTTTCCGCCAGAACATGACGCTCACGCTGCCCGAGCGTGCGGTTCGAGCGGAAGAACGACGACACCACCACATCGGCGGGTTGGGAAAAACGCAGCACCTCGTGCACGAGTTCGTCGCACAGGTCCAGCAAGGCCTTGGGATTCATGTTGGGGGTCGCCTCGATAACAGAAAGGGGGCGGTCAGGCCTGCAGCCACTGCGGCTCGCCGTCGCGGTGGTGAACCCGCGCGTCGCGCCACACCAGTTCATCGTGCACGAACCAGCGCACGCTGCGGGGGTAGATGATGTGCTCGGCGGCCAGCACACGCGTGGCCAGCCGGTCGGCATCGTCGTCGTGGCGCACCGGCACCGCCGCCTGCATGACGATGGGACCGTGATCCAGATCGGCCGTCACAAAATGCACCGTGGCGCCAGCCACCTTGCACCCGGCCTCGATCGCGCGTTCGTGGGTGTGCAGGCCGCCGAAGGACGGCAACAGGGAAGGATGAATGTTGAGCATCCGCCCCGCATACCGTGCCACGAAGGCCGGTGTCAGGATCCGCATGAACCCGGCCAGCACCACGAGGTCCGGGCGGTGGCTGTCGATGCGCTCGGCCAGGGCGGTGTCAAACGCCTCACGGCTCTCGAAAGCCCGGTGGTCAACCGCTTCGGCTGCCATGCCGCGCGCACTCGCCCAGCCCAGGCCCGCCGCCTGCGGCCGGTTGCTCAACACGGCGACGACCTCGGCGTTCCAGCCTTCGGCCACACAGGCACGGCAGATCGCCTCCATGTTGGAGCCTCTGCCGGAAATCAGGATGACGATGCGCTTCATGGGTGGGCGAGTGTAGCCAACGCCAACTGTTTCACGATGCCACGTACACTCACTTGGTCATTCACAAACCAAGGAGAGATGGGCATGGGATTACTTGACTCGATGATCGGATCCGTTGCGGGACAGTTGCTGGGCGGCGGCCAAGGGGGCGCGCAAGGTGCCCTGCTGCAGGCGGTGATCGGCATGCTCAACCAGCCCGGCTCCAGCGGCCTGGGTGGATTGCTGCAGCAGTTCAATCAGGCGGGCCTGGGCGACGTGGCAGCGTCCTGGGTTTCGAAGGGTCAGAACCTCCCCGTGTCGGCCTCCCAGATCCAGGACATCCTGGGCAGCGACATGATCGGCCAAATCGCAGGCCAGCTCGGTACCGACCAAGGCTCGGCCGCAGGCCAGCTGGCGCAGTACCTGCCGCAAATCATCGACGCCATGACACCGGATGGCCAGATGCCGGCCGGCAATGCGCAGCCCGACCTGGGCGCCCTCCTCGGCAAGTTGCTGGGCTGATTGCCGGGACAGCCGGTGGGCGCGGCGATATGCTTGCGCCCCCCATGGCCCACCTTCACATTTCAGACCTCGAAGCCGCTATCAACTGGTGGCGGCTCCGGCAGCCCCCCGACCCAGGGGCGGCGCTCAGTGCGCCCCTGAGCGCCTTGGCCGGCCTCTATGGCCAGATGGCCTACGCCCGTCGTGCCACGATCGAGGAGCGCGAACTGCCCCCGGGGGTCTACGAGGCATGGCTGGCCTGGTATCACACGACACCGGATGCCCCCTGCATCGCCATCTGCTCCACCACACAGGGCGATGACCTGTGCAAGGGGTGCGGCCGCACCTTCGACGAAGTCCAGCACTGGACCCGCATGACACCCGTCGAGAAACGCCACACGTGGTGGCGCATCACCCAGCAAGGCACGGCCTGGCGCTTCAATCGCTACGCCGAGCGGGTACAGGCCGGGGCGGCCGATCAGCCCCCCTGAGCCCCACGCGGCAAGCGGATGACAAAACAGCTTCCGCCGCCCATGCGTCCCTCGCAACGGACGTCTCCACCATGCCGCTGGGCGATCTGTCGCACCAGGGCCAACCCCAAGCCCACGCCCCCCGCCCGCTCGGCATGACCGGGCATGCGGTAGAACGGCTCGAAAATGCGCTCCCGTTGGTCCGCCGGCACCCCCGGCCCGCGGTCGCAGATCCGCACCTCCAGCGCCCCCTCGCCTGCGAACTGCACGTGGGCCTCCACATGAGGCCCACCGTACCGTCGGGCGTTTTCCAGCAGATTGCGCACAGCACGCCGCACCAGGCGCTCGTTGGCCTGAACGGTCAGAGAGGCCACTTCCGGCGCCACTTCCAGGCTGGCCCCCACGCGCGAGGCTTCTTCGGCCACCACGGCCGTCAGCTCCACGGGCACCAGGGACAGCTCGCTGCTCGCATCCAGACGGCTGGCCAGCAGCACCTCGTCGACCAGGGCATCGAGTTCTCGGATGTCGCGCCGGATTTCCTCGCGCAAGGCATCCCGGCGCTCCGGCGCCGAGATTTCCAGCATCTCCACCGCCATCTTCAGGCGCGCCAGCGGGGAGCGCAGTTCGTGGCTCGCGTTGGCCAGCAACGACTTGTGGGACGTGACCAGATCTTCGACTCGTTGGGCCGCGTGGTTGAACGCCCCGGCCAGGGCGGCAACCTCGTCGCGACCGTCCACGGCCACGCGGTGCCCCAACTGGCCGGAACCAAACGTCTCCACGCCCTGCTTGAGGACCTCCAGGCGACGGGTCAGCCGGCGAATCACAGGATAGGAGCCCGCCGCCACCGCCACGAACAGAACGCCCACACCCACCACCAGGGGCCCGCCAAAACGGTCCAGAATCTCCAGCCAAGGGCCGCCCGGGCGCCCAAAACCCTCCCGGTCCAGATGGCGACGCGGCGGACGATCCCCCAGGTCCAGTCCGGGAGGCGGGGGACCCGGATCGATGTCGGCGCCCTCCCCCCCGGACGCGCTGGCCGGTCCCATCTCTTCATGGCCCTCTGGGACTCGATCGCGGTGGGGCTTGCGTCCGACCTTGCGATCCAGGAACGGCAGCCCGGCGTCGCGGAAGTTCGGCCGTCCGATCCACAGCACACGCCCATCCTTCAGGACCACCCGGGTGGCGGTGGTGCTCAGGTCCTGCCCCTCGTGCACCAACCGTTCAAATCGACGCGACGTCGCCAGACGCTGGCCGTCGGATCGGTCCAGGGCCAGCGGCAGCTTGAGCTTGTCCGCCCAGTCCAGCAGGGAATCGCGCTGCGCCTCTTCCGGCGCCGTCGCGGGCACCAGGCTGGCCTCGATCAGCGAGCCCCACACCGCCGCACGCTCGTGCAATTCCGTTTCGATGCGGCCGCGCTCGTTTTCGGTGTACAGGCGCGTCACGCCGCCCGCCACCAGGGCGAACACCAGCAGCACGGCCACGACCGTGAGGTAGATCCGGAGATAGAGGTTGCGCAGGCCCACGGGACGTCAGACTGCGTCGCCGTCCTGCTTGCGTGCGAACACGTATCCGGCGCCGCGCACCGTGAGGATGCGGCGGGGGTTCTTGGGGTCTTCCTCGATCACGGCGCGAATGCGCGAGACATGCACGTCGATGCTGCGATCGAAGGCGTCCATGGGGTGCCCCTTGAGGGCATCCATGATCTGGTCCCGCGACAGCACCCGGCCGGGACTGCCGGCCAGAACCATGAGGATGTCGAACTGATAGCTGGTCAGGTCGCACTCCTGTCCCCCGATGCGGACCTGGCGCGCCTGCACATCGACCTCCAGACGGCCAAAGCGCAGCACACCGTCGTCCATCGCGGTGGGAGAGGCCCGGCGCAGCAAAGCCTTGAGACGGGCCAGCAACTCGCGGGGCTCAAAAGGCTTGGGCAGGTAGTCGTCGGCCCCGAGCTCCAGCCCCAGGATGCGATCCATGGGCTCCCCCCGCGCGGTGAGCATGAGCAGCGGCAGCGAGCGCCAGCGCGCGTCAGAGCGGAGCTCTCGGGTGAGGTCCAGCCCGTCGCCATCCGGCAGCATCAGGTCCAAGACCAGGGCATCGAAAGTTTCACGGGCCAGCATGGCGCGGCCTTGCGCAAGGTCCCCGGCCACACTCACCCCCATGCCTGCGGACTGGAGATAGTCACGCACCATGGCGGTCAGGCGGGCATCGTCGTCGATCAGAAGAATGTGTGCAGGCATGTCACGTCACCGAGAGTCACTTCAGAGGAAAAACCTCCGGGCCGCGAGCATGCCTGAAATCCTCTTCGGGGCGGTGCGCGCTCCGTAAAGAAGCGTGTCCACCCCTCTCCAGACCCATCAGGCGCCCAGGCGCTGGCCCCGACCCAGACGCACCAACTCACCCTCCACCCAGGTGCGGATGGCCATGACGGGCGCCGGCTGATGCAGCACTCGCACCCGCTCGGGCAAGCCGCCCCGTTCGGCGATCGCCTGGGGCGTCAGCGGCGTGATGGCCAGGGTGCGCATGTCGCCGTAGTCCCCGATGCCCGACAGGGTCGACAGCATGGCGTACCCATCCACGTCCGGCATCGCCAGATCGGTGATCAGCAGGTCCGGAACCTGGCGACCCAGTTGCAGCAGCCCCGTGTAGCCGTTGTTGGCCCCACGAATGGCCACCGATGGCACCAGCACCTGCAGGGCTTCTGTCCAGTGCTGCAACTGGTCGATGGTGGCGGCGACCAGCAGCACATCCACCGGCGTGCCCCCCGAGCCGGCCGTGGCCGTGGGTTGGGCCGCGGCTCGCAGGCCGCTGCGCTGCGCCAGGGCCTCCACGGCGGACAGGCGGATGCGGCGATGACCACCGGGCGTGCGCCCGGCCGGCAGCGTGCCCGCCTCGACCCACAGCTGCACCGTGCGCAGGGACACGCCCAGGCGAACGGCCGCCTCACGCGTGGTGAGCAAGGGGTCCAGAGGATCTTGTGCGAAATGGGGTCGTGACATGTAAGGGGCCCTCAGAAAAGTGGCGGGCGAACTCGTGTGGTCCAAGATCGCTGTTCTCCGACGTTGTTGAAAAAGTGCGACTTGGTGCAAACATCGGCAGCCCGCTTTCATCTCTGTAGGCACGGATGTATCAAGCTGTGACTGAATTCTCGACCGAATCCAGAAAAGGTCAATCGATCGGCCGGGTCACAATGCGAAATTCGATTTCCCTCCCCTCGCCACCCCCTTCAAAGCGATGAGCAAGGCCTTCACCCGCGAGAACGACACCCCGGACGACGACGGCGACGACGAAGCCACCGGCCTCCCGCCGCTGCCGGCCGGCACGCGCAACTACATGACACCGCAAGGGCACATCGCCCTGCGCGCGGAATTGATGCAATTGCTGGACGTCGAACGCCCGAAGATCGTGGAAATCGTGTCCTGGGCCGCCAAAAACGGCGACCGCTCCGAGAACGGGGACTACCTCTACGGCAAGAAACGCCTGCGCGAAATCGACCGCCGCATCCGGTTCCTGACGCGGCGGCTCGACATCGCCGAAGTGGCCGATCCCAGCCACCACCACGGCAGCGACCAAATCTTCTTCGGCGCCACCGTGACGTACGCCAACGCCCGCGGCGAGGAGCGCACCATCACCATCAAGGGCATCGACGAAGCCGACGCCCTGCGGGGCGAGGTGAGCTGGATCTCTCCGATCGCACGGGCCCTGCTCAAGGCGAGAGAGGGCGACGAGGTGCAGTTGCGCACCCCGGGCGGCGTGGATCGGCTGGAAATTCTCCAGGTGAGCTATCCGGCCCCACCGACCGACTGAAGCCGAAGACCCGACACCGAGGGGCGGCGACCGCCCCCACCAACGTCAGGACTTGACGCGGGCCACCTTGACCACGGACGGGCCGCGGCGCACCACCCTCAGCACATCGGCCAGATGCTGGCGGTCCCGCACGGCCAGCAGCAGCTTGAGCTCGCTGGTCTCGCCGGTCTGGACGGCGTCCATGTCGATGTGGGCGATGTCGGCTTCGGCGGAACTCACCGACTGGGCCACTTCGGCCAGCACACCCTTGCCGTTGCGCACGATCACCGACACACTGGTCTGGAACGCCCGCGTGGGATGGTCGGACCACTCCACCGCCAACCAACGCTCGGCGTCGCGCTCGAACAAGCGCTTGCTCACCGAGCACTCGGCACGGTGCACCGTCAGGCCCTCACCACGACCCAGATAACCCACGATGTCGTCGCCCGGGATGGGCCGGCAGCAGGTGGCCAACTGAACGGTGGCGTTTTCATTGCCATCGATGACCACCGTGCCCTGCGTGGGCGTGTTGGCATCCACGGCGTAGCGGCCCAGCGTGAGCGTGATCGCGTCCGGACGCTGCCCTCCATCGACCATCTCGCGCGCCAGCCGTTTGGCGACGATGGTGGCGATCTTGCGGCCCAGTCCGATGTCGATGAGCAGCTCGCGCCGGTTGCGGTTGCCGCTCCAGCGCACCAGGGTCTGCCAAACCTGGCTGTCCGCAGCGTCTGGATCTCCATCGAACGCCGGCATCTGCAGGCCCTCGGCGCGCAACGCCTGGGTCAGCAGCTTCTGACCGAGTTCGTACGAGTCCTCGGCCTCCATGTTCTTGAGGTAGTGGCGGATCTTCGAGCGGGCACGACCGGTGCGCACAAAATTCAACCACGCCGGATTGGGACGCGCAGCCGGGGCGGTGATGATCTCGATGACATCCCCTGACCTCAGCTCGGTGCGCAACGGCACCGGCTCGCCGTTGACCTTGGCCGCCACACAGTGGTCCCCCACACGAGAGTGGATGGCGTAGGCAAAGTCGACCGGCGTGGCCCCACGTGGCAAGGCCAGGATGCGACTCTTGGGCGTGAACACGTAGATGGAATCCGGGAACAGGTCGATCTTGACGTGCTCCAAGAACTCGGCGGAATCGCGCGTTTCGCTCTGGATGTCCATGAGCGACTGCAGCCACATCGAGCCCAGTTTCTGCGGATCGTCGGCCTGGCCTTCGGCGCGGCTCTTGTACATCCAGTGGGCCGCAATCCCGGCCTCCGCCACGGCGTGCATGGCTTCGGTGCGGATCTGGAACTCCACCGAAGTGCCCACCGGGCTCACCACCGCGGTGTGCAGGGACTGGTAGCCGTTGCCCTTGGGTATGGCGATGTAGTCCTTGAAACGCCCCGGCACCGGCTTGTACAGCTGGTGCAGCACGCCCAAGGCCAGGTAGCACTCTGGCAGCGTCCCGACCACGATGCGAAAGCCGAACACATCGCTCACCTGCGCAAAGCTCAGGTGCTTCTCTCGCATCTTGTGATAGATCGAATGGATGGTCTTTTCACGGCCGTAGACCTGGGCCGGCAACTGGGCCTGTCCCAGCGCCAGGGCCACCTCGCCACGCACCCGCTCGATCACGTCCCGTCGATGCCCGCGTGCGGACTTGACCGCCTTGGCCAGTGCCGAATGGCGCCATGGCTGCAGGAACTGGAACGACAGCTCCTGCAACTCACGGTAGGTCTGGTTCAGCCCCAGGCGGTGCGCGATGGGGGCGTAGATTTCCAGCGTCTCGCGCGCGATGCGCGAGCGCTTGTTCGCAGCCATCGCCGACATCGTGCGCATGTTGTGCAGACGATCGGCCAGCTTGATCAGGATGACCCGCACGTCGCGCGCCATCGCCAGCAGCATCTTGCGGAACGACTCGGCCTGCGACTCCTCCTTGGTGGAGAATTGCAGCTTGTCGAGCTTGGTCAGCCCATCGACGATCTCGGCCGTGGGGGCGCCGAACCGCTCGATCAACTCCTGCTTGGTGATGCCACAGTCCTCCATGGCATCGTGCATGAGCGCCGCCATCACGGCCTGCGCATCGAGCTTCCAGTCGGCGCACAACCCGGCCACCGCGATGGGGTGGGTGATGTAGGGCTCGCCACTGGCCCGGAACTGACCGAGGTGGGCCTCGTCGGCAAACCGGTAGGCCTCGCGCACCCGACGGATGTCTTCGGCATCAAGGTAGTCGAGCTTGCCCGTCAGGGCGGCAAACGAGGCCGTGTTGGCGCCATGAGCCCCCGGCACCGGGTCGACTGCCACCGGCGGGGGGACGGAATCCAGGACCGCCGTGTCCGCACCGCCCGTGACCCGGCCCGCCGTGCGAACCACCCACGGCGGGAAAAACATCCGGCGGAGAACATCTGCAGCGCGTGACACCATGACGACACTCTACCGGCTGGAAGCGGCGTTTGCAGCTTCAAAAAAAGGCACCCTGACCTGCCAGGGCACCTTTTCAGTGCCTCAGGTCGGCACCTTTCGGAGCATCTCCAGGCCCACTTGGCCGGCCGCGATCTCGCGCAGCGCGGTCACGCCCGGCTTGTTCTTGGCTTCAATCTTGGGGGCGTGGCCCTGGCTCAGCATGCGTGCCCGGTAGGTCGCAGCCAGCACCAGCTGGAAGCGGTTCGGGATCTTCTGGAGACAGTCTTCAACGGTGATGCGAGCCATGTGCAAAGAGCCTAGGTGAGTTGCAGGGCGCCGAAAACCGCAGGGCGGGAACGGCGCTGAGCCGCATATTTTAGCCGCTGCGCGTGCACGATGGTCTTCAGATCAAACAGGGCGGTCTCGAACAGGGCATTGACCACGATGTAGTCGAAATGCTGGGCCTGGGCGACCTCGATGCGGGCATTGACCATGCGCTGCTCGATCACCTCGGGCGCATCTTCGCCGCGGCGACACAGCCGCTGGCGCAACTCCTCCCACGAGGGCGGCAGGATGAAGATCAACACCGCCGACGGGAACAGCGCCTTGATCTGCAACGCCCCCTGGTAGTCGATCTCCAGCACCACATCCTCGCCGGACTTCAGCCTCGCCTCCACCGCACCACGCGAGGTGCCGTAGCGGTTGCCATGCACCTCGGCCCACTCGAAGAAATCGCCCGCTTCGATCATGGACTGGAATTGGTCCTTGCCCACGAACCAGTATTCGCGCCCGTCTTGCTCCTGACCCCTGGGCGCGCGGGTGGTGTGCGAGACCGACACCATCAGGTGCGAGTCGAGTTCAAGCAACGCTTTCACGAGGCTGGACTTGCCCGCACCGGAGGGTGCGGCCACCACGAAAAGGTTGCCAGGCAGATCAGCGGCCTCGGTGGCTGCGGCGGAAGTGACGTTCTGATTCATGGGATCACGGGGTCATTCGATGTTCTGGACCTGCTCACGCAGTTGCTCGATCAGCACCTTCATCTCGACAGAAATGCGCGAGAGCTCCAGCACGGCCGACTTCGAGCCCAGCGTATTGGCTTCGCGATGGAGTTCCTGGATGAGGAAATCCAGACGCTTGCCCAGCTCTCCGCCCTGTCCGAGCAGCCGCTCGATCTCGTCGAGGTGGGCCCCCAGCCGCGACAGCTCCTCAGCCACGTCGATGCGAATGGCGAAGGCCGCTGCCTCGGACATGGCCCGCTCGGCCAGGGCCTGCGGCGACACGGCCTGGGTGGCCCCGGCACTCTGCAGCGCCTCGTTCCAGCGATCGAGGAACCGCTGCTGCTGACGCGCCACCACCTCGGGCACGAGCGGCGCGGCCTGGGCGGCCAGTGCACGCAACTGATGCACCCGATCCATCAGGATGCCGACCAGACGTTCGCCCTCACGGGCGCGGGCCTCGCGCAGACGCTCCACGCACACCCGGGTGACCTCGACCGCCACCTCATCGAGCCGCACCGGCGGCGCGCTGCCGCGGCACCACTGCAGCGCCTCGAACACGGTCAGGCGCGGCGCGTCGGGCAACACCTGGCGCACACCCGCCTCCAGACGGGCCAGGGATTCGAGCTGGTGATCCAGGGGGGCCTGCTGGGCGGCCTCCCCGGTGCGTTCGGGCGTGAGACGCAACTCGACCTTGCCTCGACGCAAACCGGCGGTCAACAACTCCCGCAGCGCCGGCTCCAGCGCACGCAAATCGTCGGGCATCTTGAACGACAGGTCCAGGAACCGGCTGTTCACCGACCGCAGTTCGATCGTCACGCCGGTCGTGCGCACGGATGCCGCATCGGAGCCCCCTTGGCTGACGCTGGCGTATCCGGTCATGCTGTAGACTGACATCGAGCTCCTTGCCCCCTACAAAATTTCATTATGTCAAAGCCCAAACCCGCCCCGCTGCCTGCAGGCACCGTGGTTGGCGGCTACCAGATCATCCGCAAGCTGGCCGCCGGAGGTTTTGGCGTGGTGTACCTCGCGGAGGATGCCGAACGCAGGCTGGTGGCCATCAAGGAATACCTGCCGTCTTCGCTGGCCGAGCGCGGTGCAGGCGAGCTTGTGCCCGTGGTCAAGCCCGAGAAGCAGCCGCTGTATCGCCTGGGGTTGAAGAGCTTCTTTGAAGAAGGCCGCTCGCTGGCCCAGATCAGCCATCCCAGCGTGGTCTCGGTGCTGAACTTCTTCCGCGAGAACGAGACCGTCTACATGGTGA
>CAYYCN010000084.1:0-14297 GCA_964470355.1 uncultured Sphaerotilus sp.
GTGATGCGCGCCGGCATGTGGAAGTCGTTGCGCTGGGTGAGCCGCGTGTCCACGAATCCGGGGTTGACAACCCAGACCCCGATGCCGCGGGGCGCGAGTTCCAGGTGCAGGATTTCGGCGAAATGGATCAGTGCGGCTTTGCCGGGGCCGTAGCACAGCGCCTGCGGCAGGCCGCGATAGCCCGCCACGCTGGCCACCAGCGCCAATCCCGCGCCGGGGGCCAGGTGGCCCACCACCACGGAAGCCAGGCGCATCGCCCCAAGGAAATTGACCTCAACCACCTGCTCGGCCACCTGCAGGTCGAAGTGATCGCTGCGCATGGGGCGGTAGTCGCCAGCGAGGTACACCACCAGATCCAGGCCGCCCCAGCGCTCCAGCAGATGGGCGTGAGCGGTGGCGAGTTGTCCGGCGTCGGTGGCGTCGCAGGGCAGCACCACCGCGCCGTCCAGGCCCAGGGCATGCAGCGGGGCGGCGCGTCGGGCGGACACGGCCAATTGGGCGCCCCGGTTGTGCAGCGCCTGGGCCAGTGCGGCCCCGATGCCGGAGGACGCGCCCACCAGCCAAACCCGACGGTGGCGCCAATCGCGAATGCGTGGATTCATGGAAAACCCCCGCGGGTTCAGCGCTTCACGAACGTGAGGGTCACCTCACCCAAGTGCACACCCCACTTCGACATGGCAGAGCGATTGAGCATGACCCGTTCGTCCATGAGGAACATCCAGTCGTCGAAGTCGACGTGGTACGTGCGGCCATCGACCGGCAAGGCCAGCACATAGCGCCAGCGCAAGGCGTTGCCGGCCACTTCCCCCAGGGCTTCGCCCACCACATCGTCGGCGGTGCCGCGCAGGGTGCCATCCGGTTGGCGCCGAAGCGTCCAGACGCGCCGGCTGTGACTGCCGTCGGACCATTCGAAGCGCTCGTCCAGCGTTCCGACCTCGCCTTCCCAGCGGGCCTCGATCACGACCTTGAACCGCTTCTGAACGTCGCCGGACCGGCCCTGGAACAGGCCCCAGGCGTCGAGGGTGCCATTCAGGTACTGGCGCACGTCAAGGGCCGGCTGTGCCTGGGCGTACTGCTGAACACTCGGGCCGGCACATCCCGTCAGGCCGATGGTGGCGGCCAGGGCAATGAAAGGGGCTTTCCAGTTCATGAGGGGTTCTCCAGGGTGAAGCGCCAGCGCCACAGCAAGGCCATCGCCAGAGCCTTGAACGCCAGCGGCAGGCCGGCATAGGCCCAGGTCAGGGCCTGCGCAGCTTCGGGGCGACCGGGTGCGTAGCCCGCCAGAGCGAGCAGTGGCAAGGCCAGCCCGGCGGCCAAAGCGAGGTTGAGCTTGGTGATCAGGTTCCAGATCCCGAACGTGGCGCCCGCTTGTCCCAGGTGTTCCCCGCGGGCGCCTGCCAGGGTGGCGGGCAGGCTGAGATCCGCACCGAGGGCGAGTCCGGAGGCGGCGCACACCATGGCAAAGGCCAGCGAATCGCCAGGCCCCACCCACGCAGCCCCCGAAAACGCCCCCCAGGCCAGTCCCATCGAGACGGCCCAGGCCCGTGTGCGTCCCAGCCGGTCGGCCAGCCGCACCCATCCGGGCAGGGAGGCCGCGCCACAGAGGAAGTACAGCACCAGCAACGGGCCGCCAAGCGAAGGGGCTTGCAGCACGTCTGCGACAAAAAAGAGAAACAGGGTGGCCGGGACGGCGGACGCGATCCCATTGATCAGGAACACCGTCAGCAACCGCCGCAGCACCGGATCCCGCCACGCGGTGGACACGCCAGCCGCGAAGGAGGGGGTCGGGTCGGAGGGGGGATCGATCGATCCGGGGGGCTGGGATCGAACGCTCCAGACGAGCGCGCCCCACCCGAGCAGCAGCAGCGGGGGCAGCAGCCACGACAGCACCCGCGCACCCGTGGCGGGCAGACCGCCCCACAGCGACGGCAAGGCCGCAGCCAGCAGGACTCCGGCGAGCCCCAGCCCCTCTCGCATGGCGGTCAGCCGGGGCAGGTTCCGGTGGACGGTGCCGAGCGTGGCCCCCCAGGCCAGGTGGGCCACGCTGGCGGTGGAGTAGCCCAGATACGTCAGAAGCAACGCGCCGAGCAGCCAGCCCTGTCCTGCGGTGGCGGGCGGATTCAGGAGCGCGGCAAATCCCAGCCCCAGCGGCCACAACGCCCAGCCCATCAGCCGGCGACGGGAATGCCGATCGGCCAGCGTGCCCAACCAGGGGTCGATCAGCGCGTCCGCCAATCGCGCCAGCAGCAGGGTGAAACCCAACGTGCCAAGGGACAGCCCGGTCGTTTCGGCGTACAGCGCGGGCACCTGCACATACACCGGCAGAGCGGCGAAGGCCAACGGGAGTGCCGGCAGCCCGAACGCCAGGGTGTGCAGGGGGGTCACGGAGACCCCTCTCGGCGTGGCTGGGCCGATGCACCCAGCAGTGCCGCTCGCAGGGCCGGCGCGCGGGTGCGGGGATCCAGCCAGATGCCGAAGAACCAGCGGGCGAATGCCGCGTCCTCGATCTGGCCGATCGCTCGTCCGTTGAACCAGAACCGTGCCGCGGACACCGTTTGCAGGCCGGTGATGCGATCGCCGTCCCGCACGTCCGGAAACAGCGATTGAAGTCGGGGCTGCCAGCCGTCCAGCAGCGCTGAAGGAGCGCCCAGTCGGCGCATCTCATCCAGGCTGGCCGCCACGATGTCGCGTCCCTGGATCGACCGCCGATAGCTCAGCTCCAGCGCCAGTGGAGGGCGGAGTGGTTCGGAGGCGGTGGACCAGAGTCGGGCGTCGTACACATGGAACCCGAACCGCCTGAACGTGCCGCGTCCGCGCAGGTCCAGCTCTGGCGGAATTTCCGGGGGGCGGCCATCCGCTGGCGCAGGGGCATCGGAGGGCAGACGGAGCGGTTGGACGTCGGCCGCCTGGGCGGACAGACCGGTCAGTGCCGTGAGCCCGACCGCCCCTCTGAGCCATGCGCGCCGGGAGCCCGTCGGGGGCCGCTCAGGCGTGGGCCAGTTCAAATTGCACGACATCGATGTTTCCGGTGAGGAAGCCGGCCTCGCAGTAGCAGAGGTACAGACGCCATAGGCGCCGGAACGTGTCGTCGAAGCCCAGCGGCTGGATCTGAGGCCAGTTCGCCTCGAAGGCCCGGCGCCACTCGGCCAACGTGCGCGCGTAGTCGGTCCCGAAGGCCCACTCGTCACGCACCGCCAGGCCTTGGCGTCGGGCCTGTTCGCGAAACGCGGTGCGGGAGGGCAGCATCCCGCCGGGGAACACGTACTGCTGGATGAAGTCGGTCCCGCGTCGGTAGGTGTCAAACAGCGATTCGTCGATGGTGATGGACTGGACCATGGCCCGCCCCCCGGGGCGCAGCGAGCGCGCCAGGGTGCGGAAGTAATGAGGCCACCAGCGTTCGCCCACGGCCTCGAACATCTCGATGGACACCACGTGGTCGAACGCGCCTTGCAGGTCCCGGTAGTCCTGCAGCCGCAGATCGGCTTCGGGCACGCGGCGCTGCGCCCATTCGAGCTGGGCGGGGGAGAGGGTCAGGCCCGTCACGCGCAGCCCGCGCGCGACCGCTTCTTCGGCCAATCCCCCCCATCCGCAGCCGATCTCCAGCACGGAGTCGCCGGGCTGGGCCTGCAGCCGGTCGAGGATCCGGCGGTATTTGGCCGACTGGGCCGCTTGCAAAGCGTCGGCGGTCGAGCCCTGGGGCGAGAGGGTCGGCTCGAAGAGTGCCGACGAGTAGCTCATCGTCGGGTCGAGCCACTGGGCGTAGAAGGCATTGCCCAGGTCGTAGTGGGCCATGATGTTGCGTCGGCTGCCGGTGCGGCTGTTGCGCCGCAGGGCGTGACGAAGCCGTGCGGCCAGGAGTGAGCGCCAGGATCCGTAGACCGCGCGGCGCAGGGCCTCCCGGTTGCGTGCGAACAAGGTGAGCAGGGCGGTCAGGTCGGAGCTGTCCCACAGGCCGTCCAGGTAGGCCTCGGCCAGACCGATGTCGCCGCGGGCGAGCACCCGGGAGAACACGGCTTCGTCGTGAACGTGCAGCGTCAGGCCTGGATCTCCGCTGCCGAAGGAATGTGCCGTGCCGTCGGGCAGTCGCACCTCCAGCCGACCGTGGGCCAGGCTCTCGAACAGGCGCAGGACGGTGCGGGTTTCGCGGCTCATCCGGGCGACGACCGGCAGGTTCAGGGTGGTGGTGTTCATGTGTTGAGGTCCTTGGGATCCGCGAAGGCACAGGGAGAGGTCACAGCGGCTGGCGCGGCGGATTGGGGCGCCACCGGCGGTCGGGCCCCGTGGAAGGGCACACCTTTGCGCCACAGCCGCCAGGCGTGCCAATGGATGCGCGCCCACACGCCCAGGGTCAGCAGCGGCATGCGCAACAGCACCCGGGCTTGGGCGCCGGGACTCCAGGGCTGAAGGTGTCCGGAGATCGAGGTCCGCAGCAGGGGGCCGCTAGCGTCGTCGTGGTCGATGCAGGCCGAGTCGATCCCGCGGTCCGGGGCATGGCGGAATCGGAACCGGTATTGCCCCTGCACGGTGCAGAACGGCGACACGTGGAAGGCCTTGGCCGCACACAGCTCCTCACCGTCGCGCAGCGGCTCGCCTTCGGGGTGATGCAGCAGGTAGCTGTGGGTGTCGCCGAAGGTGTTGTTGACTTCGGCGAGCACGGCGATCAGCCGATCCTCGCGGTCATGGCAAAACCAGAAGCTGACCGGGTTGAAGACCCCGCCCATCACCCTCGGAAAGGTCTGCAGCACGATCTCGCCGTCGTGCGGCAGGCCCCGTTCGCGCAGCAAGGCCTCGATCCAGGGACGCAGCGGGCGACCGTCGCGCGGGCCGTGGTCTCGCCGGAAAAAGGACAGCGGGCGCCAACGCTCGATGCCGAACAGCGGGCCGGCGGCCTGGTCGATCCGATCCAGTGGCAGTCGCACGTAGAACACCGGGTGGACGAAGGTGTGTTCGACCGGCCGCAGACGGCGGTGCATCACCTGTCCAACCAGCAGCTCAGGGAAGCGGGTCATGGTCGTGGGGGCCGGAAGGAGGAATCGCCGCCGCTCATGCCGGAGCGGTTTCGGGCGCGGGCGTGGCGTTGCTCAGGCCGACGTCCCAAGGCACGGGCACCCCCAGGCCCCGCACGACCTTCAGCGCCGATTTCAGCCCGTCTTCGTGGAAGCCGTGCCCCCCCCAGGCGCCAGCCAGCCAGACCCCGCCCGCGCCCTGAAGGCCCAGGGCGGGATCGTCCAGTCGCTGCTGGGCCGCGATGGCCGGGGCGTCGAAGATCGGGTGGGCGTATTCAAAACGGGCGTGCACGCGGTCCGGGTCCGGCTCCTGCACCGGATTGAGCGTGACGACGACCGGGGCACGGAAGGGCAGCGGTTGCAGTCGGTTGATCAGGTAGGAGACCCCCACCGGTTGCTGACCAGGTTCGCCTTGCCCGGCAAAGTAGTTCCAGGCCGACCACAGGGCTGGATCGCGGGGCAGCAAGGCGGGATCGGAGTGCAGCACGGCGCGGTTGGGCTGGTAGCGCACAGCCGCCAGCACCTCGCGCTGGGCGGTGCTGGCGGTGTCGCCCAGCACCGCCAGCGACTGATCGCTGTGGCAGGCCATGACCACCTGATCGAAGACCTCGTGGCCTGCGGCGTGATGCACCACGAGGGCGTGTCCCTGACGGGTCACCGACCGGACGGGGCACGCCGTGCGAACGTCCTCCAACTGGGCCGCGATGCGGCGCACGTATTCCCGCCCGCCGCCGCGCACCGTGCGCCAGGTGGGGCGATCGAACACCTGGAGCAGCCCGTGGTTTTGGCAAAAGCGCACGAAGGTGGACAGCGGGGTGCCCAGCATCTGTCCGGTCGGGCAAGACCAGATGGCCGCGGCCATCGGCAGCAGGTACCAGTGCGCGAAGGCCTCGCTGTAACGTCCGTTCCGGAGGAACTCCCCCAGCGTGGCCGGTGAATCGGGGTGGCGTACCAGCCAGGCGGTGCTTTCGCGGTTGAAGCGCAGGATGTCGAGCAGCATCGACCAGAACCGGCCACGCCAGAGATTGCGCTTTTGCCCAAACACGGTGGCGAGGCTGGTGCCCGCCCATTCGAGGTCGGGATCCTGGAGGCTGACGGCGAACGACATGTCCGTCTCGACACTTTCCACACCGAGCCGTTCGAACATCCGGATGAGGTTCGGATAGGTCCGGTCGTTGAAGACGAGAAATCCGGTGTCCACCGGGTGCGTGTGGCCTTCCAGTGTCAGGTCGACCGTGTGGGTGTGGCCGCCCAGTCGGGGATCGGCTTCAAACAAGGTCACGCGGTGCTGCCGCGACAGCAGCCACGCGCAGGCCAGTCCGGAAATGCCGGCGCCGACGACGGCGATGCGGGAGGGGCGGACCATGGCGAACCCTTTGCGAACGGAGTGTTGTAGACCTTTTGTCATGGACAAATGAAGGGCTTGGCGCTAAGGTAGGGACAACTGAAGCGTCTGTCAATGGTTTGACCTAGTTTTGTCGAGGACAAAAGTGAACACACCGGGATTCAACATCGCCGCCGTCGAACGGGACACCGGTCTGTCCAAGGACGTCTTGCGGGTGTGGGAGCGGCGTTACGGATTTCCAGCGCCGGAACGCGACGCGCACGGCGAGCGGGTGTATCCGCCGGATCAGGTGGAGCGGCTCCGACTGGTCAAACGGCTGATGGATCAAGGACATCGGCCAGGCAAGCTGATGTTGGCTTCGACCGATGACCTGTCCCGACTGGCGTCCGGATCCCGGTTGGCGCTGCCTGCCGAAGAGGCGCTGGCGCTGGATCCCCTGTTGGACATGCTCCGGCGACACGAGGCAGATGCGTTCGCCCAAGCGTTGGCCCAGCGGCAGGCGCGTCAAGGGCTGCTTCGGTTTGTCCTGGACACAGTGGCCCCTCTGACGCAACAGGTCGGGCAGGCCTGGGAAGTCGGACGCATCGAGATCTTCGAGGAGCATCTGTTCACCGAACTGTGTCGACGCCAGCTGCGTCAGGCCATCTCGGACCTGGCACGCCACGGCGAACGCCGACCCAAGGTGTTGCTGACCACCGTTCCGGGTGAGTCGCACGAGCTGGGGTTGCTGATGGTCGAGGCCCTGCTGGCGCTGGAGGGCGCGGAATGTGTGCCCCTGGGCACGCAGACGCCGGTGGCGGACATCGCCCGCGCGGCATTGGCGCACCAGGCCGACATCGTCGCGTTGTCGTTCTCGACGGCTTTCCCCTCCCGGCAGGTGGGGGCGGTGGTGGCGCAGCTGCGGGACCTGCTGCCGCCCGCTGTGGCGCTGTGGATCGGAGGGCAAGGCAGCGCGCGGGGCTCGACCACGGCGGGGGTGTCTTGTCTGGCCGGGCTGGCCGAAGCGGTGGCGGCGGTCGAGCGGTGGCGTGTGGCGGGGCGGGGCGTCTGACCCGGTCACGCACAATCGCGTCCTGGCCTTTCACCCGTTCGACGGTCTTTCGCCCCCGATGCCCACCTTCTTGCACACCGCCGACTGGCAGATCGGCCGTCAGTTCACGACCCTCGACGCTGAAAATGCCCCCCTGCTTGCCGAGGCGCGTTTTGCGGCGGTGGAGCGGATGGCCCGCCTGGCCAGTGAATGGCGGGTGGATGCGGTGCTGGTGGCGGGGGACGTCTTTGACGCGCAGACCGTGTCGGACCGGACGGTGCGGCGTCTGTTCCTCGCCATGGCCGCCTTCACGGGGCCCTGGTGTCTGATTCCCGGCAACCACGACGCCGCGCTGCCCGAGAGCGTGTGGTCCCGAGCGGTGCGCCTGCACGCCGTGCCGCCGAATGTGCACCTGCTGTTTCAGCCTGAGCCTTTTTTCCTGCCAGAGTTGCGGGTGGCCGTGTTGCCAGCGCCACTCACGCAGCGCCACACGCACGAGGATTTGACGGCCTGGTTCGATCGCGCGGTCACGCCCGAGGGCTGGTTGCGCATCGGGCTCGCGCACGGTGGCGTGCAGGGGCTGCTGGCGGAGGGCATCGATTCGGCCAATCCCATCGACCCACAGCGGGCGCAGTCGGCGCGGTTGGATTACCTGGCGCTCGGAGACTGGCACGGCTGCAAGTGCATCGACGCCCGGACCTGGTATGCCGGCACGCCCGAGCCCGACCGCTTCAAGGACAACGGGGCGGGGCAGGCGCTGAAGGTGGAGGTGGATCACGCTCCCGATGCGCCGGTCCGGGTCACTCCGGTGCCGTGTGGGCGCTACCGCTGGCAGGCCTGGGATGTCACCCTTCAGGTGTCGACGGATGTGGATGCGCTCATCGATCGACTGGATGCGCTCGGGGCCGATGACGTCGTGGATCTGACGGTATCCGGACGGGTGGACCTCGACATGCACCAGCGCCTGACCGGGGCCTGGGCTCGGGCGGAGGCCCGGGTGCGCCATCTGCAGGTCGATCGCCTGCGCCTGCAGTGGAGCCCGACGGAGCGTGAGTTGGCCGAACTGCCCACGGACGGCTATCTGTCCGATGTGGTGGCCGAATTGCGTGACCGAGGGCTCGGGGACACGGAAGAGGCCCATGTGGCCCGGCACGCGCTGAGCCTGTTGGCCGCGGAGTTGACGGCATGATGCGCATGCACCTGACCCGCCTGCGTGTTGAGCAGGTCCGGCGCTTCCGGCAGCCGATGGAACTGTCGGGCCTGACGCCCGGCCTGAACATCGTGACCGGCCCCAACGAAGCCGGCAAGAGCACGTTGGTGCGCGCCCTGCGTGCCGCATTCCTGGAGCGCAACCGCTCCACGGCACTGGAAGACCTGCGACCGTGGGGCGAAGGGAGTTCCGCCCCGACGATCGAGGTGGATTTTGAGCTGGCCGGGGTGTCGCACCGGCTGGTCAAGAGTTTCCTGGCGCGCAAGCGGTGCAGTTTGCGCATGGGGGCGACGACGCTGGACAGCGCAGCCGCCGAGGACCACTTGGCCCAGCTGTTCGGGTTCAGTTTCGCCAGCAAAGGAGCCAGCAAGCCCGAGCATGCCGGCATTCCGGGCCTGCTCTGGGTGGAGCAGGGCACGGGGCACCTGCTGGAGGTCGGCCCTGCCCAAGACCATCTGCGCGAGGCCTTGTCCGGCCTGAGCGCCACCGACCAGGCCCTGCACGAGTTGACCGCCTCCGGGGGCGACGCCCTGCTGGAGCGTTTGCAGCAGCAACGCGCCGAACTGCTCACCCCCGGAGGCAAGCCCCGCGGGGAATGGGCGGTGGTATCGGAGCGGTTGCCGGTCCTGCGTGCACAGGGACAGGAGCTGGAGGGGCGGATCCAGCGGTATCGGGCGCAGGTCGACGAATTGGGGCGTCTGCGTTTGGATCACGAAACCGATGCCCGGGACAAACCATGGGAGACCTGGCGCGCCGATCTTGAGCGGGCCCAAGCCGAACTCGAGGCGCTGACGCGCCAGGGGGAGCGGCTGCGCCAGGACCAGGACCGGCTGCAGCGCAGCGAGCAGACCCGTGAACTGCTGGCCCAGGATCTCCAGCACCAGGTCCGGCAGGCCGAGTTGGCGGTCCAGCGGGAGCGTGAGTGGCAGGACGCTTCGGCGCAGCTGGCCGCGCAGGCGCCGATGCTGGCGCAGGCCCATGACATGCTGGCGCAAGCCCAGGCCGCCACGGCTCGGGCCCGGGCGCAGGCGAACGCCTCGCGGTTGTCGGCTCAGCGCTTGACCCTGGACCAACAGCTTCAGGATGCGCGCGCCGGGGCCCGGCGAGCGCAGGCGCTGCTTGAACGGGTGCAGCAGGCCCAGGCCGCGCTGCAGGCGCTGGTGGAAACCTCGCCCGGAGCCGAGTGGCCGGCCGCCGAGATCGAGCGCCTGCGGCAGTTGGACCGCGCGGAACGTGAAGCCCGGTTCCAGCGCCAAGCGGTGGCCACCCGTCTGCATCACCAACTGGTTCCTGGTGTCGCGCTGACCTGGATCGAAGGGGCGGAAGGCGCCGAAGCGCCGCTGAGCGGGGAGGGCGAAGTGCTGCTGGACGCCCGGTCGGTGCTGGATCTGCCGGGTCTGGGGCGTTTGACCATCACCCCTGGGGGCGGAGACCTGGCCGAGCGCATTCGCCACCATGAACGCGCGGGAGACGCGCTGCGGGCGGCCCTGCAGGGCCTGGGCGTGGCTTCGCTCGACGATGCCGAGCGTCGCCATGCGGCGCAGCTGGAGCATGCGGCCCAGGTCCGCAGCGCCCGTCAGGCCCTGCGGCTGCTGGCGCCCCAGGGAATCGACCCGCTGCGAGCCGAGTGGGCGCAGGCGCAGGACCGATGCGCCGAGGGACTGCGCCGCATGGAGCAGCTGCCTGTGGTCACCGACCCTGATCTCCCGGTCCTGAGCCTGGCGCAGGCGGAGGCTGCGGACGAGGCGGCCCAGGACCGGGAGCGGGCCGCCCGCCAAGCCCTCGGGGTTGCCGAGCGGGCCGAGGCCCGCTGGCGAAGTGCACTCGACATCGCCGAGCGGGAGCGCCGCCTGGCTTCAGCGGCCGAAGTGCAGGCGCAGCGCGATGCGCGGCGGGTGCAGTCCCAACGCCTTCTGTTGGAGGCCCAAACCGAGTGTGAGGTCCTGCGCGAGCAGGTCCGGCAGGCCGAATCCGTGATCTCGGCGGCACGTCCGGACTGGATCCGACAGGACATCGAACGCCTGCAAGCCAGCGTGAATCAGCGATTGCAGGCCCACCAGCGCCGCCACGAGCAGATCCTCCAACTGCAGGCCGCATTGGCCGAGGCTGGCGCCGAGGGCCTGGAAGAGTCGCTGGCCAGCGTGGTCGGTGAACGGGCCCGGTCCGAGCTGCGGCAAGGGGAGCTCTCGCGCCGCGCCCAGGCACTCGACCTGTTGTGCCGTCTGATCGAGGCGCGGCGTCAGGCCGCGCTGGACCGCCTGCACGCGCCCTTGCTGGAGCGCATGTCGCACTACCTGCCGCTGCTGTGGCCTCAGTCCCGCGTGGAGCTTGGGGCCTCGCTGCAGCCAGGGCGGCGGGTGAGCCGGACCCCTGACGGGGGCCTGGAGGCCGGGGACATCGATGCGCTGAGTTTCGGCACCCGCGAGCAGATGGCCCTGATCAGTCGCCTGGCCTATGCCGACCTGCTCCAGCAGGCGGGACGGCCGACCCTGCTCGTGCTCGACGATGTGCTGGTGCACAGCGATGCCCAGCGCCTGTCCCAGATGAAGCGGGTGCTGTACGACGCCTCTCGGCGTCACCAGATCCTGCTGTTCACCTGCCAGCCCGCGGCGTGGTCCGACATGGGCGTGGAGTTGAGAACTCTTGCCGGCCCGTGATCCGACAGGAATTTCCCTGATCGATACAATGCCTTCTCGATGCTGACGAGATGGTGGGTTTTCCTTCTGGCGCTGCTGATGTTCGGGTCCGGTCTGGAGCCGGGCGGACGCGCGCTGGCCGAAGATTTCCCGCGCTTCGGCTTCACGACTGCCGTGCTCTGGGACGGGGCCTCCCCCTCCCGTGGGGATCCTCGGTCTGTGCAGGTGCAGGTGGATGAGGCGCCCTCGGGCGCGATCCCGGCGACCGCCGAGTCCCCCGACCGCGATCTCGGCCAACCCTGGGCAGAGGCCGGCACGGACGTGCCCCTGGTCGTGCCTGCGATGCGGTACGAACCGATCGCCCACTCCCCCGGGCCCTGGCTCCACGGTCCGACCGATCCCCTGAGGCGTTCTCCCGTCCTCGATGGGTTGCTGCGTCCTCCCAGCCTGCTTTCCACGCTCGCCTGAGCGGTCCCCGGCCTGTCCCTGGCCGGACGGCCTCCGGCACCACGCACCGGCCCGCGCGGCCGCTGTGGGTGCGTCCACCTGATCTTCCCCATGGAATTCCTCTTCGACCCCAACCTGTGGATCGCCTTTGCGATGCTCACCGCCCTGGAAATCGTCCTCGGCGTGGACAACATCATCTTCATCTCCATCCTCGTCGGACGGCTGCCACCCGAACAGCGCGACCAGGCCCGTCGACTGGGCCTGGGTTTCGCCATGGTCTCGCGGCTGGCGCTGCTGTTCTCGCTGAGCTGGGTGATGGGTCTCACGGCCGACCTGTTCACGGTGTGGGGCCAGGGCATCAGTGGGCGTGATCTGGTCCTGCTGCTGGGCGGCTTGTTCCTGCTGTACAAGGCTTCGCACGAGATCTTCGTGGAAGTCGAGGCCCGCGAGGAAGACGGCCCACCCGCGGCCGACCCGGAGGCCGCCAAGGCCGGTGGGCGCATGATGTTCTGGAGCGTGATCGGGCAGATCGGCATCATCGACATCGTGTTTTCGCTGGACTCGGTCATCACGGCCGTGGGCATGGTGGACCGCATCGGCGTGATGATCGCGGCCGTCGTGGCTTCGGTGGGCGTGATGCTGCTGGCCGCCAAGCCGATCGGTGAATTCGTGGACCGCCATCCGTCGGTCAAGGTCCTGGCGCTGGCGTTCCTGGTCATGGTGGGCATGGCACTCACGGCCGAAGCCTTCGACGTGCATGTGCCCAAGGGCTACATCTACGCTGCCATGGCCTTCTCGCTGGCGGTCGAGGCTTTGAACATCCGCGCCCGTGCCAAAAAGCGCGCCCGCGCGGAAACCTGAACCCGTTTTTAGAGTCACAACGTCCGTCACAGGACTTTTCTCAGGAGAAAAATCGTGAATCCCCTGTCTCAAGATCCTTCGATCCTCTTTGGCGGCTCGGTCGCCTCGGTGGAACAGCGCAACAAGGTGCTGCGCAACACCTACTGGCTGCTGGCGCTGTCGATGATCCCGACCGTGCTGGGGGCCTGGGTGGGCCTGGCCACGGGCATCGCCAGCGCCTTGTCGCCCGTCGTGGGCCTGGTGGTGTTCATGGCCGGCGCGTTCGGCTTCATGTTCGCCATCGAGCGCACCAAGAACTCGGCTGCGGGCGTGCCGGTGCTGCTGGCGTTCACGTTCTTCATGGGCGTGATGCTGTCGCGCATGGTGGGTGTGGTGCTGGGCCTGTCCAACGGCGCGAGCCTGATCATGACGGCCTTTGCCGGCACGGGCGCGGTGTTCCTGGCCATGGCCACCTTGTCGTCGGTGATCAAGCGTGACCTCAGCGGTCTGTCGCGTTTCCTGATGATCGGTGCGGTGCTGGTGATGGTCGCGGCCATCGCCAACATCTTCCTGCAGTCGGGTGCGTTGATGATCACGCTGTCGCTGCTGGTGTCGGCCATCTTCTCGGCCTTCATCCTGGTGGACCTCAAACGCGTGCGCGATGGGGAAGAGACCAACTACATCACCGCCACCCTCAGCGTGTACCTGAGCCTGTACAACGTGTTCCAGTCTCTGCTGTCGCTGCTGGGCATCTTCGGCGGCAACGACGACTGACCCGTTGTCCCCAGGGGGCACTGGTGGGGGGCGAAGCGCCACAATGGCGCCATGAACCCGGCCCCCCTGCCTCTCCTGACACACGATGACTTGAGCCGTCTGGGTGTTCGCCCAGACGGCTCTTGTGTTTCCACGGCACCCGCTCCCGAGTGCACCGGATGCAGTACGTTGTGCTGCGTGGGCTGGGAGTCGCTGCCTGCCACGTTGGATGTCGGTGTCCTGGAGTGTGTGGGGACGCTGCGGGATCCCGGCATCGACGATCCCCCCTTGGCGGAACACCACCCTGACGGAACCCATGGCTGGTCGCCGCAGGCCCCCATCGCAGCGGCGTTTTTCCCGTACAACCGGTGCGACGTCTGGCAATGCCGGCGGTGTCGACGGGCCTTTTTGCGATACACCGAGTACGGCGGTTATTACGTCGACGAGCGCATCCGTGAGCTGGACACCCGCTTGCTGACCCCGGCGACGCTCCCGGGGACCTGAGGGACCCTCTGTCGGTGCCAATCTGGCACCGTTCGCACGCAGTGGGTGCGCAGCTTGGCATGGGCGGCCGTGCTTTCCCGGCTTCGAGGGTGGCCGCTCGACGCGGGCCTCGGCACAATCGTGAAGTTTTGTGTCCAGCTTCCCGATCGATCGAGGCCTTGCCATGACCCCTTTCACTCCTGTTTTTCAAGGGCCTTGGGTGCCCCGTCGGCGTTTCCTGGGTCAGTCGGTGGCGTGGGCGGCGGCGTCGCTGGCCGGGTTCTCGGGGTGCACCACCAGCCCCGTGACTGGCGAGAGCATCCTGGTCGGCATGTCGGAGGCCAACGAGGTGGCGGTGGACCGGCAGGTCGCGCCCCAGCAGTTTTCCGCCGACTTGGGGGCGGTCCAGGACGAGGCGGTCAACCGCTACGTGAGCGAGGTCGGGGCATCGCTGGCCAGCCGTTCGCATCGGCCGCAGATGCCCTACAGCTACCGGGTGCTCAACGCCAACTACGTGAACGCGTACACATTCCCCGGGGGATCGATG
>CAYYCN010000085.1:0-14169 GCA_964470355.1 uncultured Sphaerotilus sp.
CGACCTCTCGCACGCCAACAGCAGCAAGCAGCACCGCCGCCAGATCGACGTGGCCACGGACATCGCCCGCCAGATCGCCGGCGGCGAGTCACGCATCACCGGTGTGATGATCGAGAGCCACCTGGAAGAAGGCCGGCAGGACATCGTCGAAGGCCAGGCGCTCAAGCGCGGCGTGTCAGTGACGGACGCCTGCATCAGCATGGCCCAGACCGTGCCGGTGCTGGAGTCGCTGGCCGCCGCCGTGAAGGCCCGCCGGGCCCAGACCCGCACCTGATCCGCGCCGTTCCCGACCGATCCAGCGAGACGCTCCCGCGAGCGCCTCGCTGACCTCGGTCAGGGCAGGGTCGCGCCTGCCGCCGTCACCACCTTCTGGTGCGAATAGTCCGCGCGGACCGGACGGGCGATCGTGCCCCGGGCGATCACGTGGTCCGCGAAGGTCTGCGTGTAGAGCAGGTAGGTGTTGACGTAGGCCCCGGTGTTGTAGACCGTGCCCAGCGTGGTGTAGCCGTCCTTGCCGGCGGCGGCGAAGTCGTTGGTGACCAGCACGTAGGTCTTGGCGGGATCGATGGCCGACCACGCGCCGGTGCTGCGGTCCTTGACCTGCACGTTGCTGAAGCGGCGGCCCTTGGCCTGGCTCAGGTCCAGGTCCCAGCGCAGGCCGGCGGCGTAGGGGTGCGAGCCGTTCGACTGCGCGTTGTCGAGGTGGTTGGACACCGCGTCCTCCAGCGCCGCGACCATCTGCGCCCCCGTCAGCTCCAGCTCCACCAGCACGTTGGTGAAGGGCAGCAGCGTGAACGCCGTGTTCATGCTCAGCGTGCCGGCCGGCACCGGGATGCGCACGCCGCCCGCGTTCTGCAAGGCGAAGTGGGCGCGCTTGCTGGCCGCCAGGAAGGCTTCGGCCACCACCTGGGCGGCATCGCTGCCTCGCGCCAGGGTGTTGGCGCTTTCGCAGCCGGCCGTGCCGGCCGAGCGGTTGGTGGACTCGCCGGGCACCCGCACCAGGCACAAGGCCTCGCTGGCGGCGCCGATGGTCTTGGCCTTCTCCGCCGTGACCTTGGCCGTGTAGGAGGCCAGGATCGCCGCCGCCGAGGCATCGGGCGTCGTGACCTGAACGCGGGCTTCCGAGGCCAGTTTGTTCACGAGCGCAGTCTGCGTGGCCGCGTCCACGGCCGCGTAGGTGCCGGCGCTGTCCTTGCGCTTGAAGCTGTCACCGATCACCAGCGAGGCCTGGCCACTGCAGGCCTCCACCGCCCCACGGTCGTTGAACTTCACGTGCATCTGGCCCAGCACCTTGCTGTATTCCCAGGCCTGGCCGATGCAGACGGTGTCGCCGTCCTTGTTCTTCAGCACGGTGGGGTAGGCGCCGGAGCTGCTCAGGCCCATCGAGGTGAAATCGCCCAGCAGCGTGTGCGAGTCGCCGCCGATGATCACGTCCACGTCGGTCACGGCGGCCGCCAGCTTCTGGTCGGCCTCGTAACCCTGGTGCGTCATCAGCACGATGTGGCGGATGCCCTGGGCCTTGAGTTCGTCGATGTATTTCTGGGCGGTGGCCGTCTCGTCCAGGAACTGCGTGGTCGACAGCGGGCGCGAGGAGTTCGTGGTCTTGCCGGCGATGTCGATGCCGACGATGCCGACCTTCACCCCGTCGTACGTCTTGATGACGTAGGGCCGGATCATCGACGTGCCGGACACGACCAGCGGGGTGCCGGCCGCCGGCACCACATTGGCCGCCAGCACCGGTGTCTGGCACGTGGGCGTGCTCAGCTGGCTCAGGAAGGTGGCCAGTGCCGCATCGCCATCGTCGAACTCGTGGTTGCCCAGCTCGAAGGCGTCGAAGCACACGGTGTTCATCATCGCGGCGTCGGCCTCGCCCTTGAAGAAGGTGTAGTACAGCGTGCCCGTGACCGCGTCGCCCGCATGCAGCTTGAGCAGGTTGCGCTGGCTGGCGGTCTGCTGCTTGAACAGCGTGGTCAGGCGGGCAAAACCGCCGAGTTCGACCTGCGTGGCCTGGCCGTCCAGCGTCAGCTCAACGCCGGTGAAGGGCTCCAGCTGCGAGTGGTGGTCGTTGATGTGGGCGATGTGGATCTCGATCGGCGCGTAGCTCGGCGACGAGGCGGTGTCCGAATCATCGGACCCGCAGGCCGCCAGCAGCGCGCACACGACAGCAGACAGGGACATGGCGGCGGATCGGCTTGGAAAAGACACGGCAAACCTCGGAATCGTTGACGTTCCGACATGTTTGCGACAGATCGTGAAACAGACGTGACGGGGCCGGTGGGCTATGACGGGGGTGAGGCCCCCGGCCGGACCGAAGGGCTGGGAACGTCCGAGGGTTCGGCCCCCTCCGGCGGATCCGCTGGCGGACGATCCTCGTGCCATCGCCGCCACTCGTCCAACGCGCGGTCACGCTCCGCCAACTCTCGCTCGGAGCGTGGCCACCACAGCGCCAGCCCGATCACGGCCAGCACCAGTCCGAGAAGCATCAATTCCACGGAGCCTCCTGGGCCACAGGGGCGTCCTCCCAATCCCGCCACGGCACGCCGGTGTCTTTCAGATAGGCCGACACCGCCTGCCCCACCGTGGGGAACAGGCGGGCCTCGCCGAAGTGCTCATACACCCCGCAGCGGCGCAGGCGATCCTTGACCGGCCCCTTGAGCTCCGCCAGACACAGGCGCACCCCCTGGGCGGACAGATGCCGGTCCAGCAGCACCAGCATGTCGGCCGCAGTCAGGTCAATGTCGGTGATGGGCTCAGCCAGCACCACGATCCGGCGCGGCGGTTCGGGGGCTTCGGCCAGCACTTGCAGCACCCGTTCCCGGAAGATCTCGGCATTGGCGAAAAACAGCGGTGCGTCCCAGCGGAACAGCACCAGGCCGGGCACCTGCCTCGCCTGCGGGTGTCGGGCGACGTCGTGATAGCCCTTGAGGCCGTCTTCGCGTCCCAGCACGGCATCGTGCGGACGCCACGCCCGCCACACGAACAGCGCCAGCGCCAGGCCGACGGCCAGGAAGATGCCGCGGACCACCCCCAGCCCCACGACGCCCCCCATGGCCACAAGCGACACCCCGAACTCGCTGCGTCGCTGCCGGTACAGCCGCCACCAGCCCGGCAGATCGGCCAGAGACAGGCAGGCGGCCATCACCACGGCACTGAGCGCAGCCAGCGGCAGGTCATGGATCAGCCGGGGCGCCCACACCAGCAGCAACGCAATGCACACCGCCCCCACCACACCCGTGAGTTGGGAACGGGCCCCTGCCGCCTCCGCCACCGGTGTCCGCGACGAACTGGCACTGACCGGAAAGCCCTGCCACAGCCCCGTGGCCACATTCACCGCCCCCAAGGCACGCAACTCCTCGTCCGCCTTGACCCGCTGCCCCGTGCGTTCGGCGTAGGTGCGAGACAGCAGGCTGGTGTCGGCCAACGCCACCAAGGCAATGGCCGCCGCCGCCGGCAGCAGCGCCCACCACACCGCCGCAGGCAGTTCGGGCCAGTGCAATCCAGGCAAGCCTTGCGGCAGGGAGCCCACCACCGCCACACCCCGGGAAACCTGCCAGTCCCCCAGGGCACTGCACACAGTGGCCCCGACCACCACCGCCAACACCCCTGGCGCCCGGGGGGCCACCTGACGCATCAGCATCAGGCCCGCCAGACTGCCCACGCCGATGGCGGCGGTCACGGGATTTCCCTGCCCCTGCAACAGCCGCGCCACCAGGTCCACCAGAGACGCCCCCATCCCTTCGCCAGACGTCGGCACACCGAGCAGGCGGGGCAACTGGCCCACCAGCACCGTGAGCACGATGCCGTGCAGATAGCCGTAACGGATCGGCTTGGAAAGCAACTCGGTAACAAACCCCAGCCGAAGCCGGGCCGCCAGCAGACACAGCCCCCCCACCAGAAGCGACAAGGCCGCCGCCAGTTCAGGCGCCGGCAGGGCCGAGATCACGGCCAACGGCAGCACGGTGGAGGCGATCATGCCGGCCAGGGAAGAGTCCGGCCCCTGCACCAACACCCGGCTGGGTCCGAACACGGCGTACGCCAGCAAAGCCGCCAGCGTGGCGTAGAGCCCGTGGGTCACCGGCAGACCGGCCGCCTGGGCATAGGCCATGCCCACCGGCACCAGCAAGGCCGTCAGCACCAGTCCCGCCGTCAGGTCGTGGCGCCACCAGGCGCGCTCGTAACCCGCGAGATGCGCCAGCCCGGGGCAAATGCGCCGCCAGGCCGGAACCACTCCAGAAGTCGACGACGGGGACACCTCAACAGCAGACATCCCGCCGATTGTGCGCGCCACCGCACGCCTCGTTCAGGCGACGCCCGCCGGGACACCCCCCAGACGCCGACGGCTCTCGAACCGCCGAGGCTCGCCACTCAGCGGATCCACGAACGCCACCGAGCGGGCCAGCAGCTGCAGGGGATTGGAAAAATCGGGCCGCTCCCCCTCGGCCAGATCGGGCTGCAGCACGGGATAGAGGCGGTCTCCCAGCAGGGGCAGACCCAACGCGTTCATGTGTACGCGCAACTGATGCTTGCGGCCGGTTTCAGGGTGAAGCCGGTAGTGCGCCCGCTCCGGCCCACCCGACGCAGAGGGCCACCGCGCAATCAGCTCGATGCGGGTGCGGGCGTTGGCCTCGCCCGACACCTCGTGCATCTGCATGAAGGCCTCCGGGCGTTCTTCCAGTCGCGTGTGGCGCTCCATCGGAAACACCAGCCCCGCGCGCCAGGGCGCCACCGCCTCGTAGACCTTGTGCACCTGCCGATCGCGCCACAGCGCCTGGTAAGCGTGGCGGTCCTGGGGGCGGCGGGAGAACAACACGACCCCGGCGGTCTCGCGGTCCAGGCGGTGCATGGGCACGAGCGTGTCGATCCCCGTTTCGCGCTTGAGGCGCACCAGCAGGGTCTGCTGCAACCAGCGGCCCTTGGGTGTCATGGACAGGAAATGCGGCTTGTCCACGGCCAGCAAGTGCTCGTCAAGGTGCAGGATCTCGTGAGCGAACGGCACCTCCGGCTCGGGCGTGTCCAGCTTGCGCCAATACCAGAGCGTTTCGTTGCATCGGCAGCGGGTGTCTGGCGGCAGCAGATCCCCCTGCGCAGACAGCACCTCCCCGCGCGCGAGCCGTTCGGCCCAGCCTTCGCTCGACAGGACCGGCAGTCGCCGGGCGAGGAAATCGGCCAGACGGATTTCCGAACCCGCCGTCACGGTGACGCGCGAAGCACTGACGCCGTCGCGGGCAGGTGGCGTCCAGGAAGCGGCAGGACGGGACATGGGCAGTGTGATCGGAGAAGAGGCAACAGCCGCGATTTTCCGTCCGGACAAGACCCGGCCACCCACATTCACGCACGCGAGCGGTTATGGTGCGGGCCATCATGCTGCTGCGCATCGTCTCCATCCTGTTCCCGCTGTTCGCGATCACCGGCCTGGGATATGTCGTGGGCCGTCGACGCAGACCGGACCTGTCGCAGGCCAACCAGCTGAACATGGACGTGTTCACCCCGGCGCTGATCTTCGCGGCGCTGGCAGGCAAGGAAGTGAACCTGGCCGCCTACGTGCCGCTGGCCCTCGCCGCGCTGGCCCTGATCGCCGGCAGTGGCGCCATCGGCTGGCTGGCCGCCCGACTCAGCGGCGTGGGCCCCAAGACCCTGGTGCCGCCGATGATGTTCAACAACTGCGGCAACCTGGGCCTGCCGCTGGCGGTGCTGGCGTTCGGTCCGGACGCCCTGGCCCCGGCGGTGGTGATGTTCGCGGTGTCGAACACGCTGCACTTCTCGTTTGGCGTGTGGCTGATGGACCACCACGCCAGGCTGTCGACGGTGTGGCGCACGCCTTCGGTCCTGGCCGCCTTCGCCGGACTGGCGGTGAGCCTGTCGGGCTTCCAGGTGTGGCCGCCGCTGATGCTGGCCATCAAGATGGTGGGGGACATCGCCATCCCGCTGATGCTGTTTGCCCTGGGACTGCGACTGGCCAATTCGCGCATCGAGGCGGTGGGCTTCGGCCTGTTCGGGGCGGTGTTGCGGCCAGTGGCCGGCATGGCGCTGGCGTGGCTGGTGATGCTTGTGCTGGATCTGCCCGAGCGCGAGCGGGCGCTGCTGCTGGTGTTCGGGGCCCTGCCTCCGGCGGTGCTGAACTACATGTTCGCCGAGCGCTACCACCAGGAGCCGGACAAGGTCGCCTCGATGGTGCTGATCGGCAACGTGGCGGCGGTGGTGTTCATGCCGATCGCCCTGGCCCTGTCCCTGCCCGGCTGAGCGCCGGCCCACACGGCCCGGCGCTCAGAAGGTGTCCCAGCCGTCGTCGGCCCCCTGCGACAGCGCCGGTTCGGGTGTGGACTCCGAAGTCCGGCGCACCGCCGGGGTCTGGGCCCGGGCGATGACCACACGCGACAGCTCGGCGGCTTCGGCCGAGACGGCCGCGCTGGCCTGCCCTTGGGCATCGTTGTCGATGTCGTTCTGCAGGGTGCGAATGGCCAGCAACGTGGCTTGGGTCGCTCTCGAAAACGGGGTGCCGGCCCCGAGCTGCGACAGCGCCTCGGACTGCCGCTGGGCGTTGACCAATCTCGCCACCGAGGAGGCTTCGCGGTGGAACTCCGCATGGCGATCCACCAGTGCGCTGAACTGCGGACGGTGCCCCCACTGGCCACGTCCGCCGCCATGCAACCACCGTCCCAGAGGACAGCAGTCGTCGCGGGCGATCTGTTCGGCATCCATCACCGTGCCGCGCAGGGCCGCATTGCGCAACCGGGTCTTCCAGTTGACGTGCGCCGCGACCGCATCCTGCAGCCGGAAGGGCCGGCTGGCTGCAGCAGCGGCCCGGGCCTCCTGATCCCGCCGCAAAGCCACCGCATCGGTCTGGGCGGGAGACTTGTCGCCCACCTGCAGGCGCAGCACGCTCATCGTGTACTGCACCTCCTGCACCTGCTGCACCAGGGAATGGGCAGACGCCGACAGTTCCTCGACCATCGTGGCGTTCTGCTGAGTGATCGAGTCCAGGCTGGCCACAGCCTCGTTGACCTGACCCACGCCGATCTGCTGCTCGGACGATGCCGTACCAATCTCGTCGAGCAGGCGACTGACCTCGTGCACCACCTCCAACGCGTCGTGCATGCGGTCGCGGGCCTCAGCCGTCTGGGTGCGCCCTGCCGCCACCCGCTCTCCGGACTCGGTGATGAGGGACTTGATCTCGCGGGCCGCGTCGGTCGTGCGGTGGGCCAATGCGCGCACTTCACCGGCCACGACGGCAAACCCCCGCCCCTGCTCTCCGGCGCGGGCGGCCTCGACCGCGGCATTGAGGGCGAGGATGTTGGTCTGAAACGCCACGCCCTCGATCACCCCCAGGATCTCACCGATCCGGCGCGAGGAATCGTTGATGGCTTCCATGGCCTGGACCACCCCCAGCACGCTTTGGTGGCTGCGCTGAGCGGCCGTGGCGGCCTGGGCCGCCAGCCGCGCCCCTTCCTGGGCCGAGGCGGTGCTCTGCTGCACCGTCCCATGAATCTGTTCCGCCGCCGCAGCGGTCTGCTCCAGGCTGGACGCCTGACTTTCGGTGCGGCTGGCCAGTTCCTGGTTGCCGGCAGCGATCTCGTCCACCGCACCGCGCACGCTCAAGGCTTCGACCCGCACGTCATCCAGCACCGAGCGCAGACAGACCCCCAGTTGCATCAACGTCTGCTCCAGCTCGCCGGCCAAGCCGTCCCCATGCCGCCCACGAACGGCCAGCATCAGGTCGCCGGCCGCCATCTGCTGGGCATCCTTCAGCACACGCCGCAAGGGCGCGGCCTCGATGCGGCGCACGAGGGACAGTCCCGCACTCGCAGCCACCACCGACACCGGCACCGCCCACTGCAAAGGCAGCCAGGCGGAAACACCGGCGATCGCGCCAGCCGCGATGCCACAGGCCAGACCGCTCCAACCCACCGACCCCACGGCCGCGCGGCCGCCAGCCAGCCCCCGACCCCACAGGTCGCGCCGCACCACTGCACCGTCCTTCAAGGCGATCCGGCCCCGGCCTTCTGGTCCGTCGGCATGCAGCCGCACATAGAGTGCTTCGGCTTCGCGCACCTGATCGGCGGTCGGCACGGTTCGCACCGACATGTATCCGACCACCGCCCCATCCGCACGAACCGGAATGGCATGCGCCAACACCCAGTAGTGGTCGCCATTCTTGCGACGGTTTTTCACCACCAGCTGCCATGGGTGGCCCTTCTCCAGCGTGGCCCAGAGGTCGCGGAACGCTTCGGCGGGCACATCCGGATGCCGCACGAGGTTGTGCGGCTGTCCCATCAATTCCTCACGGGCATAACCGCTGGCCTCGGCAAAGGCTGCGTTGGCGTAGACGATCCGACCTTTCAGGTCGGTGATGGAGACCAGGGTGGTCTCGGCAGACAGACGGTGCTCGCGCTGAGTCACTGGCAGGTTCTGGCGCATGACGGATCTCTGTGGCAGAGGGGAATGAAACAGCCCCACGTACCTCGGAGCCGGTCGGATCATCCCCCCGAGACCCGCGCCCCATATGCTTAAGCAGCGACGGGAAATGCTTTTATTTCAGATTGATGAAGCTCAAGTCATCCGGGGTCATCACCCGCAGGAAAAGCCCCTGGATTCGGCCCTCATGACCTGGGTCAGCCTGCCGGTGCACACCTGCCGATAGCTTGCCGACAGTTCGACCGTCGGCACCCACCGCAGAAGGAGGCGACCTTGAGCGATCTTTCCGAAACGCAGACCCGGACCCTGGACGTCGTGCTCCGCAACCACCGCCACGATCCGACCCGGCTGGTTCAAATCCTGCGTGAGTTGCAGGACGTCGAGGATTGGTTGTCGCCAGCCCTCCTGGGTCAGGTGGCCGCGTCACTGAGCCTTCCGATCGGACAGGTACAGGCCGTGACGGCCTTCTACAGCTTCTTCCACGACCGTCCGATGGGGCGTTACCGCGTCCTGTTCTCCGACAACATCACCGATCGCATGCTCGGCTCGCAAGCGCTGGTCGAGCACATGCTCCAGCGCCTGAAGTTGAAGCTGGGCGAGGTTTCGAGCGACGGCCTCGTGTCGGTGGGCCGGACCTCCTGCACCGGCCTGTGCGACCAGGGGCCGGCGATGCTGGTCAACGAGCGCGCCATCACCCGCGTGACACCGCGCCGCATCGACGAGATCTGCGACCTCATCCGCCAGCAGGTGCCGCTGGACGACTGGCCGAGCTTCTATTTCAAGGTGGAAGACAACATCCGCCGCGCCGACCTGCTGCTCAGCGCCTCGTGGGGCCCCGGTGACGCCTTGCGTGCGGCCGTCGCACGGGGGCGCAACGGCATGCTGCACGAGATGAAGCTGTCCAACCTGCGTGGCCGTGGCGGCGCGGGCTTCACCACCGCCGTGAAGTGGGAGGCCGCCCGCAGCGCCCCGTTGAACGAGCCCGCCGCCGGCCAGACCGCCACCCGCTACGTGGTCTGCAACGCCGACGAGGGCGAGCCCGGCACCTTCAAGGACCGCGTGCTGCTGCAGTCCTTTGCGGGCCACGTCTTCGAGGGCATGACGATTGCCGGCTACTGCATCGGGGCCACGAAGGGCTTCCTCTACCTGCGTGGCGAGTACACCTACCTGCTCGCGCCGCTGAAGGCCCACCTGGCCGACTTGCGCAAGATGAACCTGCTCGGCACCTCGGTGTGTGGGATCGAGGGCTTCGACTTCGACATCGAGATCCACGTCGGGGCCGGTGCCTACGTCTGCGGCGAGGAAACGGCGCTGATCGAAAGCCTGGAAGGCAAACCCGGTCGCCCGCGGATCCGCCCACCGTTCCCGGTCACCCACGGCTACCTGGGCCAGCCCACGGTGGTCAACAACGTCGAGACGCTGTGCAAGGTGCTGGAGATCGCGCTCCAGGGTGGCGCGCATTACGCCGGCCTGGGCACCAAGCAGTCCACCGGGACCAAGATCCTGTCGGTGTCGGGCGACGTGGAGCGTCCCGGCCTGTACGAATACCCCTTCGGGGTGCGCATCGCGCAGGTGCTGGAGGACTGCGGCGCCCGCAATCCGCAGGCCGTGCAGGTCTCGGGTGCGGCGGGCGTGTGCCTGTCCGAGCGCGAGTTCGGTCGGCGCATCGCGTTTGAAGACGTGCCCACCGCCGGTTCCTTCATGGTGTTCGGCCCCCAGCGCGACATGTTCGAGGTGGCGCGCAACTTCGCGCACTTCTTTGCGCATGAAAGCTGCGGCTTCTGCACCCCGTGCCGGGTCGGCACCACGCTGGTGGCCAACCTGATGGACAAGGTCGCCGACGGCCACGGCACGCCCTACGAGATGAACGAGCTCAACCGCCTGGCCGGTGTCATCAAGGGCGCGGCGCACTGCGGCCTGGGCACGGCCTCGTGCAATGCCATCAATGACACGGTGCAGAAGTTCCGCGGGGCCTACGAGAAGCGCCTGAAGTCCGTGGACTTCGAGCCTGCGTTCGACCTGGACGCGGCGCTGGCCGCCACCCGTGCGCTCACCGGCCGTGACGACGTCGACGCCCACCTCAGCCAAGGCATGGAGCCCCACTGATGTCTGAAATCGCCAACCGCTTCTCCATCGACGGCGAGCCCGTCGACTTCGAGCCCGGCCAGACCCTCCTGCAAGCGGCGCTGGGTGCCGGGGTGTTCATCCCGCACCTGTGCGCGCATCCGGAGTTCACGCCGCACGGCTCGTGCAAGCTGTGCACCGTCACGGTCAATGGCCGCAGCGGCTCGGCCTGCACCATCGCGGCGATGCCGGGCATGGAGGTGCAGTCCGACACGCCGGAGCTGAACTCGCGCCGGCGCGTGCTGCTGCAGATGCTCTTCGTCGAGGGCCACCACTTCTGCCCCGGCTGCGAAAAGAGCGGCAACTGCACGCTGCAGGCCCTGGCCTACGAGCTGGAGATGCTCACGCCGCACTTCGCGCACTTCTTCCCCGACCGCCCGGTGGACGCATCGCACCCCGACGTGCTGCTGGACCTCAACCGCTGCGTGATGTGCGAGCTGTGCGTGCGCGCCAGCCGCGACGTGGACGGCAAGAACGTCTTCGCGCTGGCCGGTCGCGGCATGGCATCCAAGATCGTCGTCAACTCGCCCACCGGCCTGCTGGGGGACAGCGATCTGGCGATCACCGACCGCGCCGCCACCATCTGCCCGGTCGGGGCCATCCTGCCCAAGCGGGTGGGTTACAGCATCCCCATCGGCGAGCGGTTGTTCGATCCGACGCCCATCAGTGCGCAGGTCGACCGTCTGGCCCAGCCGGAGCAGCCCCAGACACCGACGCCCGCGTTCTCCACGCTGTCGGCATCGCCGGGGTCGTCCAGCGGCTGTTGCGGTTGCGGGGGATCGCGCGGCGGCTGCGGCAGCGCGGCAGCGGCCAACGTGCAGAACAAGGAGGCCTGAGCCATGACCGTCCAAGCCCCCGTCAAGCCCAAGCTGCGCATCGCCACGACCTCGCTGTCGGGCTGCTTCGGCTGCCACACCTCGCTGTGCGATCTGGACGAGCGCATCCTCGAACTCGCCGAAGTGGCCGAGTTCGACCGCTCGCCGCTCACCGACATCAAGCACGTGCAACCGCAGTGCGACATCGGCCTGATCGAAGGCAGCGTGTGCAATGCCGAGAACGTGCATGTGCTGCGCGAGTTCCGGACCCATTGCAAGATCCTCGTCGCCCTGGGCGCCTGTGCGGTCAACGGCGGCCTGCCCGCCAGCCGCAACCACCTCGACGTGACCGAGTGCCTGACCCGCGTCTATTGCGACCGCGGCGTCGGCCAGCAGCAGGTGCCCAACGACCCCGAACTGCCGCTGCTGCTCAACAAGGTGCACCCGATCAACGAGGTCGTGCGCATCGACTATTTCATCCCCGGCTGCCCGCCCTCGGGCGATGCCATCTGGAAGTTCCTGACCGACCTGATCGCCGGGCGCATGCCGCGTCTGGAACATGGTCTGCTGCGCTTCGACTAGAGCCTGTGTGAACGCGCCGTCCCGCCCGCCTGCCGTGCCGCTCACAGAGGCTGATGGAGAGAACCATGTTTGAACTGGAAACCGCCGCCCATCCCGAGAAGCTGCGCCGCGTTGCCATCGATCCGGTCAGCCGCGTCGAGGGCCACGGCAAGGTCACGCTGCTGCTCGATGACGACAACCAGGTGCACCAGGTGCGCCTGCACATCGTCGAGTTCCGCGGCTTCGAGGTCTTCATCGAAGGCCGGCCGTTCTGGGAAGTGCCCGTCACCGTGCAGCGCCTGTGCGGCATCTGCCCGGTGTCGCACCACCTGGCGGCCGTCAAGGCGATGGACCTCATCGCCGGCGCCAAGCAGATCCCGCCCACGGCCGAGAAGCTGCGCCGCCTGATGCACTACGGCCAAGTGCTGCAAAGCCACGCGTTGCACTTCTTCCACCTGTGCTCACCCGACCTGCTGCTGGGCTTCGACAGCGACTTCACCAAGCGCCACATCCTCACCGTGGCCGAGCAGCACCCGGAGATCGCCAAGCAGGGCATCCTGCTGCGCAAGTTCGGCCAGGAGGTGATCCGCCACACCTCGGGCAAGCGCATCCACGGCACGGGTGCGATTCCCGGCGGCATGAACAAGGCGCTGACCGTGGCTGAGCGCGACGAGCTGCGCCGCGAGGTCGACCAGATGATCGCCTGGTCAAAAGGTGCGGTGGATCTGGTCAAGCAGATGCATCTGACGAAGCCCGAGTTTTACAACCGCTTCGGCGAGTTCGACGCCAACCTGATGGGCTTGGTGGACGACAGCGGCGCGCTCGACCTGTACCACGGCGGCCTGCGCGCGACGGACGCCGATGGCACGATCCTGTTCGACCACGTCGACTACACGCGCTACGAGGACTTCATCGACGAACAGGCCAAGCCCTGGACCTACATGAAGTTTCCGCACCTGCGCTCGCTGGGCGAGGAGAAGGGCTGGTACCGCGTCGGCCCGCTGGCGCGCGTGGCGGCGGCCGACCGGCTCTCGACCGATCTCGCCAACCGCGAACGCACCGAAATGATGGCGGTGGGTGGCGGTCGCCCGCCCCACGGCACGCTGCTCTACCACTGGGCGCGCCTGATTGAGGTGCTGCACTGCGCGGAACTGATCCGCGACTCGCTGGACGACCCGGAGATCCTCGGCACCGACATCCTGGCCGACTTCGGTCCGCGCCAGGAAGAAGCCGTGGGCGTCATTGAGGCGCCGCGCGGCACGCTGTTCCACCACTACCGCGTGGGCGAGGACGATCTCGTCAAGTACTGCAATCTGATCGTCTCCACCACCAACAACAACCAGGCGATGAACGAGGCGATCCGCCACGTGGCGCGCACCTTCTTCGACGGCCGCGAGGTCACGGAAGGGCTGCTCAACCACATCGAGGTGGCGATCCGCGCCTACGACCCTTGCTTGAGCTGCGCCACGCACGCGCTGGGCAAGATGCCGCTGGAGGTGGAGCTGGTGGCGCCGGACGGCACTTTGGTGCATCGGCGCCACCGCCACATGGAAGCGACGGCTTGAAGGTCCGGCATTCGACAGACATGCCCAACGGGAGCGCCCCCATGCAGGCCAAATCCGAACACGAAGTGGAGACCCGGCATCCCTCACGTGTTGTCGTTTTAGGCTGGGGAAACACGAGTCGAGGGGACGATGCCATCGGCCCGCTGCTATTAGAGGAAGTTCAGCAAGCAGGTTGGCCCGGCGTCGAGACCGTGGAGGACTTTCAACTCCAGATCGAGCACTCTCTGGACCTCGTGGGCGCCGATCTGGTTCTGTTCGTGGATGCCGGCATCGAAACACCGGCGCCCTTCACATTCCGTGAGGTGCAGGCGCACGGCAACTTCACCGCTTCGACACACGCCCTGGCCCCTGAAGCGGTCTTGGCCGTCTATCAACAAGTCCAAAGACGCCCACCGCCTCCAGCGTTTGTGCTCTGTGTGCGGGGCGAAAACTTCAAACTGGGGCATCGGATGTCCGATGCGGCAACGGAGTCCATGGGCTTGGCAAACGCCTTTTTGAAGACGCTTCTTCAAGCCCATGACGAGAAACGATGGAGGCAGATCGCCGACGAAGAAGCCTTGCGCCACCCATCACGCTGAGCGGAAGAAAACTCACAGCCGATATTGCTCAGCGGATATCCCCCATTGCCACCCAAAAGACAAACGCCCCTGCGGCGAGGAGCCGAGGGGCGTTTGAGGGGGTAAAAGCCTGAC
>CAYYCN010000086.1:0-13604 GCA_964470355.1 uncultured Sphaerotilus sp.
CCCTCAGCGCCGAGGAGGCCGAGCAGGGCTTCGTGCTGACCTGCCGCATGGTGCCCAAGAGCGACTGCGTGGTGCGTGTGCCCGCCTCGTCGGCGGTGTGCAAGACCAAGCCGTCGCACCTCAGCGCCACCGTGGCCGACGTGCGCGCGCACTCGCCCAGCACGCTGAGCCTGACGCTGCAGGGCGAGGCGCTGAAGGCGCTGTCCTTCCTGCCCGGCCAGTACGTCAACCTGCAGGTGCCGGGCACCCAGGCGCACCGCGCCTATTCGTTCAGCTCGATGCCTCGCGACGGGAAGGTGTCCTTCCTGATCCGCAACGTGCCTGGTGGGTTGATGAGCGGCTGGCTGACCCAGCACGCCCAGCCCGGCGACGCGATGGCGATGGACGGCCCGCTCGGCAGCTTCTACCTGCGCGACGTGAAGCGGCCGGTGCTGATGCTGGCCGGCGGCACCGGACTGGCGCCGTTCCTGGCCATGCTGGACCGGCTGGTCGAGCTGGGCGGCTGCCCGCACCCGGTGCACCTGATCTACGGCGTCAACACCGACGCCGACCTGGTCGAACTGAAGCGGCTGGCCGTGTACGCCGAGAAGCTGCCCGGCTTCACCTGGGCGCCCGTCGTAGTCAGCGCGGACAGCACCCAGCCGCGCAAGGGCTACGTCACGCAGCACATCGAGCCCGCCCAGCTCTACGACGGCGAGGTCGACGTCTACCTGTGCGGCCCGCCGCCGATGGTCGAGGCCGTGCAGCGCTTCCTGCGTGAGCAGGGCGTCACCCCGACCGGCTTCTTCCACGAGAAGTTTGCGGCAAGTGCCTGAACCGTCTGCGTTTCACACCCGCGTTCGAGTCCAGGTCGGCGCTGGCACATGAACTGGCGGCGGTACTGCGCCACTTTTTGTTTTCTGCTCCCGATGGAGTTTGTCCCATGACTTCCCGATTTGAAAACCGCGTGGCGGTCATCACCGGCGCCGCACAGGGCATCGGCCGCCGAGTGGCCGAGCGCATGGCCGACGAGCACGGCCTGCTGGTGCTGGTCGACCGGGCCGAGCTGGTCCATGAAGTCGGTCGTGAGTTGGAGGGCCGCACCCAGGTCCTCACGATCACCGCCGACCTGGAACGTTTCGCCGAATGCCAGCGCGTGATGGATGCCGCCGTGGCCCGCTTCGGCCGGCTCGACATCCTCATCAACAACGTGGGCGGCACGATCTGGACGAAGCCCTACGAGCACTACACGGAAGAGCAGATCGAGGCCGAGGTGCGCCGCTCGCTGTTCCCGACGCTGTGGTGCTGCCGCGCGGCGCTGCCGCAGATGCAGGCGCAGGGCAGCGGGGCCATCGTCAACGTGTCGTCCATCGCCACGCGGGGGGTGAACCGGGTGCCCTACGGGGCAGCCAAGGGTGGGGTCAACGCGCTCACGGCCTGCCTGGCTTTCGAGAACGGCGAGCGGGGCATCCGTGTAAACGCCACCGCACCGGGGGCCACCGAGGCGCCGCCACGGATCATTCCCCGCAACACAGCCAAGCAGACCCGGCAGGACAAGGCCTGGTACAAGGCCATCTACACTCAGTCGATCGACTCCAGCCTGATGAAACGCTACGGCTCGCTGGACGATCAGGCGGGTGCCATCCTGTTCCTGGCGTCGGACGATGCGGCCTACATCACCGGCACGGTGTTGCCGGTGGGAGGGGGAGATCAGGGCTGAGCGGGCACGCGTCCGGGTTGGCGCCGCAGGAGCACCCAGTCGTCGTGGACCTCCACCGGTCGCAACCAGGTCAATCGCTCCAGCACCTGGGCATGCACCGGGTTGCAGTAGGCCACCCACAGGTCGGGCGGATTGCCCCGGACCGGCGCCAGGCGTTCGACAAACGACTGCAGCACTTCCGCGCCAAAGGGGTTGTAGAGGAAATGCACCACCGGCCCCTGAGGCAGTTCGACTTCCAGGGCATCGGCGCACACCACGTCGATGGACATGGCCGGCTGGCGTCTGGCCACGTAGTTCGCCAGGTTGACCCGCGCGGCATCGACCAATGACGGGGAGAGCTCCACCCCGAACACTCGCTGCCACGGCCATTGCGCGGCCAGCATCATCGCGCGGCCTTTGCCCGCTCCGACGTCACAGAAGGTGTATTCGGACGTGCTGGGCACATGCAGACGCAAAGCGCGCATCAACCGACCGAAACGCACGGGATGCACGCCCTGGTAGTCATACCCGCCTCGCCCGGCCACCTGCCCGTCCAGCAGTTCGGCGCGCACGCGCTGAGTCGTCTCGACCCCCCAGCGGCGATCCAGCCGCTTTTCCTGCCACTGGTCACCCAGGTAGATCGCATGCCCCAGCAGGCGTTGGGCGGTCTCGCTCACCCCTTGGCGGGCGGTGTGATCCAGGAGCTTTCGCAGGGGGGTTTTCATGCATTCAGGATACGGATACCCCCCTGGGGAATCGTCCTGAACAACGGGCCACGGACCGTTCAGTTCGGGTTCAAGTCTTCCAACATCCGTCCGACCCACCAGGGGTGTCGCCCCGTTCGGATGCGCTCAGCCACGCCAGAAGAACACCGCTGACATCACGGCCCCCGTCACCACGACGGCTGCGCGCACCCAGCTCACCGGCAGGCGGCGCGCCACCCGGGCCCCGATCCAGCCGCCAAGGGTGGCGGCCACCGCCATGGCCAGCGCCTGCGGCCACCAGACGATGCCGGCGCCCGCCAGCATGCCCACCGAGAACAGCGACAGCACCAGCGAATTGAGGTTCTTGAGCGCGTTGGACACATGCACCGAAGGTTCTCCAGCCAACGTGTACAGGGCCATCAACAAAATCCCCAGGCCCCCGTTGAAGTAGCCGCCGTAGACCGCCACCAGCGCCAGCCCGGACAAGCGCAGCGCCGGGGAAACCGCGGCCTCGGCCCCCTCCGCCCGGGCCGCCTTCCGTCGCGCCAGCCAGGCCGGTCCCAACGCAAACACCAGCGTGGCCACCACCAGCAACCAGGGCACCAGCGCGGAAAACACCTTTTCCGGCGTGACCAGCAACAGCCCGGCCCCCACAGCCCCTCCGGCCGCACACACCAGGGCCTCGTGCACCCGCCTGCGGGCGGGAATGCGCGCCAACTCCTGACGGAAGCCCCAGGCACTGCCCAGATAGCCCGGGCTGACTGCCACCGCGCTCGTGGCGTTGGCCGCCAGCGGGGGCACCCCGGCCGCCACCAATGCGGGAAACGTCAGGAAGCTTCCTCCACCGGCGAGCGCGTTCAGCGCCCCCGCGAGCAGGGCCGATCCAAGCAAGAGGGGCGCATGTTCCATGCCGGGGATTCTCGGGGCCCGCCCGCCGCTTCGCAGCCGGGGCCAACCCGGGCTTGCCGAACGCCCGCATTCCATGGCCATCCTCGCAGCCCCGTGCCACACCTGCTGCCGACAGGGCCGTGTCGATCCGCAAGGCACCCGACACCCAGCCGTCCTATAGTCTCCCGACATGCCGCACACCCTCGCCTCCCAAGCCCCTCGCCTGCTGCGCGCGATGTTCGGCGCTGCGGTCGACGCCGCCCTGCCCGAGCGCATCCTGCCACCCCTGCTGCCTCCGCCACCGCGGCCCGGGGGTCGGCTGATCGTCATCGGGGCCGGCAAGGCGGCGGCCCGCATGGCGCAGGCGACCCTGTCGCACTACCGGAGCCTCGGCGTCGACGTGATCGGCCGCGTGGTCACCCGCTACGGGCACGCCGTGCCTTGCGGCCCGATCGAGGTGCTGGAGGCCGCCCACCCGGTGCCCGACGACGCCGGCCTGCACGCCACGGGGCAGATCCGCGCGCTGGTGTCCGACCTCACCCCCCAGGACGTGGTGATCGCCCTGATCTCCGGAGGGGGTTCTGCGCTGCTGGTGGAGCCCGCCCCAGGCCTCACGCTCGGCGACAAGCAGATCGTCCACCAGGCCCTGCTGCGCAGCGGTGCCTCCATCCGCGAAATGAACTGCGTGCGCCGGCACCTCTCGGCCGTCAAGGGAGGGAGGTTGGGCGCGCAGTGCCACCCGGCGCAGCTGCACACGCTGTTGATCTCCGACGTGCCGGGTGACGTGCCGTCCGACATCGCCTCCGGCCCCACAGTGGCCGACCCGACCACCCGGCAGGACGCCCTCGACATCCTCCGCCGCTACCGGCTCGACGTGCCTGCCACCGTGTGGCAGGTCCTGGAAAGCGCGACCGCGGAAACCCTCAAGCCGGGCGATGCCCGCCTGGCTGGCCACCGCTGCACACGGGTGGCCACGCCCCGTCAGTCCCTGAACGCCGCGGCGGAAATCGCCCGTGCCGCAGGGGTCACGCCCTGGATCCTGGGCGACGACCTCGAAGGCGAAGCCCGCGCCATGGGCACGGTGATGGCAGGACTCACACGCCAGTGCGCCCGTCACCAGCACCCGTTCGTGCCACCGTGTGTGCTGCTGTCCGGAGGGGAAAGCACCGTCACCTTGCCGGCTGTGGCCGACGATCAGCCCCTGGGTTCCGGTGGGCGCAACGTTGAATTCCTGTTGTCGATGGGGCTGGCCCTGCAAGGGGAGCCCGGCGTGTGGGCCCTGGCCGCCGACACCGACGGCATCGACGGCGTGGCCCCCGTGGCTGGCGCCCTGCTGTACCCCGACACCCTGCAACGCGCCTGGAAGATGGGCCGCCAGCCCCTGCGGGACCTGGAGTGCCACAACGGCCACGGGTTCTTTGGCGCGCTGGGCGATGCGGTGACCACCGGGCCCACGCTCACCAACGTCAACGACTTCCGGGCCATCCTGATCCTGCCGCGGGCGTCTGGCACGCCCCCCCGCTCCGACCGCTCGGACGCCCCCGCCTCTCCAGAACCGCCCACCGCCTCATGAACACGCCGATGTCTCCCCTCCCCTCCACGATCGGCGCTACCACCCCGCCCGACCCGACGTCCACCGGCCGCCGCTGGGTGCTGGACATCGAAGGCATGACCTGCGCGTCCTGTGTGCGGCGTGTGGAAAAGCAGCTCTCGGCCGTTCCAGGCGTGCAGACGGCCAGCGTCAACCTCGCCACCGAACAGGCCACGGTGCAAGGAGAGGCCCAGCTCGACCCCCAGGCGCTGATCCAGGCGGTGCACAAAGCCGGCTTCGAGGTGCCGACACAGCGGGTGGACCTGCCCATTGAGGGCATGACCTGCGCCAGTTGTGTGCGCCGGGTCGAGCGTGCACTGGGCAAGGTGCCGGGTGTGCTCGAAGCCTCGGTGAACCTGGCCACCGAACAGGCCACGGTGCAGGCCCTGGGCACGGTCTCCCGCGCGGCCATGAAAGCCGCCATCGAGAAGGCCGGCTTCGAAGTGCCCGAACCCGCACCGGACAGCCGCCCCAACGCCCACGCTTCAAGCCCAGTCGCCTCCGGCTCGCCGGACGGACAGACCGCCCAGAACACGCATCCGGGCCGCAGCACCCCGAGCCAAGCCTTCTTCACGTGGTGGCGCGCCGCCCTGACCGGCAAGGGAGAGCCCACGTGGGCCCCGGTGGCCCTGTCGGCCGCGCTGACCCTGCCGATGGTGGCCCCCATGCTGCTGGCGCCGTTCGGGGTGCACGCGATGCCGCCGGGCGGCCTGCAGTGGATCCTCGCCACCGTGGTTCAGCTGGTGCTGGGCGCCCGCTTCTACCGCGCAGGCTGGAAGGCCGTGGCCAGTGGGGGGGGCGGCAACATGGACACGCTGGTGGCCCTGGGCACGTCCGCGGCCTACGGGCTGTCGGTCTACCTGCTGCTGACGTCGGGGTTCGCGCTCCCGACGGGCGGCGGCCCCGCCCATGCGGGGCATGTGGCCGCAGAACCTCACCTGTACTTCGAGGCCAGCGCCTCGGTCATCACCCTCGTCCTGCTGGGCAAGTGGCTGGAGCTGCGCGCCAAGCGCCAGACCGCCAACGCCATCCGTGCCCTGCAGGCCCTGCGCCCGGCCGTGGCGCGGGTGCTGCGCGAAGGTGTCGAGACCGAGGTGTCCATTGATCAGGTCCGCACGGGCGACACCGTGCTGGTGCGCTCCGGTGAACGCATCCCCGTGGACGGCGAGGTGCTGGCCGGACGCAGCCACGTCGACGAGTCGCTCATCACCGGCGAGAGCCGCCCCGTTGCCAAGGAGGTGGGAGACCGCGTCACCGGTGGCGCCATCAACGGTGAGGCCCTGCTGAGCGTGCGCACGACCGCAGTGGGCACCGAAACCACGCTGGCGCGCATCATCCGCCTGGTCGAATCCGCACAGGCCGCCAAGGCCCCCATCCAGCGGCTGGTGGACCAGGTGGCGGCGGTGTTCGTGCCGGTGGTGCTGGGCATCGCGGCCCTGACGCTCGTGGGCTGGCTGACGCTGGGCCACGCCGGATGGGAAACCGCCATCGTCAATGCGGTGGCCGTGCTGGTCATCGCCTGCCCCTGCGCACTCGGGCTGGCCACACCCACAGCCATCATGGTGGGCACGGGCGCGGCGGCCCGCCACGGCATCCTGATCAAGGACGCCCAGGCCCTCGAACTGGCCCACGCCACCCGCACGGTGGTGTTCGACAAGACGGGCACCCTGACCCAGGGCAAGCCCACCCTGGCCCATCTGCGTGCGACCCCTGGCTGGACCGAACCGCAAGTGCTGGCCTGGGCCGCCGCCCTGCAACGCAGCAGCGATCACCCACTGGCCCAGGCGGTGCTGGAACGGGCCTCGGCCGCCGGCCTGGATCTGCCGCCCACCGCCGACGCCCGCACCCTGCCCGGCCGCGGCGTGCAGGCCACGCTGCAGGTGAACGGAGCCCCGGTGCAGATGCAGCTGGGCAGTCCGCGCCTGAGGGAGGAATCGGGCGCCTCGGCGGGCGAGCTGTCTGCGGTCGCCAAAGAACTGGAGCGCCAGGGACACACCGTGTCGTGGCTGATCGCGGCCAAGCCGCTCCAGACAGCCGAAGCAGCTCCCGCAAACCCTGAGGTGCTCGGCCTCCTGGCGTTTGGCGATGCGCTCAAGCCCGGTGCGGTGCCGGCCCTCCAGCGACTGAATGCCCTCGGCCTGCGCACCGTGATGCTGACCGGCGACAACCCCGGTGCGGCACAGGCCGTGGCGGCCACACTCGGGCTGAGCGAGGTCCGTGCCCAGGTCCTGCCCGCCGACAAGGCCCGGGAAGTGAACCGCCTACGCGAAGGCGGCCGGATCGTCGCGATGGTCGGAGATGGCATCAACGACGCCCCGGCCCTGGCCGCGGCCGACGTGGGCATCGCGATGGCCAGCGGCACCGACGTGGCGATGGAAACCGCCGGCATCACGTTGATGCAGGGCGATCCCCAGCGCGTGGCCGACGCACTCGACATCTCGCGCCGCACCTACGCCAAAATCCGTCAAAACCTGTTCTGGGCCTTTGCCTACAACGTGATCGGCATCCCGTTGGCCGCCTTCGGGCTGCTGAATCCGGTCATCGCCGGAGCGGCCATGGCTTTTTCAAGCGTCAGCGTGGTGAGCAACGCACTGCTGCTGCGACGCTGGAAACCTGGACCCGCCTGACGGACGCCCCTGGCCGGCCCCGCGAGCAGACCCTGGCGGGGCTGCCGGTGGCCGCCGTCAGGCGAACACCCGCACCGCCTCTTCCAACCGGCTGGCCTGCCCCCGGAGGGCCGCCGCAGCGGCGGCCGACTCTTCCACCAGCGCGGCATTCTGCTGCGTCATGCGGTCCAGGTCGGACACCGCATCGTTCATCTGCCCCACCCCCATGGCCTGCTCGGAGGCCGCCAACCGAATCTCGGCGATCAGGCGGGACACGCTGTCCACCTGCGCCACAAGACCGGTCATGGCCTGGCTCGCCTCGTGGACAAGTTGCTCACCGGCCGCCACGCACCCGACACTGTCCCCGATCAGACCCTTGATCTCCCGGGCGGCATTGGCGCAGCGCTGTGCCAGATTGCGCACCTCGCCGGCCACCACGGCAAAGCCCCGTCCCTGCTCACCGGCCCGGGCGGCTTCGACGGCCGCGTTGAGCGCCAGGATGTTGGTCTGGAATGCAATGCCGTCGATCACACCCAGGATGTCGGCGATGCGGTGACTGGATTGCGTGATGGCCTGCATGGTGTTCACCACCTGGCCCACGACCTGCCCGCCCCGCTCGGCGGCCTCACTGGCTTGCGCCATCAGGCCGGCTGCCGAAGCGATGGACTCGGCGTTGTTCTGTCCGGTGGCCGTGATCTGCTCCATGGCCGAGGCGGTCTGCTGCAGCCGGGACGAGGTGTTTTCAGTGCGCTGGCTGAGGTCCAGGTTGCCCTGGGCGATCTGGCCACTGGCGCTGCTCACCCCACCGGCCTGGCCGCCGACGTCCGACACCAGTGAACTCAGGTTCAGCCCCGCCTGGTTGACCGCCCGCATGACCATGCCCACCGAGTCGACCCGGTCCATCTGGACGTGGACACCTGGCTGGCCCGCCGCCACCGCCAGCGCCTGCCGCTCCACCAGCCTCATGGGCGCAACCACCTGCCGCTCCATCCACCACGCCAGTCCCGCCAGGCCCACGCCCGTGGAGGCCGCAAGACCCGCCAGCGGAGCCCCCGACCACCCGCCCGCCGCGGCCCCTGCCACCGAAACGGCGCCCCAACCCACCAGGGGCGTCAGGAGCCGCGCACGCAACGACATCTTCTGCACCACGGAACGCCACGCCTGCCAACCCGTGCGCACCACCAGCCCCTGGTGGAACGCCACGGAGCGGGCCCGCCCTTCGCGCACCGCCCGGTAGAGCCGTTCGGCCCCTTCGATCTCGTGGCGGGCCGGACGTGTGCGCACCGACATGTAGCCGCTCAAGCGGCCGCCGCGCATCACCGGCGTGGCATTGGCCCGAACCCAGTAGTGATCCCCGTTCTTGCGGCGATTCTTCACCAGGCCGGTCCACGACTTGCCCAGCTTCAGCGTCGACCACATGTCGGCGAAGGCCTCGGCGGGCATGTCCGGGTGGCGCACCACGTTGTGCGGCTGACCCATCACCTCGCCGCGCTCGTAGCCGCTGACGGCCATGAACGCGTCGTTGGCGTAGGTGATGCGGCTGCTCGCGTCGGTGGTGGACATCAACGTGGCGTCGGCCGGGTACTCAAACTCCTGCTGCGTGACCGGGTGGTTTTCTCTCATGAAGATGCCCTGGGTGCCAGTGTGGATCGAACGGAATCGGAACTGCGAGCGCATCATGCTGGTGCACGGTACGCACCCGATCCAGAAACAGACGGGCTTTCCCCCCGCAATTGGGGTCCGGGAGCGGCAATCACGCAAAATTGCCGCTCGATTGCCCTCGGGAAACGGTCATCGCCGCGAATCGCGCGCGCGGCCAGCCCCTGGGACCACCCGCTTCCCCTCGCCCCCGCCCGCCGTGCCCGACACCTTGAATCCTGCCTCCTGCCGCGCCCTGTTCGTCAGCGCCCCCGCCTCCGGACAAGGCAAAACCACCGTCACCGCGGCCCTGGCCCGGGCCTGGACGAGGCAAGGCCTGAAAGTGCGCGTGTTCAAGACCGGCCCGGACTTTCTCGACCCCATGGTCCACGCCCGGGCCAGCGGTGCCCCGTGCTGGCAACTGGACCTGTGGATGGGTGGCGAAGCCCATTGCCGCCGGTTGCTGTGGGAAGCCGCGCGCAGTCACGACATCGTGCTCGTCGAAGGCGTCATGGGCCTGTACGACGGCCATCCGTCCAGCGCCGACCTGGCCACCCGTTTTGGCTTGCCGGTGATGGTCGTGATGGAAGCCGCCTCGATGGCCCAGACCTTTGGCGCCCTGGCCCTGGGCCTGCGCAGCTACCGCCCAGACCTGCCGTTCGCCGGTGTGCTCGCCAACCGCGTGGGCAGCGCCAGCCACTCGCAGATGCTGCAGGAAAGCCTGCCCGAAGGCATGACCTGGTTCGGCGCGCTGCCCCGCGACGAGGACATCGCCCTGCCGTCGCGCCACCTGGGCCTCGTGCAGGCGGACGAACTCGCCGATCTCGACCTCCGGCTGGACCGTGCCGCCGACCGCCTGCTCACCCTGGGCCTGCCCCTGCCACCGCAGGTGACGTTTGCGCCCCCCCCTCACGACGCCACAGACGACGACACCACGCCGGAAGCCCTGCCCGAAGGTCGCCCGCTCGACGGCGTGGCCATCGCCGTGGCGCAAGACGCCGCTTTTGCCTTCGTCTACCCGGCCAACCTCGACCTGCTGGAACGACTCGGCGCCCAGATCCGCCCCTTCTCGCCGCTGGCCGACGAACCCGTGCCGGCCGACGCCAACGCCCTGTACCTGCCCGGTGGTTACCCCGAACTGCACCACAAGACGCTGGAACGCCACCACACCACCCGTGATTCGGTGCGCGCCTTCCACGCCGCCGACCGCCCCATCGTCGCCGAATGCGGCGGCATGCTGGCGCTGGCCGACACCCTCACCGATGCCGAGGGGCAGACCGCGACTCTGTGGGGCCTGCTGCCCGGAGCGGCCACCATGACCCGGCGACTGGTGAACCTGGGCCTGCACGCGGCGCCCCTGCCCGAAGGCACCGTGCGGGGACACACCTTCCATCACGGCCAGTTCACGCCGACCGTGGAACCTGTGACGCACACGCTGGCCCAGCGCCACAACGGCCGACCGGAAGGCATCTACCGTCAAGGCCGCCTGCACGCCTCGTTCCTGCACCTGTACTTCCCCTCCAACCCCACGGCGGTGGCGGCCCTGTTCCACCCCGGCAGTCCCTCTCCCACCTGAGCCGCCCGCCAGCTCCGGAGCCCCCGATGACCGAGCGCCTCCGACGCCAACTCCTCATCACCGCCGGCCTGACCGGGGCCCTGCCCTGGCTGGCGGGATGCCACACACCGCCGCATGCCGGAACGGCCCTCCCCGACACGCCCGGCCCATGCCTCGACACGGCCACCGGGCGCCCCCTCGACGAGGCCCAGTGGCAGTCCCGCCTCGCCACCGCCGACGTGCTGCTGCTGGGCGAGTACCACGACCATCCGCTGCACCACGCCTGGCGCGCCCGGGTGATCTCACGACTGGCCCATTCCCGCGAAACGGCACGAGGCCCCTGGATCGTGGCCGAGCACCTCGAAGGGCCGCTCGATCCCGCCACCCGGGTGCAGTGGAGCCGGCCCGACGCCCCCACATCGGTGGACACCGCGGACGCCCGCCTTCTGGCCGACCTGCAAGCCGCAGGTCTGGACGCGCGGGCCTGGCAATGGCCGATACACCGTCCCCTGTTCCGTGCCCTGGCCGAACGGGACCTGCCCGTGGAAGCCGGCAACCTACCCCGCGACCTCGTGCGCGCCGTCGGCCGAGAGGGAATCGGTGCCGCACCGGCCCGCCTGCAAACCCTGCTGACGGCGGCCCCGCTGTCCCGCGAAGCCGAGTCCCGGCTGGACGCGGACCTCGTGGACAGCCACTGCGGCCACCTTCAGAGCCCGCGCCTGACCGCCATGCGTGCCGCCCAGCGGGTGCGCGATGCGGCCATGGCGCACCACCTGCTGGAACGGCACCGCCAGCATCCGGACCGCCCGATCGTCCTGCTCGCCGGCAACGGCCATGTCCGCCTCGACTACGGCGTTCCGGTGCTGCTGCGGGCCCTCGCGCCCGAAGTGAAGGTCCTCAGCGTCGGGCTGCTGGAAACCCGCGACCTGGCTGCTTCCGGCAGAACAGACCCCCTGCCCTACGACCTGGTGTTCATCGCACCCGATGTGACGCGAGACGATCCCTGCCGGTCATGACCCCTCCGCTGGCCCCCATCTTCTCCTGGTGGATCCGCAGACGAGGCGCGTGCATCTGAAAAACTCAAGGCGCACGCATCGGCGCCGATATTTCCGGCCAGACACTCAACCGGGAGACCCGACCGTGAACCAGCTCTTGCCCACCCTTGCCGTGAACCTGACCGTCATGGCAGTCACCATGGCCGCCCTGCACCGGGCCCTGCGCTGGTCCGTCGACGCCATCCACCGCCAGCGCGAGCAAGCCCAAATGGCCCGAAGCGCTGCGGACGGGCACCTCAGCCTGGTCGAGACCGAAGAGCGGCGCCTCCAATCCTTGCCCTTTGTGGGTCAGGAACGTCGCAAGCAAGCGGAATCGCTGCAGGCGGAGGAGGTGGCACGCAACGGCACGACGGGTGCGGGGAGCAATGTGAAGCCGTTCAAGCGGCGTTGAGCCCCCTTCCGGGGCGAGGTCAAAGCGCCCCACCCACGACGTGGGTCATGTTTTCACCTATTCGCGGGGTGCGAAACAAAAGTTCATGATGTCTCCAGAAGCCTCATCGGCACACCTGCGTCACCCAGACGGCAAGGGAGGAGACCCATGGACATGGATGCCTACGATCCCCTGGTGTCCAGCATCTACGATGCCTCGCACGAACCCGAGCGCTGGAACGATGTGCTGCGACAGATCGGGACCATGATCGGCGCCGACGCTTGGGCCATGGTCCGACATGGCGAGCACGTGGACGCTTTTGCCTTCGGGGGTGAAAGGGTCAGCGCCCGGGCGGATCGTCTGTACACGGAGCATTTCGGCCTGATCGACCCGCGCACCGCGTTGATGCGCCGCTCGCCTGTCGGACAAGTCCTGCTGTGCCAGGATCATTTTGATGCCCGCACTGCGGATCGCCATGAGTTCTTCCAGGACTTCATGCGGCCGGAAGGGCTGCGCTGGACCGCCGGATCCACGGTGCTCCGCACCGACCGCCACGACTACACGACCGCCATCATGAGAGGCCCCGAACGGGGGACCTTCACGCCTGAAGAGCACGCGCTGCTTCAACGGCTCATGTGGCATGTGCAGAAATCACTGGCCCACACGGACCGGCTGCTCCGCCTGCGCGAGCAAGCCCAAGGCAACTGCGCGGCCCTGAATCACCTGCCGTGCGCGGTGATGGTGCTGGATGCCCAAGGACGTGTTCGGCACGCCAACTTGCAGGCCGAAGCCATGTTGGCCAAAGAACGGCCTGTGCGAACACAACAGCAGACGCTGACGGGGGCGACGCCCACCGATTCGAGAACGCTGTCGCAGGCTCTGGAACGCTGCATCGCCACCGGCCAGCCGCAATCGCTGCTCATCGGGGCGTCAGAGGGCCGCCACTCCGCAGAAGACGGGAAGCACTGCGTGACCTTCTCGCGCGTGCCCCCTCGGCTGGGCGTGCCCGGGTTCACGCCTGCACTGTTCCACTGTCTCGTGGCACCTTTGACGCACCGCAGGGTGGCCACGGTGGAGCAGTTGATGCAGGTTTTCGGTTTGACGCCGGCCGAAGCCCGGTTGGCGCGCGCCATTGCGCACAGCGAATCGCTGACCGGCTACTGCGAGCAGTCCGGCATCAAGATCACCACGGCCAAGACGCAGCTGAGGGCCGCGCTGGACAAAACCGGGACGCACAACCAGGCAGAACTCCTGCGCATCGTGCTGGCGATTCCCGCTCATCGGGTCCAGAAGGCCCCCACCATTCATCGGCACGATCAACCGCGCATCCACATTCGATAGCACGCAGCGGCCTGTTGTCGGACCCGCATCCTGGATGGCCTCATGAACAGCGAGACCTACGACGCCCTCGTCGCCCAGATCTATGAAGCATCGTTCGAACCGGAGATGTGGCATGGCGTACTGAGTCGGCCCTGCAAAACACCAGAGCCCCTTGATGGCATTGAACATTCTTGGGTTT
>CAYYCN010000087.1:0-13440 GCA_964470355.1 uncultured Sphaerotilus sp.
CCGGCTTCCACCAGCGCCAGCGCCGCCGCGCCGGTGGCGATGTTGCCGCCGATGACATCCACCTGCGGGAAGTTCTTCTTGACCCAGCGCACGCGCTCGATCACGCCGTGGCTGTGACCGTGGGCGGTGTCGACGACCAGAGCGTCCACGCCTGCAGCCACCAGCAGCTCGACGCGCTCTTCCGTGCCGTCGCCCACACCGACGGCGGCACCGACGCGCAGCTTGCCCTGGGCGTCACGCGCCGCGTTGGGGAAGCTGGTCTGCTTGGTGATGTCCTTGACGGTGAACAGGCCGCGCAGCTGGTCGGCATCGTTCAGGACCAGCACACGCTCCAGCTTGTGCTGGTGCATCAGCGCCTTGGCGTCGGCCAGCGAGGCGCCTTCCTTGACGGTGATCAGGCGCGCACGCGGGGTCATGATTTCGCTGACCGGCGCGTCCAGGCGGGTCTCGAAACGCAGGTCGCGCCCCGTGACGATGCCCACCACGCGGCCGTTGTCCACCACCGGGAAACCGGAGATGCCATGGGCTCGCGAGAGCTCGATCACGTCGCGGACGCGGGCGCCCGGGGCGATGGTGATCGGATCCTTGAGCAGACCGGACTCGTAGCGCTTGACGCGCGCCACTTCCGCAGCCTGCTGCTTGGGTGTGAGGTTCTTGTGGACGATGCCGATGCCACCTTCCTGGGCGATCGCGATCGCCAGACGGGCTTCGGTGACCGTGTCCATGGCCGCGGAAACCAGAGGCAGGTTCAGCGTGATGTTGCGCGACAACTGGGTCGCAAGGGACGTGTCGCGAGGCAACACCTGGGAGAACGCGGGGACCAACAACACATCGTCGAAGGTCAGTGCTTTGCCAAGAAGGCGCATGGGTCAGGCTCCAGACGCAAAAGACAATTATACGGAGGCCGGCGATACACTGCCCTCATGACCGCCGCCTTGACTGAAAAGCCGTCCCGCACGCAGTGCCTTCACCCGCTGGCCAACGGCCTGGCCCTGACGTTGGCCGTTGCGCTCGGACTGGCTGCGGCCCCGGCCTCGGCGCAATGGAAGTGGAAGGACGCCAACGGTCGTGTCCAGTACAGCGACCGCCCGCCGCCGGCCGACATCTCGCCGGGCCAGGTACTGCAAAAACCCGCCGGGGCCGACCTGTCACCCACCACCGCTGTCGTGATTCAGCCCCTGCGCACACCGGACCAGACGCCCCCCAAGCCCGCCCGAGCCGCTCCCGCGGCCTCGGCCCCCTCGGCGGGCGCCAGCACCCCCGGTGCCGCAGATCCTGCGCGGGCGGCTCGGGAGAAAGAAGCCCAGGCCAAGGCCGACGCGGAACGTCAGAAGCAGGAAGCCGAGCAGGCTCGCCAGCGGGCCGACAACTGCACCCGGGCCCGCCAGAACCTTCGCACATTGGAATCGGGCATGCGCATCGCCCGTGTCAACGACAAGGGCGAACGGGAATATCTCTCCGAGACCCAGCGCGCGCAAGAAGCGTCGGCGGCACAGCGCGCCGTCACCAGCGACTGCCGCTGAGGACCAACCGGACCGTCAGCGCTCGAGCGTCCGGCGCCTGAAACGCCCGACCGGCCCCTGGGCCTGAAAACGCTGTCGGCGGGCCTCCTTGGGATCGACGGTGAGCGCGCGGTAGAGCTCCACACGGGCATCGGGCGGCAACTCGTCGTCCCAACCCGTGCGACGCCCCCAGCAGCCGGGCTGCCATTGCGAGACCCCCAGCGCGGCCACCATCGGATCGGACTGCAGCGCTTCCAGCACCCGGCGAGCGGTGACCGCTCCGTCGATCGTCACCGCGCGGCGCTCCACCCGACGGGGCGACGGACTCCAGACCAGCTCGACGGAGCCCCCCTGCGCCCCGGTCTCCCCCGCGGGAACGCCCACCTCAGCGGGGGCCATACACCTGCTCGGCACGCACCACAAAAGCATCCACGAACGTGTTGGCGATGCGATCGAACACCGGGCTCACCACCATCTCCAGCGGACGACTGGAAAAGGCATAACGCAGGTCAAACTCGATCTTGCAGGCCTTCGGCGCACTGTCCTCCGGAACTCCTGCGGGATGGCCCAGGGCCATGAAACGCCACGCCCCATCGAGCAGGGAAAACGGCCCGTCCACCAGCGACATCGTGAGGCTCTCGCCCAGCACGTGCTGGTTGCGGGTGGTGAAGGCGTGTTTCACCCCGGCGTAGGACAGGTGCAGGCGAGCGGTATTGGACGAACCGTCCTCCGAAAGCACCTCGGCACGCTGGCACCAGGGCAGGAACTTCGGATAGGACGCGACATCCACCACCAGGTCATACATTTCCCTGGGGGAGTACCACAACAAGACGGACTTCTTCACGTGCTTCATACAATGGGGCGATTGTATGGAGGCCGCAGCCGCGCCATGAGCATTGCAGAAAACAAGAAAGCCAGATTCAACTACCACCTCGAAGAAAAGTTCGAAGCCGGTGTCGTGCTCCAGGGCTGGGAGATCAAGGCCATCCGCGAGGGGCAGGTCCAGCTGACGGACGGTTACGTGGTCATCAAGGACGGCGAGCTGTACCTGATCGGTTGTCGCATCAACGCCCTGCGCAGTGCCTCCACGCACGTGCGCCCCGAGGCCGACCGCACCAAGAAGCTGTTGATGCACAAGGCCGAGATCCGCCGCCTGATCGGCAAGGTCGAGCAAAAGGGCTACACCCTGGTGCCCGTGGACCTGCACTACAAGGGCGGCCGTGTGAAAGCCGAGATCGCGCTGGCCAAGGGCAAGGCCGAGCACGACAAGCGCCACACCATCAAGGACCGCGAGTGGCAGCGCGAGCAAGGACGGCTGATGCGACACAAGGTGTCGGCCCCCGGCAAGGACTGACCCATCGCGCGGGAGGTCTTGCGCGCGATCGGCATCAAGCGCGTGAGCGCGTCACCGCCTCACACGTCTCGACCCAGGTGGGTGGCTGGCATCCTTGTCTCTGCACATTGATCGCTGCGGCCATCATCGCGTGACGCAAGGCCGCCTCCAATTCCTGCGGCGTGAGTCGCTCCAGCGCTTCGGGCTGCAGGCGTACGGCCTGCGCCAACCACGCCAGCAGGCCGGCCTGGAAACAGTCGCCTGCACCCACCGTGTCAACGACCGTCACCCCTGCGGGCACGGGCAGCCGCACCCGAGCCCCCCGCGTCACCAGTTCCGCCCCTTGCGCGCCGAGCGTGAAGGCGATCAGGCGCATGCGCGGCAGTTTCAACAGCTCGGTGGCCACATCGCCCAGGTCGTCGACGTTCCAGCCCAGGGCGGAGACATCCTCGTCGCTGAGCTTGACGATCTCGGCCTCCGCCAAGGCGGCATGCACCGCCCGCCGGTAGGCGGTCATCTGGGCCGTGTCGCGCCCCACCACCACAGGCCGCAAGTTCGCATCCACCGACACGACCGCACCCCGCGACCGGGCCGCGTCCAGCACCCCCCGCACCTTGGGCCAATCCGCAGGCATCAGCGCCAACCCCCCGGTGTGGATCAGTTCCACCCGTTCGGGCAAGCGAGCGATCAGGCCTGCGGTGGTGCCGTCGCGATCGGCCACATGCTCACGGTGGAACACGTAGTGCGGCACCCCCCCTTCACCCATCGAAACCACGGCCAGGGAGGTCGGGCACGTGCTGCGCCCACCCGCCCCCAGATCCACCCCGTCGGCCTTCAGGCGGGCGACAAACCGCTCGCCGAAGGTGTCGGTGGACAGGGGATTCAGGTAGCGGATCGACTGCCCCTGCAGCGCCATCGCCCGCGTGAAATTGCACACCGAGCCCCCCAGGCACGGCTCGTAGCGCCCGTCGGCGTGCTCGATCAGATCCACCAGGGCCTCGCCCACCGCTGCGAACATGTTCTTCTCCATTCTGAAACTGGGGACCGACCCGGTCCCCGATGATGGCCAGTGTGACGTCGGCCGCACCGTAGCAGGTACTAGGGTTTGTCATTAAATAACGGTGATTGATTTATTAATGACACCTGCCCATACTTTGTTGCGTCGATTCCGACAGATCGTCGACCCGCTTACAACAGTCCCCCACCTTGATGAGGAGCACATCATGTCGATCACCCGCACCGCTGCCCTGTCCCTGACCGCCATCACGCTGGCCGCCGCCAGCCTGAGCGCCTCCGCCGCCGAACCCATCGTCGGCCTGATCACCAAGACCGAAACCAACCCCTTCTTCGTCAAGATGAAAGAAGGCGCGCAAGCCGAAGCCAAGAAGCTGGGCGCCAAGCTGATGACCGCCTCGGGCAAGAAGGACGGCGACACCGGTGCCCAGATCACCGCCATCGAGAACATGGTCACCGCCGGTGCCAAGACCATCCTGATCACCTCATCAGGCGACGCCATCATCCCCGCCGTCAAGAAGGCCCAGGCCAAGGGCGTGCAGGTGATCGCTCTGGACAGCCCCTTCGACGGCGCCGACGCCCTGTTCGCCACCGACAACTACAAGGCCGGCATCCTGATCGGCCAGTACGCCAAGGCGGCCCTGGGTGGCAAGCCCGCCAAGATCGCCATGCTGGACCTGTTCCCCGGCCACCCGGTGGGCGCCCAGCGCCACAACGGCTTCATGACCGGTTTCGGCCTGAAGGCCTTTGATGCCAAGTCCAACGAACTGTCGTCCACCGCTGAAACCGTGTGCGCCGCCGACACCGACGGCAACCAGGCCAAGGGCCAGACCGCGATGGAAAACTGCCTGCAGAAGGACGGCGGCATCAACGTGGTCTACACGATCAACGAACCCGCTGCCGCCGGCGCCTACAACGCGCTGAAGAAGGCCGGCAAGGACAAGGGCGTGATCATCGTCTCGGTGGACGGTGGCTGCGCCGGCGTGGCCGACGTGGGCAAGGGCGTGATCGCCGCCACGTCGCAACAGTACCCGCTGAAGATGGCCGCCATGGGCGTGGCCGCCGGCGTGGACTACGCCAAGGGCGGCAAGAAGGCCAGCGGCTACGTCGACACCGGCGTGACCCTGATCGCCGCCAAGGCCGTGGCCGGTGTGGACAGCAAGGACGTCAAGACCGGCACCGATCTGTGCTGGGGCGAAAAGAAGTAATCCCGTTCCACGTCCTGGAGCGCCCTGGGCGCTCCGCGTCGACGGTGACGGCCCGGGGCCTGGGTGCCCCGGCCGATCCGGCCTCGCCGCCCTTTTTCACTCTCTGAGGTATCTGCCGTGACCGCCCTCAAGGACAGGCTGCCGCCGATCAGCCAGCTCGGCCCCTTCATCGCGCTGGTGATCGCCTGCGCGATCTTCGGTGCCACCACCGACAACTTCTTCACCGGCGCCAACTTCGCCCTGATCCTGCAGCAGGTCATGGTGGTGGGCGTGATCGCCATCGGCCAGACGCTGGTGATCCTCACGGCCGGCATCGACCTGTCGTGTGGCATGGTCATGGCCCTGGGCAACATCGTGATGACCAAGTTCGCGGTCGAGATGGGCCTGCCCGCGCCGCTGGCCATCCTCTGCGGCATCGCCGTGACCGCCGGCTTCGGCCTGATCAACGGGTTGCTGGTCACGCGCATCAAGCTGCCCCCCTTCATCGTGACCCTCGGCACGATGAACATCGCCTTCGCGATCACCCAGCTGTATTCGTCCGCGCAGACCATCTCCGGCGTACCGTCGATGATGACGGCGCTGGGCGGCACGTTCGACGTGGCTGGTGCCCCCGTGAGCTACGGCACCGTGCTGATGGTGATCCTCTACGCCATGACCTGGTTCTGGCTGCGCGAAACGGCCTCGGGCCGCCACGTCTATGCCGTGGGCAACAACCCCGAAGCCACCCGCCTGGTGGGCATTCCGACGGAGCGCGTGCTGCTGGGCGTGTACGTGCTGGCCGGCGTGTTCTACGGCATCGCCTCGCTGCTGCTGGTGGCGCGCACCGAAGTGGGCGACCCCAACGCCGGCCAGACCGAGAACCTGGACGCCATCACCGCCGTGGTGCTGGGCGGCACCAGCCTGTTCGGCGGCCGTGGCGTCATCCTGGGCACGCTGGTGGGTGCCATCGTCGTGGGCGTGCTGCGCAACGGCCTGACGCTGATGGGCGTGTCGTCCGTCTACCAGGTGCTGATCACCGGCATCCTCGTGATCATCGCCGTGACCGTGGACCAACTGTCTCGCAAGGGAGCCCGCTGACATGACCGCCACCACTTCCCCCCGCCTGGTGATGCAGGCCAAGGGCCTGGTCAAGCGCTACGGCCAGGTCACCGCCCTCGACGGCGTCGACTTCGAACTGCGTGCCGGTGAGATCCTGGCCGTGATAGGCGACAACGGCGCCGGCAAGTCCAGCCTGATCAAGGCCTTGTCGGGTGCCACCATCCCCGACGAAGGCGAGATCCTGCTGGACGGCCAGCCCGTCAAGTTCCGCACACCCATCGACGCCCGCCAGGCCGGCATCGAATGCTGCTACCAGGACCTGGCCGTGGCCCCGGCCATGACCATCGCCGAAAACCTCTTCCTCGGTCGGGAAATGCGCCGCGAAGGCTTCGCCGGCAACGTGCTGCGCATGCTCGACAAGAAGAAGATGCTGGAAACCGCCGTGCAGCGCATGGCCGATCTCAAGGTGGGCATCCGGTCCATGACGCAGGCGGTGGAGACGCTCTCGGGCGGCCAGCGCCAGTGCGTGGCCGTGGCCCGAGCGGCCGCCTTCGCCAAGCACGTGGTCATCCTGGACGAACCGACGGCTGCCCTGGGCGTCAAGGAGGGCAACATGGTGCTGGAACTGATCCGCCGCGTGCGCGACAAGGGCCTGCCGGTGATCCTGATCAGCCACAACATGCCGCACGTCTTCGAGATCGCCGACCGCATCCACATCGCCCGGCTGGGCAAACGCGCCTGCATCGTCGACCCCAGGCACATCAGCATGAGCGACACCGTCGCCGTGATGACCGGCGCCATGACGCCCGACCAACTCCCCAAGGAGGCGCTGTGCTGAAAGGCATCGACCCCCTGCTGACGCCGGAGCTGCTCAAGGTTCTGGCGGAAATGGGCCACGGCGACGCGATCGTCGTGGCGGACGCCAACTTCACGGCCGCCAGCCTGGCCCAGATGCCGGGCGGTGGGCAGCGCCCGCTGATCCACCTGCCGGGCGCGTCGGTTCGGCGCGCCAGCGAAGCCATCCTCTCGCTGCTGCCGCTGGGCATTCCCGAGGAAAAGCCCGTGGCCTACATGCATGTGGAAGGCCGGCCGGAGGGCTTTCGCAGTGGTCTGCAGCGCGAAGTGATCGACATGCTGCAGGACAAGGGCCACGCCCGGTCAGACCATTGCGAGGCAGTGGAAAGGTTTGCCTTCTATGATCGGGTACGCAGCAGTTTTGCCATCGTCCTGACCAGCGACCCCCAGCCCTACGGCAATTTCCTGTTCAAGAAGGGCGTGATCGGCGAAGCACTGCGCCCCTGAACCTCCCACAACGCTTCGCACCATGAACGCCGCCGCCGCAGACTCCCAGCCCCGCCTGCGCCCCCGCGGCTCCAATCAGGGGGGGGTGCGTCAGTACAACGAACGGGTGGTACTGCAAGCCATCCGCGTGCATGGCCCGGTGCCCAAAGCCGATGTGGCGCGCCTGACCCAGCTCAGTGCACAGACCGCCTCCATCATCATCGACCGGCTCCACGAAGAGGACCTGGTCATCAAGCTCGCTCCGGTGCGAGGCAAGGTGGGCCAACCCTCCGTGCCGATCGCGTTGAATCCCAACGGGGCATTCTCCGTCGGCATCAAGGTGGGCCGGCGCAACATGGACGCGCTGCTCGTGGACTTCACTGGCCACGTCCGGCAGCGCTACTCGGTGGCCTACCCATGGCCGCACCCCGAGACCCTGTTCGACGACATCCGCCGCCACATCCATCAGCTGCGACAGGACCTGCGCGAACAAGTGGGCCCCGAGCGGGCGGCCCGGCTGCAGGGCATCGGCATCGCGGCGCCGTTGTCCCTGGGCGGCTGGCAGACGCTGCTGGGCATGCCCGAGCAACAGGCCCGCCTGTGGCAGGAAATGGACATCCCGGCCCGGATGCAGACCGTCACGGATCTGCCCGTTCACTTTGTGAAAGACACCATGGCCGCCTGCGTGGCGGAACTGGTGGCCGGGCGCGGGCGCAGCGTGCCGACCTTTCTCTACATCTTCGTGGACACCTTCATCGGGGGCGGACTGGTCATCCACAGCCACCTGCACATGGGGCACCACGGCAACGCAGGCGCGATCGGGTCGTTGCCGCTGAGCCCCACGCGCAGTGGACAAGCCTCGCCCCCCCGGCAACTCCTGGGTGTGGCCTCGCTGGTCAACCTGGAGCAGGACTTCGAGGCCGCCGGCCTCGATCCGTCGGCCGCTTACGACGACCGGGCCCTGCGTGCGCCCTGGTCCGACCTGAGCCGGTCGTGGTGCGACCGAACCGCCCGGGGCATCGCCATGGCAGCCACCTCCACCGCGGGGTTGCTGGACCTGGAAGGCGTCATCATCGACGGCTCTTTCAGCCGTGAACTGCTCGATGCACTGGTGCCTGCCGTCCAGCGGGCCATGGCCGAGCACAACTGGGAAGGCTTGTATGCCCCCCAGGTGATGGCCGGCACGATCGGCTCGGACGCCCGCGCGCTGGGTGGAGCCCTCATGCCGCTGTATGCGAACTTTGCACCGGATCGGGAGCTGTTCCTCAAGATCGAGAACTGAGTGCGCGCAAGCGCTTTCCGGGGGGCGCGACCGGCTGTTTTTGCCCTGCAACAGTAACAAGTCGTCACTTCTTGTCGGATCATGAAGATTGCGCAGTTTTTCACGATCGCATACTGTTGGTGACAACTGGCGCCACACGGGAGGTTGACATGCCGCGTGAGATGGACCGAATCGCCGGTCGGAATGACCGTTGCCGTTCAACGCGATTCTTTCTGGGATCCACGGACCGTTCTGTCGGTGCCCATTGCTGCTGGATGGCGTGGCGTCTGTGACCCTGAGAGTCCGGCATGAGCAGTACCGCACTCTCGAACCCCAGCCCCTCTCCCCGTCCGACGCCTGCAGGGGGCACGCATGGCCACGGAGGGAGCCTTCGTGCCAACCCGACGACGCTTCCGTCGGCCACGCCATCGTTGAGCCGGACCCTGACCTCCGGCGCCTCGGATCTGCTGTCCGCCTGCGAAGACTGCGTGAGCGAGATCCGCTTCCATCAGGATGCCCTGGTGCGAGCGCTGGAGCGCAAAGGCAGCATGTCGGCCCGGCTCCAGAACCTGCTTCAGGAAGTGGGACGCACCTGCACGCCACCCAGCCCGTGTGCACCCGCAGCCGATTCCGGAATCGGCGCCGTTCGGAGAGCGGAGCCGATCTGGCCATCGGACCCACCGGGCAAGACCCCGGGGCCAGAGCCCACGCAGGCTTGTGAAGCCGGTCACCTGCGCCTGTCGGTGTTCTGCTTTGGACACAGCCAGGTGTTCCAGGGCGACACGCCGGTGGAGGCCTGGACCCACAGCAAGGGCAAGGCCATCTTCAAGTACCTCGTGTTGCATCACCGGCAAGCGGTGGCCAAGGACGTGCTGATGCGCGAGTTCTGGCCTGACGCGGACGCCGACAGTGCGCGCAACAACCTCAATGTCTCCATCTACGGGCTGCGCAAAGCCCTGGCCCGTCTGCAGCCCGGTTGCCTCCACGTGCTGCTGGAGGATGGCCGCTACCGACTGAACCCGGCCCTGGAGCTGTGGGTGGACGTCGACCGCTTTGTCGAGGCGATCCAGCTGGGCCGCGAACATGAGATGGCCGAACGCGCGGAAGCCGCCATCTCGGCCTACCGGCAAGCCGAGCAGATCTACCGGGGCGACCTGTTCGTCGAGGATCGCACGGAGGACTGGATCGCGCCGGAACGCACCCGCCTGCGCGAAATGGCACTCGACACCTTGCGCCGGATGTCCCGCCTGGGCGAATCCCGCGGAGACCTGGAAACCAGCCTGTCGGCCTGCCGGCGCGTGACGGACATCGACCCCTGCGACGAGGACGCCCACCGGCAGCTGATGCGGCTGTACAACCGCAGCGGGCAGCCGCACCTGGCCTTGCGCCAGTTCCAGACCTGTGCGGAAAACCTCTCGCGGGAACTCCACATGATCCCCAGCCCCGCCACCACCGCGCTGTATCGCCAGATCCAGCGGCGCGACCCCTGCTGACCCGGCCCCCATGCCCACAGCACCTTCCGCTCCGACCGCCGGGGCCGCATCGAGTCTCCTGTCCCGCCTCACAGCACTGACCACAGCTGGCCGTTACGCGCAGGCGCTGGAAGTGCTGCACCAGAGCCAGGACCTGAGTCCATCGCTTCCGCCTGGAGAGGCCGCAGCCCTGGAAGCCCTGCTCCGGGCCTGCGACACCTGCGAGGAAGAAGCCCGCACGCACCACGACGCCCTCGGCCGTGCCATCGCGCGGGAACAGGTGCTGGGCGCGTGCCTGCGTGAGTGCACGGACATGCTGGTCCGCAGCTACCGACCCGACCCCTGATCCGACACAAGGAGCCGAGCCCGCCCAATTTCAGTGTGCACCCAGCACCGGCACAGCATCGACTCAGCGTCCGTTAATCGCCGACCGACAAGCTCCCCGAGCGAACCACCGCCGCCCGTGTGCCTGGCGACGTCGCCAACCGCTGCTGCGGCGGACCGCGCTCCGGCAGTGAAGCCCCACGAGACGCGAAAGGGACGTCCGCCATGCCGAACCCAGTCACCCCACGGACCGGCGTTCAAGGCCTCCAGCTGCTGCCGGCCGTGATCCGCCTGGTCCGAGATCAACGCTCTCCGGGCCACGCCGGCAGCGTGTCCAACGACAGTGCCGAATGGGAAACCCTGGGCACCTTCGTCATCGAGTTCCAGCAACGCACCGGACACCGGGGCCACGAGGCGCGGCGTACCCTGGCCCACCACATGGAATCCGGCGAGTCCAGCGAATGGAAAGGCATCGTGGACGAGGCCCTGCTGAGCTGGATGCTCGGACGGCTCTTTCGCAGCGACGACGGCACCGGCACCCCGTTTCCCCTCCCGGATCCCCACGATTAATTCCGCAGGGCCTGCCGACACATCGGCCCCTCATCGCGCGCTAAGTCCCCAGGGCGAACCTTCGTTCTGCCAGCTCCGAGCTGGAACTTTCCAAACGCAACCTTGTGGAGTTCATCATGGCAAATACACAGTTCGATCCTCGCGTCGAGATCGCCGGTGTCAACCTGTTCAAAGGCGAGTTCACCTCCGTGGGGTTGACGCAGTCGCCCGCATTGCCCCACCACATCAACAATCGGGCCATCAATCCGAAGGAGTCGTTCAAGATCCTGGTCAACTGGCAGGTCACCGGCGCAGAAGTTCCGCTGCGCATGAACGCCGTGACCGACTGGAATGTCTATGCATACGTGGAATCCATCGGCCCGGGCCCGGAGATCGTGCTGAAGGCCGCCCCGGACGTGGTCGCACGCGGCGCCCTGGCCACCACCATGAGCTGGAGCCACGCCATCACCGTCCCGGCCAATACCCTGCCTGAGCACGGCAGCACCGCATCCGGCGTCTACAAGGTCTGCGTGGTGGTGTTCGCCAACTCCAGTCTGCCGGGGGTGGGCGACGACGTGATCGGTTTCACCGAGATCATGACCTTGCTGGCCGAAGATCCGACCTGACCTCACCTGAAGTCGAGCCCCCGCCAAAGCGGGGGCCTGCGTCAAAGCAGGGATCGGGTCTCCAGCCACTTGAGGCCAGAGGCCAGATCCTGACAAAGGTCCTCCACCGACTCCAAGCCGATGCACAACCGAACCACCACCCCTTCGTACGCCGAGCCCGGCCGGCGCATGTGCCGGGTCTGATAAGGCACCGCCAAGCTGACCGGCCCGCCCCAGCTCCAACCGATCCTGAACCGCTGCAAGCGATCCACGAAGGCGTCCACGGCCGCACCTTCGTACTTCGGATCCATTTCCAGGCTCAGGAGGCCAGCCGCGGCACGGCAAGTCCGCACCCAGTGCTCATGGCCCGGAGACCCCGCGATGGCCGGGTGCAGCACCCGCCGCACCGGCGTTTGGCGGCGGGCCCACTCCGCCACCAAACGCGCCGAAGCATCCTGCGCCGCATACCGCAAGGGCAGACTGGGCAACGAGCGCAGCACCATCTCCACGTCGTTCGCCCCCACCCCCAGGCCCAGGCGGCTGTGTGTCATCGCCAGCCGGTGGTGCAGGGCCGTGTCGCGGCAGGCCACCGAGCCCATCAGCACGTCGCCGCCACCGGACGGGTACTTGGTCAAGGCATGGATCGTCACGTCCACACCCAGGGATTCACCCTCCTCTGCGGGCAGGTCGAACGCATCGAAGGCCAGTCCTGCACCCCAGGTGTTGTCCAGCGCGATCACCGCCTGAGGCGCACGTTCACGCACGGTGCGGATCAGGGCCTGCAGATCGGGAAACTCCAGCGTCACCGAGCCCGCGGCCTCCAGCCAAACGAGTTGGACGTCCTCACCCAATGCCGAGGCCAGGCTGGCGGGATCCATCGGGTCGTACAGGCGGTGCGACACGCCCCACTGCGCCATCTCGTGCCGGGCGAAGTCCTTGCTGGGCGCGTAGACGTTGTCCGGGAGCAGCAGCGCGTCCCCGGCCTTCAGGAACGCCATGTTCACCACCGTGATGGCCGACAGGCCGCTGGGTGCAAGCAACACATGCTTCGCACCCTCCAGCGTGGCCAGGCGCTCTTCCAGCGTGAAGGTCGTGGGCGTGCCGTGCAGGCCGTAGGTGTAGCCGCTCTTGTCCAGCCACTGCTGCGAGCGCAACGCCGCCACGTTGGGAAAGTAGACGGTGGAGCCCTTGTGAATCCCCATCACCGGTGACTCGAACGACGTCGGCGCCCGATACGGATGGTGAATGAGCGCAGTGCTCATGTGGGAAACCCCGGCCCCGTCCGAGACAGGAACCTGGGACGAGTCCGAGGGAGAAAAAGGCGCGTCGCTCATGGGGCGAAGTATCGCGCGCCTCCCCAGGATTCAGATGGGCTGAGCCACGAGATCGTGACCGTCCACCCCCACGATGCGCGCACGGGCGAACTCGCCCACCTTGAGCTGGGTGGAGATCTTGACCGGCGGCAGCAGGCGCACGGTGCCGTCGATCTCGGGCGCATCGGCGTACGAGCGCCCCACCCCACCCTTGCGGCCCAGCGCCGGCGCGTGGTCCACCAGCACCTGCATGGTCGCACCCACGCGGCGCTGCAGGCGTTCGATCGAGACCTGCTCGGCCACAGCCATGAAGCGGGCACGGCGCTCCTCGCGCACCTCGTCGGGCAACGCGCCTGCCAGTTCGTTGGCCGTGGCACCCTCGACCGGGGAGTAGGCAAAGCAGCCGGCGCGGTCGATCTGCGCTTCCTTCAGGAAGTCCAGCAAATAGGTGAACTCCTCTTCCGTCTCGCCGGGGAAACCGGCGATGAAGGTCGAGCGGATCACGATCTCCGGGCACAGCTCGCGCCAGCGCAGGATGCG
>CAYYCN010000088.1:0-13293 GCA_964470355.1 uncultured Sphaerotilus sp.
CGTACCACCACTGCACCATGGCGTCCTGAACACCGGCGTAGGCCGAGTAGGACTTCAACAGCGTGACTGGAATGGCCGCACTGTTGACGATGTGCAGGAGCGCCACGGCAATGATGAACGAGCCGTAGAACCAGTTGGCCACATAGATGTGACTGACCTTACGGATGCCGATCGTGCCGAAGTACACGATGGCATAGGCCACCCAGACGACAGCGATCAAGATGTCGATGGGCCACTCAAGCTCAGCGTATTCTTTGCTCTGGTTGTAGCCCAGCGGCAGCGTGAGTGCAGCGAGAACAATGACCAGATTCCAGCCCCAGAACACGAACTGCGCCAAACCAGGCGCGAACAAACGTGTCTGGCACGTCCGCTGGACCACATGGAGACTTGTCGCCATGAGTGCACAGCCACCGAATGCGAAGATCACTGCGTTGGTGTGCAGCGGTCGCAAACGCCCGTAGCTGAGCCACGGAATACCGAAAGTGAGATCAGGCCACGCCAGTTGTGAGGCCACGATGACCCCGACCAGCATGCCCACCACACCCCAGACGACAGCGGCGACGGCGAAAAGCCGCACCACACCGTCGTCATAAACGGGGCGAGCCGATTGTGAAGTTATTGCCATTGGTTTGCTCCTTGGAGTCTTCTCCGTCCTTGCGAAATGGATTCTTGGTCAGGGGGTCAGCCGCGCACTTGATCGGCATCAACACTCGGGTTTTCACGTTGCAGAATGCGGGAACCTTCCCGCTCGATGTCATCGAACTGGCCCCCCTTCAGGGCCCAGGCGAAAAACGCCATGATCATCAGGACTAGGACGATGGACACGGGAACGAGCAAAAAGAGGATGTCCATGTGCGAGATCCGTCAGGTGGTTTGGGGGCGAGCACCGACCACGGGTGCTGTTTTCGGGCGCGACACAGGTCGCAGCAACCTCAGGGCATTCAGGACCACCAGCAGTGAACTCAATGCCATGCCGATGCCGGCAAGCCAGGGCGGAAGCCAACCGACGAGGGCCAAGGGCACGCTGGCGACGTTGTACACGACGGCCCATACAAGGTTCTGACGCACGATCGCCGAAGTGCGGCGGGCCATGTCCTGCAATTCAAGCAGGTCCCCCAGGCGATCGGACAAGATGATGACGTCAGACCGGGCCTGCGCCAGCGCTGCGGCGCTGCCCATCGCGATGGACACGTCCGATCGCGCCAGGACCGGCGCGTCGTTGATGCCATCCCCGACCATCGCCACGATGGCCCCACTTTCCTGGAGCGTGGACACGGCCCGGAGCTTGTCGTCGGGGGCACATTGCGCCCGGACGTGGTCGATGCCCAGCCGCGCGGCCATGGCGCTGACGCTGACGCTGCGGTCACCGGAGAACAGGTGCACCTGAGCCGGCAGTTGGCGCAACCGTGCCACCACACCCGCAGCGTCGTCCCGAACCCACTCGTCGAGCTCGAAACGAAGCACCGCGTGCCACTGCGCGTCCACGCACACGGCCAGGGACACGACGGGCCGACTCACCTGCTCAGCCCCCGCATCACCCACCCAGTTCGGCGCGCCAAAGCGCAACCCGAAGTCACGACCATCGCGGACGAGTTGCCCCTCCACCCCCGAACCCGCCACTTCGTGGACGCCTTGCAGTGAGCCTGCGGCCACTTCCAGCGTCTCGTCCAGGTCACGGGCAATGGCCTTGGACAGGGGATGGGAGGACTGCCTCGCCATCGCCTGGGCCACAGCCGTCCAGTCTTGAGTCGCCAGCTCCGGAGGGAACAAGCCGGATGCAGATCTGGGCAGAAGATCGGTCCTTGACGCCACGATCAACTGGTCCTGGGTGAGCGTTCCCGTCTTGTCGAACACCCAGTCGGTGGTCCGCGTGAGGACTTCGAGCGCGTCCAGACGCTGCACCAGGATGCCCCGCCGGGCCAGTTCCCCCGCCGCGGCCAGGAACGCCACCGGTGCGCCCAGCGAAAGCGCACAGGGACAGGTCACCACCAGCACCGCCACCGCGATCCAGACGGCGCGCGAGGGGTCGATCTGCATCCACACCCCCCACGACAACGCCGCCAGGGCCAGCACGCCCCAGAGAAACGGTCCGGCAATGCGATCGACCGCCAGCAGAACCGCCGGGCGCTCGGTGAGCGCGCGCTCCACGAGCGCGACGATGCGCTGATACCGGGTCTGTGCACCCAGACGCAACACTTCCAGCTCGACCGGCGAGCCCATGTTGAGGCATCCCGCCGCCACCTCGTCACCGACGTCACGCTCCACCGGCATGGACTCACCGGTCAGCATGGATTCGTCCACCTGCGTGCGTCCGACCAGCACGCGGCCGTCGGCCGCAAAGGCCTGCCCCACGTGCACCCGGATCCTGTCCCCGATCTTCAACTGTCCGGTCACGACCTGTTCGCTGCCCCCCTCGGGCAGAAGACGCTCCACCGAGTCGGGCAGTCGACGCATCACTGCATCCAGCGAGCGAGCGGCTTGGCTCCGCGCCCGGGACTCCAGCATGCGGGCCGCCATCAGGAAGGCCGCGAACATGGTCATGGAATCGAAATACACCTCGGTGCCGAAGGGGTCCGGCGAATTGAACGTGGCCACCGAACTGGCCACGAACGTCACGCCGATGCCCAGGGCCACCGGGACATCCATGCCGATGCGCCGCTCCTTCAACGCATTCCAGGCCCCGCGGAAAAACGGGCCGGACGCAAAGATCAGCACGGGAATGCTCAGGACCCAGCTGGCCAGGCGCAGCAGCTGCGCCATGTCGGGCGTCATGTCGCCAGAAGCCGCCACGTACGACGGCGTGGCATACATCATCACCTGCATCATGCAGAAGCCCGCGACAAACAGCCGCCACAGCGACTTGCGCGACTCGCGAGCGGCCAGCGCAACCGCTTCCGCGCCGGTGTCCGGGTAAGCCCCGTAACCCGCAGCCCGCACCGCCTCGATCAGCTGTGACACCCGCGTGCGGGCCGGATCCCACACCACGACGGCGCGCTGGGCCGCCGCGCTGACTTCGGCCTGGGACACCCCCGGGACACGCAGGAGCGCGTCCTCGATGATCCCGGAACACGCCGCACAGTACATGCCGCTCAGCAGCAGCCGCGACTGCCCCAACTCCTGCCCCTGCTCGTTCTCGATCCACTGCGTGTAGGCCGCCATCTGGGCCGGTGCGTCGATGGCCGCCACCTGCGTCGGCGTGAGCGGCTTGCCCGTGTCCCCGGCAGACGCAGGGCGGGAGCTCTCGACCGACGACGTGGAGAACAAACTCATGTGTGGAATCTACAAAGCACGAACGACCCGGTTCGGATCGTGCGGTATTCTTTCTGATCAGGCAGGTAGGCAAGCATGATATCAATCAAGTCAAGTCATCAATCCCCACGGGCGTCCCTTATGAAACACGCGTCCGTGGCGGTTCTAGGCCTCGTTCTGTCGTGTCTGGGGGCTTCGGCACAGGCTCAGGTGCACCACTCCGGCGCCATGCCACAGGTGCGGCTTCAGGCCGGCATGCACTTCATCCAGGCGGAAGTGGCCTCCACAGCCGAACAGCGGGAGATCGGCCTGATGAACCGGACGGCCCTGCCCGCCAACACGGGGATGCTCTTTGCGTTCGACGGCAAGGCCTATCACTGCTTCTGGATGAAAAATACCCACATCCCCCTGTCGATCGCCTTCCTCGACGACGACGGTCGGATCGTGTCCGTGACGGACATGGCGCCCATGACAGAGGAATCCCACTGCCCGACCGCCCCGGTCCGGTATGCCCTGGAGATGAACAAGGGCTGGTTCGCCAAGAAGGGTCTGACGGAGGGTCAGCGGCTCACCGGTGAACCCTTCCGTCAGCGCTGACCGGTTGCCGCTCGCCCGCCAGCGGTTCAGCGCGTCTTGGCCGCCATCTTCTGGCGAATCTCGGCCAGCATCGCCAGGGTCATCTCGCGCCCTGCCGCAATGGAGCGCTTGCGCGAGGCGAAGTCCGAGCTCGCGATGCCGGTGAGGTTCGGACGCAAGACCACGTCCGCCTCCTTGAGCTCGAAGTTGTTGATGCTGCGCCCCATGATGGAGAACGTCTGCAGCAGCACGCTCATGGCGTCGCCGGTGGCGGCTCCGTCGGGCGGGGACGAGATGTCGACCGCGATCACGAGCTCCCCGCCCATCTGGCGCGCATAGCGCACCGGAACCGGCGCCACCAGACCACCGTCGACGTACTCCCGGGTACCGATCTTCACGGGCTGGAACACCGCCGGCACCGAGCTCGACGCCCGCACGGCCGTCCCGGCGTCGCCCTTGCGGAACAGGATGGGTGAGCCGTCGGCCAGATCGGTGGCGACGATGCCCAGGGGAATGCGCATCTGTTCGATGTTCTTGCCACCCGTCTGCTGTCGCACGTAGCGGGCCAGGGCCTCGCCCCGGATCACGCCGCGCATCGGGAACGACCAGTCCGTGATGGTGGACTCGTCCATGCCGTCGGCCAGCCGCACCAGAGCCTTGCCGTCGATGCCGCTGGCGTACAGCGCCGCCACCACGCTGCCGGCCGACGTGCCCACGACGATGTCCGGACGGATGCCCTGTTCTTCCAGCACCTCGATCACGCCGATGTGGGCAAATCCGCGGGCCGCCCCGCCCCCCAGGGCCAACGCGATCCGGGGTGGCCTCGGCGCGGGTTTGACCACGGGCGGCGTGACCTTGGATTCAACGACGGGAGCTGTGGAGGGAGAGGTCGCGCATCCTGACAGGAAAACCAGGACAGCGGCACTGGTCAATGCCAGCAGGGAAAACTTCAAACGCATGCGGCAGAATTCTATAGACCGCGACCGACCTCTCCTCAGCCACCTCCCGCAGCCCGGACACCCCATGCGCTCACCCATCGACTTCTACTTCGACTTTTCCTCCCCTTACGGCTACTTCGCCAGCACCTGCATCGACGAGCTGGCCGCCAAGTACGACCGGGATGTGGAATGGCATCCCTTCCTGCTGGGGGTGGTCTACAAGTCGACCGGCGCGGCCCCGCTGGTCCAGTTGCCGATGAAGGGGCCTTACGCGCTGCGCGACATCGCGCGGACCGCCCGTTTCCACGGCATCGAGCTGCGCCTGCCCGACGCCTTCCCGATCTCCACGCAGTCGGCCGCCCGCGCCATGCTGTGGGTGCAGAGCCAGCGCGGCGACGATCTCGCCATCTCGTACGCCAAGGCGCTGTTCCGGGCCTACTTCGTCGACAACCGCAACATCGGCGATCCGGCCATCGTCGCCCAGGTCGGTGCCGAACTGGGCCTGGACGCCACCGCCCTGCACGAAGGCCTGAACAGCCAGTCCGTGAAGGACCAGCTGCGCGCCGAAACCGATCTCGCCATGGCCAAGGGGGTGTTCGGCTCGCCTTACGTCATCGTCGACGGCGAGCCGTTCTGGGGCTTCGACCGTTTTGACCAGATCGAGGCCCTGCTGCGCGACGGCAAGGTTTGAGCCGCAGGGCCGGCGGCCCGCCCGCTCAGGCGCAGAGCGTCACACCCGTTCGCGCCTGGACCTCGTCACGCGTCACGCCGGGCGCCAGTTCGACCAGCGCCAGTCCGTCCGGTGTCACGTCCAGCACGCACAAGTCGGTGACGATGCGGTCGACCACGCCCAGGCCGGTCAGCGGCAGCGTGCACTCGGGCAGGATCTTCAAGTCGGTGCTGCCGTCCTTCTTGGTGGCCACATGCTCCATCAGCACGATGACCCGGCCCACACCGGCCACCAGGTCCATCGCCCCGCCCATGCCCTTGACCATCTTGCCGGGGATCATCCAGTTGGCCAGGTCGCCCTTCTCGCTGACCTGCATGGCCCCGAGGATGGCCAGGTTGATCTTGCCGCCGCGGATCATGCCGAAGCTGTCGGCGCTGCTGAAGATGGCGCTGCCGGGCAGCGTCGTGACGGTCTGCTTGCCGGCGTTGATGAGGTCGGCGTCCTCCTGACCGGCCACCGGGAAGGGGCCAATGCCCAGCAGGCCGTTTTCGCTCTGCAGCCAGACCTCCATGCCCTCGGGCACGTGGTTGGCCACCAGCGTGGGCAGGCCGATGCCCAGATTCACGTAAAAACCGTCGGACAGTTCGCGGGCCGCGCGGGCGGCCATCTCGTCTCGGGTCCAGGCCATGGTCAGACTCCTTGTGCGGCGGGGCGCACGGTGCGCTGCTCGATGCGCTTTTCCGGCATGGCGTTGACGACGATGCGGTGCACGAAGATGCCCGGCAGGTGCACGTCGTCCGGGTCGATCTCGCCGTTCTCGACCAGGCGCTCCACCTCCACCACCGTGACCTTGCCGGCCATCGCGACGTTGGGGTTGAAGTTGCGTGCGGTGCGGCGAAAACGCAGGTTGCCGCTGCGGTCGGCCACCTCGGCCTTCACGAGCGACACGTCGGAGACGATGCCCCGCTCCATCACGTAGACGTCCCCGTCGAACTCGTGGACCTCCTTGCCGTCGGCGACCACCGTGCCCACGCCGGTGCGGGTGAAGAACGCCGGAATGCCCGAACCACCGGCGCGCAACCGCTCGGCCAGCGTGCCCTGCGGCGCGAACTCCAGTTCCAGCTCGCCACTGAGGTACTGGCGCTCGAACTCCTTGTTCTCGCCCACGTAGCTGGAGATCATCTTGCGGATCTGGCGCGTGTTCAGCAGCTTGCCCAGGCCGAAGCCATCGATGCCCGCGTTGTTCGAGACCACGGTGAGATCCCGCACCCCCGAGGCCTGCAGCGCGTCGATGAGCGCCTCCGGAATGCCGCACAGGCCGAAGCCCCCCACGGCGATGAGCTGGCCGTCCTGGACCAGTCCGTCCAGCGCAGCCTGGGCGCTGGGATAGAGCTTGTTCATGCGCGTCTCCTGAGACAACTTAAGCGACAGCGTACTACGTAAAGCATTAGGTAATTGCTACGTAGAATCGCCTAAGCACAGCACCCGATGGCGATCCCGCATGGTCGAACCCGTTCCCGCCTTACCCCTGCTCGACGACTACCGGACGGCCTTCGACCTCGCCCCCGTGGGCATGGTGCTCTCGCGCAACCGCACCATCCTCGACTGCAATCAGCAGGCCCTGCAGGTGTTCCGGGCCACGCGCGACCAGCTCATCGGCCAGAGCTTTGCGGTGATCTACCCCAGCAACGAGGAATTCGAGCGCACCGGTCAGCGCATCGTCGCCAGCCTGGACGAAAGCGGGCGCTACGCCGACGAACGGGTCATGAAGCGCCTGTCCGGGCTCAACGGCCAGGAACTGTTCTGGTGCCACGTATCGGGTCGGGCGCTGGACCCGAGCCAGCCCCACGCCAGCGGCATCTGGGCCTTCGAAGACTTGTCGGCCTATCGCCAAGTCAAGGCCGAGCTGACCCCACGCGAGCGCGAGATCGCCGCCCTGCTGATCGAAGGCCAGACCAGCAAGCTCATTGGCAAGCGCTTGCAGATCAGCCCGCGAACGGTGGACGTCTACCGCGCCCGCCTCATGCGCAAGTACGACGCCAACACCACGGCCGAGCTGGTGCACAAGCTGCTCAGCGGCTGAGTCGCGGCCGGCACGTCAGCGCACAGGCGTCAACGCCCCGCCACCGGTCAGCACCGAAACGAGGTTGTCGGCCGCCAGCCGGGCCATGGCCCGGCGCGTGGCCAGACTGGCGCTGGCGATGTGGGGCGTCAGCACCACGTTGGAACAGGCCAGGAGTTCGGGCGCCACGGCAGGCTCCCCCTCGAACACGTCCAGCCCTGCGGCGGCCAACCGTCCGTCCTGCAAGGCCACCGCCAAGGCCCGGTCGTCCACCACCCCACCCCGGGCAATGTTGACCAGCGTGGCGGTGGGCTTCATGCGGGCCAACTCGGCCTCACCGATCAGGTGACGGGTCTCGGGCGACCCCGGCACCACCAGCACAAGGTGGTCGGAGCGGGCCAGCAACGTGTCGAAATCGACCCACCGGGCCCCCAGCGGCCCCTCCACCGAAGGCTCCAGGCGCCGGCGGTTGTGATACAGCACCTTCATGCCGAAGCCCAGAGCTCCGCGGCGGGCGATGGCCTGGCCGATCCGGCCCATGCCCAGCACGCCCAGCGTCGCGCCGTGCACATCCGCGCCCACAAAAAAGTCCGGCGCCCAGCGGTTCCACCGACCGGCGCGCAGGAAATGCTCCGACTCCGTCACCCGTCGGGCGGCGGCCAGCACCAGCGCAAAGGCGAAGTCTGCAGTGGACTCGGTCAGGACATCGGGCGTGTTCGTCACGATCACCCCCCGCTCCGTGCACGCCGCCACGTCGATGTGATCGTGCCCGACCGTCATGGTGCACACCGCCCGAAGCGTCGGACAGGCGTCCAACAAGGCGCGGTCGATGCGCTCACCCGTGGTCACGAACACACCCGATCGGCCCTGCAGGCGGCGGATGAATTCTTCCTGTGACCAGGCCTCGTCCAAGTCGTTGGTCTCGACTTCAAAGTGGGCCCGGAGCCGGTCCACGACCTCCGGAAAGACCCGGCGGGCCACGAGCACCCGGGGACGAGTCGCCCCCGGCACGGGTTCACACGCCGTGGGCTCGACTGGATTCACCGGTTCAAAGGGCAAGGTCATGATCTCCTCCCGTCAGAAGAAGATCCACGTGACCACGCCGAACAGCGGCACGAGGATCGCCACGCTCCACGCCATGTAGCCGAAGAAGCTCGGCATCTTCACGCCCCGCTCCTCGACGATGGCCTTGACCATCAGGTTCGGGGCGTTGCCCACATAGCTGTTGGCCCCCATGAACACCGACCCGGCGGAGATGGCCGCCAACACCGGCGCCAGTGTGGTCATCAACACCTGCGGATCGCCGCCCGCCAGATTGAAGAACACGAGGTAGGTCGGGGCGTTGTCCAGGAAAGAGGACAGCACACCCGACGCCCAGAAGTACATGGCCGGGATCGGTTGCCCGTCCACGCCCGTGACCGATCGCACCACGGCGGCGAACGGACCGTCGACCCCGGCCTTGAGCATGGCCAGCACCGGGATGATGGTCAGGAAAATGCCGGCAAACAGCTTGGCCACCTCTTGCATCGGGGCCCAGGTGAACTGGTTCTCGGCGCGGGCCAAGGTCGGCGTGAGCATCAGCGAAGCCGCGGTCACGCCGATCAGGGCCAGGTCACGGACCACCTGCTCCAGGCCGACAGGCGTCCCCAGCACCTCGAAGGAGATCCCCGGCTTCCAGGTGCCACTCAGCAGGACCAGCGCCACGATGACCAACAGCAGGAACAGGTTGACGCCCCCCTCGATGCCCAGGCGCCGGTCGGTCGGCGTCGGATCGGCCCCACCCCGACCCTCGCGGCGGAAATACCAGGTGTCGATGACCACAAAAAGCGCCAGCAGCGCTGCGGTCATGAACAAGGTTTCACCCCAGATGTGCTGAGCCGTCCAGGAAAAGCTCACCCCCTTGAGAAACCCGAGGAACAGCGGCGGATCGCCCAGCGGGGTCAACGAGCCGCCCACATTGCTCACCAGGAAGATGAAAAAGACAAAGACATGCGCCGTCTGCCGGCGGTTGTCGTTGGCGCGGATGAGCGGACGGATGAGCAGCATCGACGCGCCGGTCGTCCCCATCAGGCTGGCCAGGCCCGTGCCCAGCAGCAGCAGCCCCGCATTGAATCCCGGCGTGCCCCGGAAATTGCCCCTCACGAAGATGCCACCGGCCACCGTGAACAGCGCGACCAGCAAGATGATGAACGGCAGGTATTCGGCCAGAAGTGCGTGCACCAAGCCCGAAACCGCCACGGCAGGCCCAAACACCACCGCAAACGGCACCAGGAACGCCAGCGCCCAGCCCGCCACGATCTTGCCGTAGTGGTGGTGCCAGACGTGGGGCATCAGCAAGGGCCCGATCGCGATGGACAGCAACGTAGCCGCAAACGGCACCGCCCACCAGGCGGACAGATCGGCACCCCGGACATCGGCGGCACGCGCCAGCTGGGGCAGCAACAGCATCACCGCCAGCATCGGCACACGCGCCCACGCGGCGCAGGAAAAGGACAATCTCATGGCTTCATCGGTCTCAGTCAGGCACACCCGGCGGCTCCGCCACCCGGCCGGCATTCTCGCTGCGGGCACGCCATGGGGCCCACGGCAGGTCATTCACTCCCGGAACCGGACGAAGGCCTCCAGCGGCGCCCGCTCCGTGACCAGGCTGTTCTCGACCGCCGACGGATCGGCCCAGCCCAGCGACATCCCACACATCAGTTCCTCCTGGTCGGACAACCCCAGCTCTTCGGCGATCGCGCGGTGGAAGTCAACAAAGGCCGCCTGCGCACAGGTATCGAGCCCCCGGGCCCGGGCCGCGACCATCAGGTTCTGCAAGAACATGCCGTAGTCCAGCCACGAACCCTGCGCCATCACCCGGTCGATCGTGAAGATCAGTCCGACCGGCGCATCGAAGAACCGGTAGTTGCGCCCATGTTGGGCATGCATGCGGGCCTTGTCGCTGCGCTCGATGCCCAGCAGGCCATACAGATCCCAGCCCACCTTGCGGCGCCGGTCGATGTAGGGCGAGACCCACTCACGGGGGTAGTAGTCATAGGCCCCTTCCAGACCGGCCCGCTGCGCCGGATCCTCATGGATGGCCAGCAACCGTGCCGACAGGCGCTGGAGCGCCGCACCGGTGAGCACCGTCACCTTCCAAGGCTGCGTGTTGGTGCCGGAGGGCGCCCGGGAAGCCACCCTCAAAAGGTCTTCCACGGTCTCGCGCGGCACCGGGCGGGGCAGGAAAGCACGGATAGAGCGCCTGGACACGATGGCGTCGTCCACGGCTGCCACGGAATCGGCCAGTGCGGGGGGATTCTTCGACATGCAAGCAACCTTCGATGAGCGGATCGGCGATTATTCGGCGCACCGACCGCCTCCACCGTACGGGTTTGCCACAGACTCAGAATGCAACTTTTCGTGAACCAGACCGAACTTTTCCTGCGAACCCCGCTCACACCTGCTGTCCGGTGTTCTTGAGCGCGCATCGGACATTGGTTGTCTCCTCGGTACCCTCATGTGTGTGAAGTCACGGTACCTTGAGCCCGGTGGGTCTGCCACCGGGCTTTTTTTTGATCGCCATCATCCGCCCCTCGCCTCCCCTGCCCACCCGCTCGCGGGGGACCACCGGGCAACCGCGAGAATGATCCGGTCGCATCCCACTTTTCATCAGACCCATGAACACACCGCTCAAGCTCTCCGTCGTCGCACTGGCCTGGGTCTCCAGCGCCTGTTTTGCCCAGGTCAAGGTCAGCGAGCCTTGGGTGCGCGGCACCGTGGTCCAGCAATCGGCCACGGGGGCCTTCATGCGGATCGAGTCCGCCCAGGACACCAAGCTGGTGAAGGCTGAATCGCCGGTGGCCGGGGTGGTGGAAGTCCACGAGATGGCCATGGAAGGCAGTGTCATGAAGATGCGCGCCGTCACCGGGGGACTGCCCCTGCCGGCCGGCCAGGCGGTTGAGCTCAAGCCCGGTGGTTTTCACATCATGCTGATGGACCTGAAGAAAAAGCCGTTGTCCGCCGGAGAATCCGTGCCCCTCACCCTGACGGTGCAGGACAAGGACGGCAAACAGCAAACCCTGGAAGTCCAGGCCCCCGTGCGGACCATGACCCCCGGCAGTGCCAAGCCGATGACCCACCAGCACTGACACGACACGGGGCAGATCAAGAGAAGGAGGGCCGCCGGCCTGGGCTCCGGGTCCGGGGCGGCCACAGCCCCCCCCCCCGGTGCGGCGTGTTCAGGCCACTTTCTGTGACCCCGGCGCGCCCACCGTGCGGCTGCGGGTCATGCCGACCGACTTGGCCCAGTCTTGACGTCCCAGCTCCGGTGTCAGCACAGCCAGCCGCCCGCGCGGCGTGGCCAGTTGGCCGCTGCGGCGAAGCGCGGACATCACCCGGCTGACCGTCTCAGGCGACGTGTCGACCAGCAGGGCCATGTCGAGCAACGACGGCAGTTCACACTGCAAGGGGGTGGATTCAGACAGGCGCATTGCGCCAGAGGCCTTGCCACTCAACAGCAGCAGCAGCTGCCGCACCCGCTCCGGCACACTGCCTCGGCGCAAACGCGCCAGCTCGCCTTGGTGGGCCTGACGGGCCAGCAGGCCTTCGACCAGCAGTTGCCGCCACTGATCGGCACGCACCAAGGTCAGCCACTCCACTTCAGCGGCCACGATGGCACGGGCCTGCAGGGCCACGGGCTCCCCCTTGAGCGACTCGATGCCGATGAGGTCGCCCGGCAAGGCAATCACCAGGGCGCCATCGTCACAGCTCGGGTCGGTCAGGCTGACCAGACCCCGCCGCACACGGCCCAGCAAGCCCGGCCGCCCCGCCGGCAGGATCACGGCGCCGCGCTTGAAAACAGACGCACCCGGCGTCGGTTCGACGCGGATGTCCAGGGGATGGGAATCGAGATGCATCACGCGCTCCCGGCCCGCGCCACCGAATCCAACGGCCGCACGAACCTGCAAAAATCCAGGAACGGACCCCCGCTTTCAAAGCAGGCTCAAAGTCCGTGGCTTGATCAAGCGTGGGGTGTGGGGGGCGCGCGTGGGGCCTGCGCACGCCAGGTCGAGGTCGCAGGTGCAGCCTCGGCCTGCCAGAAGGCCACCGGAGCGATGGCCGTGGCTCGAGCAGAAAAATGGAAATCCGCGACCGGCAGGACACCCAGCTGCGGCAGGTTCAGACAGAAGGGACAGTGTCCGGACGCAGCCAGATCCTCAGGCACCTCACCGTTGGCGTCGGGTGCTTGGGCATCCACCCAGACCTGCTGCACACCAAAGGACGAGCACAGCTCGACCATCTCCATCCCCGCGCGGGCTCCCCACAGGTAGGACAGCGTCGGGGCGAACGCCATCCACAGCGCGACCCACAGGGTCCAGCGCGTGGAGAGGCGGTGGCGAAAGATCGGACTCAAGAAAACAACCGCGGAGAACACGCGTTCACAAGCCGGAGGATTCCCACAATATAGCGGTCGCGCGGCGACTGCCGGCTTGAACAAGATCAATTTTCAGCGGCCCCACCGGCCGCAGGTGTTCCCGGCCAGACCATTGACACGTTTTCGACGCCTCCCCAGAATGCGGGCCTGCTCCGGGGTGCATGTCGCATCGACATGCTGAGATGGCTCAGCCAAACCCGCGAACTTGAACCGGTTAGTACCGGCGGAAGAAGAGCAGCGACCCCTGTGACGTCGGCAAATGGTGGAACCCGTTTGCCGTTCGGCCCAGGATCGCCGCCCTCCGGAGCATTCCATCCACTCCAGGAGACGCGACATGAACGCCCCCGACAAGCTGCAGCAGCTGCTCACCCTCACGCGTGAGCCC
>CAYYCN010000089.1:0-13253 GCA_964470355.1 uncultured Sphaerotilus sp.
TCGGGCGGCAGGTCGTTGACCCGGTCCACCTTCACCAGGGCGAAGTAGCGCTCGCCGTCCTTGGGCACGCGCACTTCGCCTTCGACCATGTCGCCGGTGTGCAGGTTGAAGCGGCGGATCTGGCTGGGCGACAGGTAGATGTCGTCGGTGCTGGCCAGATAGCTCGCGTCGGGCGAGCGCAGGAAGCCGAAGCCGTCGGGCAGCACTTCGAGGACGCCGTCGCCGAAGATCTGCTCGCCCTGGCGGGCGCGCTTCTTCATGATCGCGAACATCAGCTCCTGCTTGCGCATGCGCGTGCTGTTCTCGATTTCGAGCGTTTCCGCCATCGCGACCAGGGCCGAGATGTGTTGCGCTTTGAGTTCGGAGAGGTGCATGGGGGATGGGACCCGGGTGGCAAGCTCAGGCGGTGCCAGCCGCAAGAGCAAAGGGGCCGGTCACCCTCCGTCGAGGCCTCTGGAGCCGGTGTCGGTCATGGAGATCGATCACGGCTTGTGGGGCCCGGACACGGCGTGGACCCGTGGGTCTGTCGTGTCTTCAATGGATTCGGGGGGAGGGGCCGACGCTGCGTCCGCCATTCGGGCCCAGATCGGGCGCTCAGGAAGGGGCGCAGTGGCAGAGTTTGACCACGGCCGGGGAGGCCGTGGCTGAAGACATTATAGGTTGGCGTCGATGAAGGCCGTCAACTGGGCCTTGGACAAGGCGCCGACCTTGGTGGCGGCCAGCTGACCGCCCTTGAAGATCATGAGCGTCGGGATGCCGCGGATACCGTACTTGGCGGGCACTTCACGGTTTTCGTCCACGTTCATCTTGGCGACCTGCAGGCGCTCGCCGTAAGCGCCGGCCACGTCGTCGAGGATGGGGGCAATCATCTTGCAGGGGCCACACCACTCGGCCCAGTAGTCGACGAGCACGGGCTTGTCGGACTGGATGACGTCGCCATCGAAAGAGGCATCGGAGATGTGCTTGATGAGATCGCTGCTCATGGAAGAGGTCCGTTTCAGGGTCTGGAATCGACGCTGAGTGTCACCGTCGTGGCTGTGTATTCTGTCAGAAAGACCCGGACCGGGTGGTCGGCCCTGTCAATCGCGACGATTGATCCGACCGATGGCCATGGAGCGCCGGGCCTGGACAGGGGACGGTCGGGGTGGAAAAGACGGATTTGCGGCTTCCAGGGGGGGCTGTTCCGTCCAATGCGGGCGAGGGTGCCGGGTTTCAATGGGGCTGCACGCTGTCTTGCCATGTCCGCACCCGTCACCGCAGAGCCCCTTGCCGCCAGCAAGGGCATGAACACCCGCCAAGCCAAACCGGTCGACCGCCGGTTCGGGCCGTTCGTGCTGCGCCACAGCCTGGGCCACAGTTCCGAGACGATGGCCTGGCACGCGGTGGACACCCGCACCCGGCAAAACGTCTGGATCATGATGCCTCGTCAGGCCCCTGTCGATGAGCGGGGGCTGGCGGATTGGCTGGAGCATGCCCGTCAGGCGGCCCGACTGGCCCATCCCCGGATCGTGCCGGTGCTGGAGGCCTCTCATCTGGCCGGTAAGCCGTACGTGGTCTGCGAAGCCCGACCGGGCTGGACGCCCTTGCGTGATCACCTGGCAGAGCAGCGTGTTCCCCCATTCGACGAGGCCGTGGGTTGGGCGCTTCAATTGCTGGAAGGTGTGGCCTGTGGCCACGAGGCCGGGGTGATGCACGGCGACCTGGGGCTGCACACCATCGCGATCGATGCCCAGGGGCGCTTGATGACCTGGGGTTGGGGGGCGGCGGGCTGCCGGGCGTCCGTCTCCGGCGTTCCGGGCTCCGTGGCGCATGTGGCAGAGTTGCGCGAATGCGCCGCACGCGAGGTGGCCCGCGTCGGCATGTTGCTGTTCCATTGGCTGAGTCGGCAATGGGCGGCCGAAGAACCGGATCTGCCCAAAGCGCACGAGCGTCTGGCCACGGACATCGTTCGCCTGCCATGGGACTTGCCCCGCCCGGTGCCCGAGGCGTTGCGTGCCATGGTCAATCGTGCGGTCCATCGACACCCCAAGCGGCGCTACCTCAGTGCGCGTGGGCTCGAGCGGGCGCTGGACGGGTGGCGGCAGGTCCACGCCAGCGACAAGGGTGGGGCCCTGGTGCTGCTCAAGGACCGGCTCGACAGCGTCGGCCACCTGCCGGCCTTGCCGGGCATCGCCCAGCGGGTGGCCCAACTGGTCCGCATGGAAAACCGGCGCCTCGACGCGCTGTCCGACGTCATTCTCCAAGACCCGGCCCTGTCGTTTGAACTGCTGCGGCTGGTGAACGTGCGGCGAGGTGCCCGCAGCCTGGAGGATCCGGTGACGACGGTGCGTCGCTCCGTCGAGCTGATTGGACTGGCGGGCGTGCGCCGGTGTGCGGCTTCGCTGCGTTCGTGGCCGGGGCCGCTGAACCTCGAGGGCTCACGTGCGTTGCACGCTGGCATGAAGCGGGCCTGGCTGGCGGGCCACGTGGCCGAGTTGTTGTGTCCGGGGGGGCTGGATGCGGAAAGCGCACTGCTGGCTGCTCAGCTTCAGCACCTGGGGCGTCTGCTGGTTCTGTATCACTTTCCGGCCGAAGCGGTGCAGATCCGCTCGCTCATGCAGCCGTTTGCGCACCCGATCGACGGAAAAATCACGCCTGGGCTGGACGAGGATGGGGCGGCGATGGCGGTGCTGGGTGTGGATTTGCCGTCACTGGCCACGGCCATGGCTCAGCACTGGGGCCTGGGGGAGTCGGCTCGCCACGTCATGCATCCGCTGGAGGATCGGCACACCGTGCGCAGCCCCCAGGACTCCCAGGGGTGGATCCGCTTGGTGGCCACGTGTGCCAACGAAATCCTGAAAGCCAGTGAGCAGGCGCCTCCCAAGGCACAGGTGCGGTTCGAGCGCATCGCGACGCGCTACCACCAGTCCCTCGGACTCACGGTCGACGAAATCCGACAGGTGCTGGAGCGCGCCAAAGGATTGCTGCGCAATCACCTGAGGCCCAGCAGGCCCAGATCGGAAGGTGAGGGAGAGGCCCTGAGCGAAGACCGGACAGCAGGGGCGGCTGCAAGAGCGGGCTGAGGGAGATGGGGGGAGGGTGACGAGCCTGAACATCGTCAATCCCGCTACAGTGTCCAATGAAATCAATGGTTTACGGGATCTCTGTTCGGCTGTATTCCACACAAAAGTGACACACTGGCGCGCATCATAGCCGGGAGGGTGGCGGTGCTCTCTATATAGATTGAGGCGGTGTGCGGATGGGGCCGAATGTGACGGGAAATTTTTCCGTGCCCTCCTCGGATCAAGCCAGAAGCGCGGTTCCCCCCGTAGGGGTGCCTGTTTCCAATGAATCCCTGCCAAGGCAAGCGCTCTCCAGACTCACTAAACGCATGGACAGGCAAGCACCTGACCACACAGGCGACCCACCGCAAACCGAATGACACAGACCGCCAGCACCACACAGAACACCACGAGCCCTGCCAGCCGCACGCAAAGCTACGCCCAGACCACCGAGGAGGACACCCGCCAGTCCCGCCCCGTGCTCACTATCTATATAGAGGGGCGTGCAACGGGACGCCCGGTCTAGGCGGATCGAGTCGTTATTTAGTTGGTTGAGGGGCCATATGTCGCACCACATCCGGTGCACTTCTTGAAACCGGGCTTGGTGCCGTCATCGCGCACTTTGTGTTCCCCACAGTTGGAGCATTCAACGCCTTTCCCACCCTTTCCATTGTTGGGAGGAACCTTCATCTCGTGGCCGCACTTTGTGCACTTTCTCCCTGTTGGGGTCTTGTGGAACGTCAGTTTTCCGCATTCCGGGCATGTCTTTCCTGCCATAGCAGCACCTCAATCAAGCTAGTCGGAGCCGCAACAACTGCGGCTCTGGAGAGATGGATTCTACGACTTATGTATGTGTGTGTATGTATGTGTGTGTCGACTGGCTCAGACAAGTAGGTGGCTAGGGTTGGCACTGAGCGAGACATAGAAGGTCGAAGTGCAGAACTTGTACGTTATGAGCCACAAGAAAACAGGTGTGAAATTCTGGATCATTTGTCCTGTTGATGGATATGTGATCCTGGTCCATAATGTTCATGGACATTTGATCCAAACACGACCTTCCAGCAAGCCACCACCATGCCCACCGTCTTCTATCTCCGTGTGTCCACCAAGGATCAGACCGTCGAGTCACAGCGCCAGCTACTCGGCATCGACAGCACCACGGACCCCGACACCATCTTCATGGACGAAGGAGTGAGCGGGACCATCGACGCCATGAAGCGCCCCGGCTTCGCGCAATGCGCCCGCTTCCTGCGCAAGGGCGACACCCTCAAGGTGACCGCACTGGACCGGCTGGGGCGCAATGCGGTGGACGTACAGCAGACCTTCGAGGCCCTGGTGAGCAAAGGCGTGGTCGTAGATGTCCACGGAATTGGCGTGGTCGCTGGGGACGTGGGCAAGCTGCTGGTCAACATCCTGTCAGGCGTTGCCGAGTTGGAGCGAGCCCGCATCGCCCAGCGAACAGAAGCCGGGCGCGAGACAGCCAAAGCGCTGCTGGCCCAGGGCAAACCCACCCAGAACGGCAAAGGCAGCCTCGGGCGCCCCGCTGGGCGCGTCAAGGGTGGCCGACAGGTCAACCCCGAGGAGGTCAGAGCATGGAAGGCGGAGAACAGCGCCAGCATTCAAATGACCGCTGACCACTTCGGGATAGGCACCGCCACGGTGAAGCGGTATTGCCCGCCCAGCCAGCCCAAGGGCAACGCCCCGAAGGACTGAGCGCACCAGAACCCCTGAAATGGTTTCCCGCCCTGTCACACGGGGGTGTGGGGACTGAAGAAGACACGTACACAAAGACCATCACCGAATGACCCACCAATGCACAGCCGCACGGTGCAGTGAGCCCGCAGCAGGGCACGGCATCCTCTGCGAGCGCCACCGCAAGACCGCCAAGCGCCACGGCCACCCGCTTCAAGCTGCCATCTCAGTGGCCCGCATTGCGCCCCACAGGGAGCGCGTGAAGGCCCGCCGGGACAAGAACAAGGGCAATGCCCTGTGGTCGATCCTTGAAGAGCGTTGGGGAGCCATACAGGCCACGGCAGGGGCCATCCTGCAGCAGTACGAAGCGGGACAGACCATCATCAAGCATGAGCACCAAGCGGCCCAGACGGTGCATGTGCTGGCTGGCGCTGTGGACCCGGGGGCAGTGGTCGATACCGCCCTGGCGATGTTCCTACTGCAAGAGGATGAGCCCCGAGCTTTCAAGGATGACAGGGCCTTCCGCTTTCAACTGGTGCGCAGGGTCCGAGCCCTGACCGAGAAGAACGCCGGGCTGTACTGGGACAACGAAGAGAAGCGTACCAAGCGTGTGTACAGGGACATGCCACCCCGTGCTGTGGAAGTGCTGGCCGGGTGGCTGGTGCAGGCATTTGGACAGGCGGGGCTGATCCTGGCCCGCAAGGAACAGGAAGACCGGCAGGCGGCTCAGGATGACGCCCAGCGACTCACCAAGGCACTGGAGGCCATCGAATGAGCAAGATCCCAAGCCCACAGAGCGGCCCCGCAGATGTCGAAGTGCCGTGGTCCGAGGAATGGATACCGCTCAAGGATGTGGTCCAGCACGACCCCTGGCAGGTCCGGTGGCAACTCGATGATGGAACCGTGAAGCGCTACCAGACCATGACCGAGGCAGGGAGCACACCGCCTCCTATCAAGGTGGCTCGGATTCCCGATGGGCGGTTGCTCCTGGTTGATGGGTGGCATCGCATGAAAGCCCGAGCCCTGCGGTTTGATGAGTTGCAGCCCGAGATGATCTGCGCCTTGGTCGCTCCGCTGTCCCCCAATGAAGCGCAGTGGCAGGCGGCAAGGGCCAACATGGGCCACGGGCTGCAACTCAAGGCAGCAGAGCTGCGGGAGGTCTTCCGCGCCTTCATCAAGGCAGGCATGCACAAAGGACCGAGGGGCGTCCTCCTGAGCTACCGGGAGATTGCCCCGCATGTGGGCAAGAAGCACACCACCATCCGCAACTGGATGATTGCGGACTTCCCTGCTATTGCCCGGAAGATGGGCGGTACCGAACAAGGGAACAAGGACGGCGCACAGCCACCAACGGCAGCGCTCAGCCTTGCCGAGGAGCAATGCGAGGAGGTCATCCGCATGGCATCTGGTGCAATGGGGGCCCTGCCCCAGCTCACCAGCCACCAGCGGTTTCAATTGGTGGAGGCGGTGCGGGCGCTAATCACAGAAGCCGAACGCCTCGGGATTGAAGCCCCGCCGCCCGAGGACTTCTGAGCAGCCCTGCCGGGAGAGGCTCACGCGCAGAGCTTTGGGGGCCATTGCACGGGGCACAGCAGGGACCACCAGAAGGCACTGGCAGTGCTACTGTTCAAAATGAACATGTGCAGTGAACAGGTGTGGGTGAATGTTCATTAATATCAATGAGTTGTGATGATTTTCGCGACCATCGACCGGCTGGGGCAGCAGGGCGGGCTGGTTCCCTCACGGTGGCCGGTGTTTCCATCCGTGACGATGGGCAAGGCCGCTTCAGCCTGAATGATCTGCACAAGGCTGCTGGCGGTGCCGACAAGGACAAGCCCGCCAACTTCCTGCGCCTTGGCACGACTCAGGCACTGATTGCCGAGATTGGGGCCTGCTCAGATATGAGCACCCCCCTAGTCACCGTGAACGATGGGTTCAACAACGGCACCTACGTGGTCAAGGAACTGGTCTACGCCTATGCCATGTGGATCAGCGCCAAGTTCAACCTGCTGGTGATCCGCTCCTTCGACGCCCTGGTTCCTGTGACCGCTGCCCCTGTTCCCGCTGGCTAGAGCTGGAGTAAAGCAAGACACTCGACAGGATGCCTGAAGGCATCTGCATAAGCAGCATGGGGCGCCGACGAACGGGGGGCATGAAGTAGCGGGACGCGGTAGGAAGTCGCATCAACAATAGGTGGGGCGCCGTTACCCTCCGGCTGATCATGATTCTGGAGAATTACAAATGCACATCGGACAGCCATTGACCGTGCTGCTGCTGTTGGGGGCCCTGACGAATGCCTCTGCATATGTGTTTAAAGACGGAAGACTGGACTGCACCGATCTACCAAACCCAAACCACAGCCTAACCTGCATGATCCAGCACGGCGACTGTGTGACCCCATCGTGGCTCACGGGTGCTGACCGTGCGTATTGCTACAACGAGAGGACGCGTGCGCGCAAGGAACTGGAAGCGGCCCTTTCTCCTGCCGACAAGCGCCGCCCCCAATCTGCCGAAAAGGCATATAACACCTTCGTCAAAGCCCAATGTGAGTTTGAGACGGGCATGGAAGCTGGGCGCGCTTTGGAGGGAGACATCGCAGCCTGCTATGCAGAGAAAGAGGCCTTGTACGCCGAAGACTACCAGCGGATGCAGAGTCAGATCATCAGCAGAAACAACAAGCGGAGATGAACTTGCTATCCCCGCCTCGGGAATGTCCCGTGAGCGGGAAGCCTGGACACTCTGTGACCATTTTGACCACGGGCACAGCCATCGGCAGACTGAGCGGCTTCAACAGCTCAACCCCAGACCACCGATGCGTTTCTTCCGCCTGACTCTCGCCCGCACCCTTGCCCATTGGGCTGTCGGCCTGCGCCACAACGTGACCGAGGCCATCGCAGTGCCCCTGATTGGCGCTGCATGGTGGCGCATTGAGGCATTCCATGAACGCCCCGAAGAGTCAGCGGAAGGGCTGGGGTGTGTGGATGTGCGAATCCTTGGCTGCTCGGTTGATGTGTTCTACAGCGCCAGCGGCGCACCGGCCAGGGCCTGACTGGGGTCAGCGGTAACAGCGGGGAAGGTCCAGACATGGATACCGAACCGACTCCACCGCCCTGCGCAGTGCCTGAACCGGATGGGCGTACACCTTCGTTCCTGTGCTGCCTTTGACTGTGTGGCCTGTGATGCGGTCTTGAATGGCCTCTGTGATGCCTGCTTCAGTCATCTGGGTTCGGACCGTGTGTCTGAAGCAGTGGAAGTCGGGGTGGGGCCCGAAGGACACGGGCGGCAGGCGGCGAGTCTCATTGAACCAGTTGGAGAACATCCCCGAGGGCTTGCCCTTGCGCAGGGGCAGGGAGGGCCACAACGGGCCCTCTGGGGCGGTGCGGCGGATCTTCTCCACGTACTCCATGAAGCCCAGACGGATCAGCTCCGGGTGGATTGGAACGTCCCGGATGCTGGCTCCGGTTTTCACTTGCTGGACCTCCCCATCATCTCGGATCTTCAGAACAGGGAACGACCCCGAGGTGTCCACATCGTTGGTCTGCAATTGACACAGCTCCCCGCACCGAGCACCGAGGAACAGGCCCAGCAGGGGAACCCAGTAGGCTGCATCGGCCCCAGCATTCCACGCCGTAGGCAGCTCATACCGGGTGAACAGCGGCAGGCCGAACAGCCGCTGCAACTCCTCTTCTGTGTATGGCCTGCGGGGGCTTGTCGTCTTGAACGCGAGGTCCAATCCTTCCCAAGGCTGGCGCTGGATCAGCTCCAGATCCCTGCAGGCGTACTTCAGCAGCGTTTTGAGCCAGTTGAAGCGGTCCCGTGCGGTCTTGGATGTATTGCTGTTCTCAAGCAGCCATGCTCGGAAGCTGTCGCCTGTGGCTCGGGTGATGGACTGCACATTCCCTGCCGCCTCGGGGTGCTGGCTTTCAAATAGCTCAAGGGCACGCAAGCAGGCTCGATTGGTGTCCTCTGAACGGGCCTTGCTGGCTTTCCAGCGGCGATAGACCTCCCGAAGGCTTGAGGGGTCGAGTGCTGCCGGTGCCGCTGCGCTGTGTCCAGACGCGGCAGGGATGGGCTGAAGTTGAGGTGTGACCACCACTTCGCCCCGGTCCCTGGCCTTCAGCATTTCAGCACCTTCACGCATGGACACGACAGCTTGAAGCAGTGCCGCACGGGCCCCCGGTGCCAGCGGGTCGAATGACATTCCCAGTGCGTGCGCCTCCGCCTGGACGAGAGGCAGGGCAGCGCGAAGATTCCGGCGGGCCAGCGACTGAGAGGCGTGCAGAGTCAGGCCATCATTCAACCGTTCAAGCTTTGCCGACTGTTCAGCGGAGAGGCCCGCGAGAGGGTCCACAGGGGCGGGCGGTGCGGAGCTGGGGGGCTGAGGGCCTACCGGCAGCGTGAGAGCTGAATAGGGGGCGACCGCCAGCCCGTGCAGTAACTCCAGCGCCTCGGGGTTGCTTCTGAGGGTGTCGTCTGCCGCCAGTAGTCGCGCTTGAATGCGGTCTGCCAGCAGCTTGGACAGCGCAGGAGTGACCACGGCCACAGGCGCGGGGCTTTGACGCCTGCGCATGTCCTCAAACCCGAGGAGCAGATCAGTGCGGACCGAGTGTCCAAGGAGCACTGCCTTTCGGTGGTCTGAGGTCTGGAGGGACTGGACCAGCTTGGAGCGGCCACCGTAAGCCGCTTGGAGGTCTTTGGGGATCATTACGCGGAGCTGGAAGACTCCACCGCGTTCAAACAGTCCCGGCAGCTTTGCCATCTCTTCGTCATCCGTCTTCGCCTGTGAAAGTGACACAGTGGAATGACGCACGAAAGAGGGGTAAGTGACTGATTTCTTTGAAAGTCTTGAAGAATCAAGACCTTATTGGCAGTAGGGTGACGAGCCTGAACCCTGGCACTGAAAGACATCGGTTAGGGCTGCTTCGTTCCCGACCTGACCCAGTTGGCCGCGCTCCCATGCAGGGAGGCCCGTCAATGCCGATTGTATGCCAGACAAGGCCATCGTCCCGGTTGGCACCATGAAAAAACCCGGCGCAGGGCCGGGCTGTGCACAGGTGTGATCGAGCCGATCAGGTGCTGGACTTGTCTTCCAGGTGATAGGCGGTGACGCGCTCCACTTCGGCTTTGGAGCCCAGCACCACGGCCACACGCTCGTGCAGCTTGGTCGGCGTGAGGTCCATGATGCGCTGACGGCCGTTGGTGGCCATGCCGCCCGCCTGCTCGACCAAGAAAGCCATCGGGTTGGCTTCGTACATCAGGCGCAGCTTGCCGGGCTTGTCCGGCTCACGCTGGTCCCACGGGTACATGAAGACGCCGCCGCGGGTCATGATGCGGTGCACGTCGGCGACCATCGAGGCCACCCAGCGCATGTTGAAGTCCTTGCCGCGCGGGCCTTCCGTGCCGGCCAGGCATTCGTCGATGTAGCGCTTCACGGGCGGAGCCCAGTGGCGCATGTTCGACATGTTGATCGCGAATTCCTTGGTCTCGGTCGGGATCTGGACGTTTTCCTGCGTCAGCAGCCACGAGCCGCTCTCGCGGTCGAGGGTGAACACGACCACACCGTCGCCCACGGTCAGCACCAGCAGGGACTGGGGGCCGTAGACGCAATAACCGGCCGCCGCCTGCTGAGTGCCCGGCTGCAGGAAGTCGCCTTCGACCACCGGCTCCACGTCGTGGGGGTTGTCGTTGGGCTTCTTGAGCACCGAGAAGATGGTGCCGATGGAGACGTTGACATCGATGTTGCTGGAGCCGTCGAGCGGATCGAACATCAGCAGGTATTCGCCCTGCGGATAGCGGTTGGGCACGACGTGGATGGTGTCCATTTCCTCGGACGCCATGGCCGCCAGGTGGCCGCCCCACTCGTTGGCGTCGATCAGCACCTCGTTGGAGATGATGTCGAGTTTCTTCTGGATTTCGCCCTGGACGTTTTCCGACGAGGCCGTGCCCATCACCTCGCCCAGCGCGCCCTTGTTGACGGCGATGGCGATGTGTTTGCAGGCGCGGGAAACCACTTCCAGCAGCAGGCGCAGCTCGGCGGGGATGTTGCCGTGCTTGCGCTGCTGCTCGACCAGATAGCGGGTCAGGCTGATGCGTTTGCTCATGGTGGGTGGGGTCGGCTCAGGACCCTGCAGTTTTTGAAGTTGGGAAATCCGTGTGTTCCGGATCGTAACGGGTGGGCGCCGTCTTGGGACAACGAACCACCCCCCTTGTTTCAGTCAGCCAGTGCTCGGGTGACGATTTCACGCACATCCGCGGACAGGTCGGCCTTCGCGGCGACGCGGGCGATCGCCTCGCCGGCCAGCGAACGGTACGGTTCGGCCAGCGCACGCCAGCGGTCCAGGGCCCGCGCCAGGCGCGAGGCCAGTTGTGGGTTGAAGCCGTCGATTTCCATGACCTTGTCGGCCCAGAAGGTGTAGCCGGCACCGTCGGGGCGGTGAAAGGCGGCCGGGTTCTGCGTGTAGGCCATCACCAGGCTGCGCGCGCGGTTGGGGTTGCGCAGCGTGAAGTCGGGGTGGTCGGCCAGGGCCTGCACCCGTGCGAAGACCTGGCCGTCGTGCTCGCTGGTCAGCGCCTGCAGTGTGAACCACTTGTCGATGACCAGGGCTTCACCCTTGAACTGGGCGTGGAAGCGCTCCAGGGCCGGCGCGGCCAGCGCGTGGTGGGCCTGCACCAGTGCCGACAGGGCACCGAAGCGGTCGGTCATGTTGGTGGCGTCCTTGACGCGCTGGTAGGCGCGGCCTGGCCACACCGCATCGCCGGTGACGGTGGACTGCAGCACGCACATCGCGAGCGCCTGGTTGGCCAGCGCCCGGCGCCCGGCGCTGACGGCGTCGGGCGTGTAGCCTCCGGTGTCGCGGTGGGCCTCGAAGGCGGCTTCCCACTCGGCCTGCAGGGTGCGGGCGAGTTCGGTGCGCAGGGCCTCGCGCACGGTGTGGATGCGCTGTGGATCGATGGCTTCTCCCGCCTCTGCCAGGCGTTCGGCGATGTAGGCCTCGCTGGGCAGGGTCAGGACCAGATCGCGGAACGCGGCGTCCAGTGATTCATCGGCCAGGATGGCCGCCAGGGCCTGGGCCAGCGGGGCGTCCAAAGCCACGGGGCCTTCTCCGCGCAGGGCGGCGAGCATGCGGCCCAGCGTCAGCTTCTGGGCCGCTTCCCAGCGGTTGAAGGCGTCGGTGTCGCAGGCCAGGAGGCTCAGCAGTTGGTTGTCCGTGGCGGCCCCGTCCAGCACCACCGGGGCCGAGAAACCGCGCAGCAGGGAGGGCACCGGGGCGCCGTCCAGGCCGGTCAGGCCGATGAAGGTGTAGGTCTGCGAGGTTTCTTCCAGCACCAGAACGCGGTCCATGCCGCAGGCGCTGTCTTCACCCTGCAGTTGCAGCGGCAGCGCCTGGCCTTGCGGGCCGACCAGGCCCACGGCCACCGGAATCACGAAGGGCAGCTTCTCGGGCTGGCCGGGCGTGGCCGGTGTGGATTGCGACAGCGTCAGCGTGAAGGTGCCGGCCTCGGTGTCGAAGTTGGTGTCCACCTTCACGCGCGGCGTGCCGGACTGGCTGTACCAGCGCTTGAAGGCTTCCAGGCGGGTGGTCAGCGCGCTGCCAGGGTTGGCGTCGGCGATGGCCTGGGCGAAGTCGTCGCAGGTCACGGCTTGGCCGTCGTGGCGGGCAAAGTACAGGTCCATGCCCTTGCGGAAGCCGTCGCGGCCCACCAGCGTGGCCATCATCCGCACCACCTCGGCGCCCTTTTCGTAGACGGTGGAGGTGTAGAAGTTGTCGATGGCTTGGTAGCTGTCCGGGCGCACCGGGTGGGCCATGGGGCCGGCGTCTTCCACGAACTGCACCTGGCGCAGCTGGCGCACGTCTTCGATGCGCTTGACGGCGCGGGCCGAGGCGCCGCCGGCCATGTCCTGGCTGAACTCCTGGTCGCGGTAGACCGTCAGTCCTTCCTTGAGCGAGAGCTGGAACCAGTCGCGGCAGGTGATGCGGTTGCCCGTCCAGTTGTGGAAGTACTCGTGGCCGACCACGCTCTCGACGTTGCCGAAGTCCACATCCGTGGCGGTGGCCGGGTTGGCCAGAACAAACTTCGTGTTGAAGATGTTCAGGCCCTTGTTCTCCATGGCGCCCATGTTGAAGTCGCTGACGGCGACGATCATGAAGCGTTCCAGATCCAGGCTCAGGCCGAAGCGGGCCTCGTCCCAGGCCACCGAGGCGATGAGCGAATTCATCGCGTGCTCGGTCTTGTCGAGGTCGCCGGCACGCACGTAGACCTGCAGCAGGTGGTCCTGGCCCGAGCGGGTGCGGATCTTCTGCTCACGGCACACCAGGTTGCCGGCCACCAGGGCGAACAGGTAGGCGGGCTTGGGGTGCGGGTCGCTCCAGACGGCGTAGTGGCGGCCGTTGTCGGTTTCGCCGCCTTCGACCAGGTTGCCGTTGGACAGCAGCACCGGGTAGGCCTTCTTGTCCGCGCGCAGCGTGACGCGGTAGACGCTCATCACGTCCGGGCGGTCCAGGAAGTAGGTGATGCGGC
>CAYYCN010000090.1:0-13213 GCA_964470355.1 uncultured Sphaerotilus sp.
GCGGCGTGCAGTGGATGACCGCCGGCCGCGGCGTCATCCACTCCGAACTGCCCGAACAGGAAGAAGGCGTGATGGAAGGCTTCCAGCTGTGGCTGAACCTGCCCGCCGCCGACAAGATGTGCACGCCCTGGTACCGCGACTTCAAGGCCGCCGACCTGCCGCGCGTGCAGACCGCAGCCGGCGTGACCGCCATCGTCATTGCCGGTGAAAGCCACGGCGTGACCGGCGCCGTGACCCGCGACGGCACCCAGCCCCTGTACCTTGACCTGCACCTGCCCCCGGGCGCCCGCTTCGAGCAGGCCCTGCCAGCCGGGCACCACGGCTTTGTCTACGTCTACCGGGGCACGGCCCAGGTGGGCGGCCAGGACGTGCCCATCCAGCGCATGGCCGTGCTCCGGCAGGATCCGCAGGCCGATGGCGTTGTCGTCACCAACCCCAGCGCCAGCGAGGCATGCCGGGCGCTGCTCATCGCCGGCAAGCCGCTGAACGAACCCATCGTTCAATACGGCCCCTTCGTGATGAACACCAAGGAACAGATCTACGAGGCGATGGCCGATTACCGCGACGGCAAACTCGGCGAACAGGCCGAAGTGGTGTAAACGCCCCAACCATTGACCTTCACCACCCAAAAGGCCGGAGCAGATGCTTCGGCTTTTTTTGTGTCGCCCGCCTCAGGCACCGGCACGAACGGACGATACCGTGGGGGAGTGCGTCCACCACGGACGCCCATCTGCAGTACACCCCACGCCATGACCCTCCGCTCGCTCACCCTCGCCGCCCTCTGCGCCGCCGCGCTGCCCTCCTTCGCCGCCAGCTTCGACTGCGCCAAGGCCGGCACGCTGGTCGAGAAAACGATCTGCGCACAGCCCGCGCTGAGCAAGCAGGACGACACCATCGCTCAGACCTACAAGCAATTGCTGGCCAGCGTCGGTGCGCCGTGGGACGAAAAGATCAAGCAGTCTCAACGCGAATGGCTGAAGACGCGCAACGACGATGCCAGCACCGCCGCCCCCGGCAAGGAGATGACGGAGGCGCTGCAGACGGCCTTCAAGAACCGGCTCCAGGCGCTGAACACCGCCGTGTCGTCACAGAATGGCCTGCGCTTCCTGGCGGTGAACCGGGTGGTGCTGCACAAGCTGGACAAGTCGTCCATCCCGGACGACAGCCTGTACGCCAAGCAGAAGTACGTGCGCCAGGAACGCTCGCCCCTCTACCTGATCAGCGACGTGCCGGGCGCGGGCGCCTTCAATGCGCTGATGGACAAGGAGTTCGCGCTGCCCAAGGCGCCCGCAGAGGGTTCGTCGGAAGAGACGAGTTCGGGCGCCACACTGACGTTCGCCTCACCGGAGCTGGTGAGCCTGAACATCGGTTCGTACTTCTATGGCATCGGCGCGGCCCACCCGATGAGCGGCTCCACCCAGCTCAACTACCTGCTGGCCGAATCGCGCAAGCTGCAAGCCCGCGACGTGTTTGCCTCGCCGGCACACGCCAACGTCATCACCCGGCACGTGATGCAGGAGTTCAAAAAGGCCGATCTCGAAGCCCTGGCCACGCCCGCCGAGATCCGCCAGTACGTGCTCGACCCGCAGCACTGGGCGCTCAGCGCCAAGGGTCTGGGGGTGGTCATCGCACAGGACAGCCTGTTTCCCCACGTGGTGGGCGAACCCGAGGTCAAGGTGCTGCCGTGGTCGGCCTTCAAGGGACAGCTCACGCCTTGGGCGGCAAAGGTGCTGGCCGGGCAGTGACCGGTCGGTGAATCCCTTTCAACACTGACCTGAAATCGGCCGAACCCCAAGCGGGCCTCAGCCTCGTAACCTGAGGCCATCGAGATCATCCCGATCTCACAGCCTCAGGATTTCCGATGACTCTGACCATCGCCCAACTCTTCACCGAAGCCCGCACGCAAAACGGCTACCTCGACCAGCCGGTGTCCGACGCCCAGTTGCACGAGCTCTATGAGCTGGTGAAGTTCGGCCCCACGGCCGTGAACTCGTGCCCCGCCCGCTTCCAGTTCGTGCGTACTGCCGAAGCCAAGGCCCGGCTGGCTGAAGGCATGGCACCGGGCAACGCGCCCAAGGTGATGCAGGCACCGGTCACGGTCATCGTCGGCATGGACCTAGCGTTTCCGGACACGCTACCCCAACTGTTCCCACACGTTGACGCGCGCCCCTGGTACGCCGGCAACGATGCCCTCATCAAGGAGACGGCCCTGCGCAACTCCAGCCTGCAAGGCGCCTACCTGATCATGGCGGCTCGGGCGCTGGGCCTGGGTTGTGGTCCGATGAGCGGCTTCGACACGGCGAAGGTGGACGCGGCGTTCTGGGCCGGCACCTCAGTCACCACCAACTTCATCTGCACGCTGGGGCACGGGGATGTGTCCAAGCTGTATCCGCGCAGCCCGCGCCTGAGTTTCGACGAAGCCTGCCGACTGGTCTGATTCAGCGAGCCCACGGGCTCGCCCCCATCAAACCGAACCGCCCGGCGCCCTGCCGGGCTTTTTCATGCCCTCAGGCGGGCCACGGGGGTTGTCGGAATGCGGCCGTGAGGTGGTCGATCAGCGCCCGCACCTTGGGCGTGAGGTGCTTGCGGGTCGGATACACGGCGTAGACCCCGAATCGGATCGACGGATACGCGGGCAACACCTCTACCAGTGCCCCGGAGGCCAGGTGCTCGCCCACCAGAAACGTGGGCTGCAGCACGATGCCCAGGTGCTGCAGGGCCGCTGCGGCACAGTTGTCTCCGGCGTTGGTGCGCATGCGGGGCTGCACCTTCACGTGGACCGGACCGTCCGGTCCCTCGAACGCCCACTGCTCGCCCGTCGAGAGCAGCGTGTAGGCCATCACCGTGTGGTGCTCCAGCTCCGACGGATGGCCCGGTGCACCATGGCGGCGCAGGTATTCGGGTGAAGCGCACAGCACCATGCGCGTCGATGCGATCTGGCGACTGACCAGCGACGAGCTCGGCAATCGGGCGATGCGCACCGCCAGGTCATAACCTTCCTCGACCAGATCAATCACCCGGTCGGACAACGTGACGTCCAGCGTCACCCGGGGGTGCTGCGCCAGGAAGCCCGGCCACAGCGGCGCCAGATGCAGCAGCCCGAACGTCACGGGCACGTTCACCCGCAGTTCGCCGATGGCCTCGCCCGAGCGCTCGGTGAGCAGGGCCTCGGCCTCTTCCACCTCCTCCAGCAAGCGTTTGCTGCGCTCGTGAAACACCTCGCCCTCTGGCGTGAGCGAGAGCTTGCGGGTGGTGCGGTGCAGCAAGCGGGTGTCCAGCCGAGTCTCCAGATCTCCCACGAGGCGGGACACGGCTGTCTTCGACAGCGCCAGCGCATCGGCCGCCCCCACAAAGCTGCCCGCTTCCACCACTGCCACAAAGGCACGCATTTCCTGAAATCGATCCATGCCTTCATTGTCCCGAAATTCGGGATTATCAATGCATTTTACGCATGTTTATCCGTCGAATCGAAACTCCTACAGTGACTTCACCGCAGCACACCGCTGCATTCATCCAGGAAGTCATCATGAAAGTCACAGTCATCGGCGCCGGCAACATGGGTTCGGCCTTCGTCAAGCAACTCACCCTGGCGGGTCACGAAGTGAGCGTCACCGCCCGCAACGGCGCCAAGGCCGCAGAACTGGCGGCGGCCCATCCCGGCGCCCGGGCCGTCGACACGGCAGGCGCAGCGCAGGATGCGGACGCCGTCGTGCTGGCCACGGCTTACGCCGACGCCGCCTCGGCCCTGCAAGCCGTGGGCGATCTGCAAGGCAAGGTGGTGATCGACATCACCAACCCGCTGACGGCCGACTACATGGGCCTGACGCTGGGCCACAGCACCTCGGCCGCCGAGGAAATTGCCAAGGTGGTGCCTCAGGCAGAAGTGGTCAAGGGCTTCAACACCCTGTTCGCCCAGGTGCTGGCCGCGGGTGCCGACTTCGGCCAGGGTCAGCGCGCCAGCGTGCTGCTGGCCAGCGACAGCGCCCGCGCCAAGCAGGTCTCCACCGAGCTGGCCCAGAGCATGGGCTTTGGCGTGATCGACGCCGGCGGCTTGAAGAACGCCCGCTATCTGGAGCCTCTGGCAGGGCTGAACATCTACCTGGGCTACGGCGCGGGCCTGGGCACCTCGATGGCCCCGACCTGGATCCACAAGGCATGAGGCCTCGGCGGCCACCTCGGCCGCCGGTCCTGCACGCCGCCGCTCGTCCACTTCATCGCCCGGTCACTCACCCGGCGCCTCGCCCCCACACCCGGAATCCCTCATGAACCGTCCTTCCATCTCCCACACCCTGGCCCATGTGCGCTCGATCGCGCTGACTTCCGCACTGAGCGTGCTCACTCTCGGCGCGTTTGCCCAAACACCCGCTGAAAATCCCCAGACCCCCGCCCCGGCGCACGAGCGCCAGGCCCCGCAGGTGGAAAAGAAGCTGAAGGTCTTCGACACGCTCGACTTCGACGTCTTCAGCCACCAGAAATGGGACCGGCTGCACGAGAGCCATGCGAAGGACATCGTCGTGACGATGCCGGATGGCCACGAGACGCACGGCATCGACGCCCACATCGAGTACCTGAAAGCCATGTTCGTGTTCGCACCGGACACGTCGATCAAGACCCACCCCATCCGCTTCGGCTCGGGTTCCTGGACCTCGGTGACCGGGGTGATGACCGGCACCTTCACGAAGCCGATGGTCCTGCCCAACGGCACCACGATTGCGCCCACCGGCAAGCGTTTCGCCATCGGCATGGCCACCATCGGTCACTGGAAAGGCAAGACGATGGACCACGAATGGCTGTTCTGGGACAACCAGGACTTCATGAAGCAGCTGGGTCTGGGAGGCCAGTGAACGCAGCCCTCTCACACCGGACGCGCCTGGCTCAAGCCGCAGACCGGGCCGAGCCATGCACCTGCCGCACCTCTGCCCGAGGCGGCGCCCCATACAGCCGCCGATATTCCCGGCTGAACTGCGAGGCACTTTCGTAACCGACGCGGTGCCCGGCTGCTGCCACATCCAGCCCATGCGCCAGCATCAACTGGCGCGCATGGTGCAGCCGCAGCCGCTTCTGGTACTGCAGCGGCGACATCGACGTGACCTGCTTGAAGTGCTGGTGAAAGGTCGAAGGGCTCATGGCGGCCACGCTGGCCACATCCTCCACCCGAAGCGGTTCGGCATAGCGGTGCTTGAGCCACTCGACGGCGCGGGCGATGCGCTGGGTGTGGCTGTCCACCACAGAGAGCGCCCGCAAGCGCGGGCCGAGTTCGCCGATCAGCACGCGGTAGAGGATTTCGCGCTGCACCAGCGGGGCCAGCACCACTGCGTCTTGGGGCGATTTCAGCAGGCGCAGCAACCTCAGGGCCGCATCCAGCAATTCAGGCGTGGTGCGGGACAGCTCCAGGCCAAAGCCTGAGCGCAGCGCTGAATCGTCACTCGCAGGAGCTGTGGCGGTGGCTGCGGCTGTGGCTGCGGCTGTGGCTGTGGCTGTGGGCGGCAGCGCCCTGGCCAGCTCACCGATGTGCTGAGGCTCGGCCCGCAAGCGCACGCACAGATACGGGCGCTCGGGCGAGGCGTCGATCACCTGCGCCACCGGCAGCGCGGTCACGCCCACCACCAGGCAGTGCAGCGGGTCGTACACCAGCCGCTGCGTGCCCAGCGTGGCCACCTTGCGGCCTTGCACCACCAGCACCACGCCCGGTTCGTACAGCGCGGGCAGTGGCGCACCGGGCTCACTCAGGCGCAGCAACTGCAGACCAGGAATCGAGGTGTCGTGCGTGCCGTCGGTGGGGGCAAACGCCTGGACCCACGCGACCAGTTCGTCGCGCACGGCGTTGGAGGATTCGGCAGGGGAGGCGACGGAAAGCATGGCCGCATTCTGAGGTGCACGTGCGACCTTGCGCTGCAGCCGTGAGCGTCGGGGTGCGAAGTCCGCAGGATCAGGCAATCCCGGCCGAGGATCAGGCTCACGGAGGCGGTGGGTGGGCGCCCACACTGACTGCGTCCCTGGATCGATCTCTGGCTCGAACCAACGTTCGAGTCAACGTTCGAGCTGCTTTCGAGCCCGCATTCACCCCGACCTGGAGTCCTCTTCATGACCCCCGCCTCTTATCCCCGCCGCCCGCTGGGCACCACCGGCCAGACCATTTCCGCCCTCGGCCTGGGCTGCATGGGCATGTCCGACTTCTACGGACCGGCCGACGATGCCCAGTCCACCGCCGTGCTGCACCACGCGCTGGATCTCGGCGTCAATTTCCTCGACACCGCCGACATGTACGGCGTGGGCGCCAACGAGCGCCTGCTGGCCCCGGTGCTGGCCGCCCGGCGCGACGAGATCGTGCTGGCCACCAAGTTCGGCAATGTGCGCGCGCCCGACGGCGCGCTGCTGCGCATCGACGGCAGCCCCGCCTACGTGAAGGCCGCCTGCGACGCCAGCCTGCAGCGCCTCGGTGTGGACCACATCGACCTGTACTACCAGCACCGCGTGGACCGCAACGTGCCCATCGAGGACACCGTGGGCGCCATGGCCGAGCTGGTGAAAGCCGGCAAGGTGCGGCAACTTGGGCTGTCGGAAGCCTCGCCGCAGACGATCCGCCGCGCGGCGGCCGTGCACCCCATCGCCGCGCTGCAGACCGAGTACTCGCTGTGGACCCGCGACGTGGAGGTCGAGCTGCTGCCGCTGTGCATCGAGCTGGGCATCACGCTGGTGCCCTACAGTCCCCTGGGACGCGGTTTTCTGACCGGGGCGATCCGGAACACCGCGCAACTGGCGGACACCGACTGGCGCCGAGCCAACCCGCGCTTTCAAGGTGAAAACCTGTCCCACAACCTGATCCTGGCCGACGGTGTGCGCGCCCTGGCCGAAGCCCGGGGCTGCACACCTGCGCAGATGGCGCTGGCCTGGCTGTTGTCCCGCGCGCCCAACGTGGTGCCCATTCCGGGCACCCGCAGTGTCGCGCGGCTGGATGAAAACGCGGCGGCGGCGGGCCTGACGCTCAGCGCTGAGGAACGGAAGCGCATCACCGAACTCTTGGCCGCCGTGCCCGTGGCCGGGACCCGCTATCCGGAGGCCGCGATGAAAGCGCTCAACGGATAGTCGGCCGTCCCATCACCAGTGCTGCGAACCGGTGGACCACAGCCGCACGCTGTTGAACTCGACACCGCCAACGCCCGGCACCTCGCGTGCGGCCACCACGGCACGGAAGCGCTCGGCGTCGTTGTCGGCAAAACCGACCAGACGAACCTGACCGTCTTGCACACGCACCGAAATGTCGGCAGGCTTGCGGACATCAGCCTTGGCGATGGCCGCCTCGACCGCAGACTGAACTTGCGTGTCCTGAGGTGCATCGGCCCACACAGGGGCGGCCGCACCCGTCATCAGCGCCAGCGCCAAAAGGGAAGAAGCTGCAGTGGAGCGGGATGTCATGTCATTTCCTTTCAACTTCTGAAGCACATGAGGGTTAGGTCCCCCGGCTCCGGGAATGTTTCGCAAAGAAAGGAAAACGTCCCGACCGCACCCGCGCAGTGCGCCCATCAGGACACGTCGGAAGAGGCCCCCGATGTGGGCCGCTTCAACTGCTTCATGAACTGTCCGAAGTGCGGCATCAGGGACTCGAACAGCGGATGCTTGCGGTTTTCGAGCATCACCTCGCCGAAAAGCTTCAGGCCCACGGCCAAGGCGGTGGCCGTCTCGGGGTCAAAGTCGCCCCGGCCGCGCATGCGCTCGGCGATGTTCAGGATGTCGTCGTGGTTGCCCACTTCAAAGGTCAGCGGGGCCGGGTGGATCGAAGGCTGCCCTTGTGCGTCTTCCAAGTGCTCGACGGTGATGCGGTAACGGTGCTGTTTCATGGCCATCTCCTGGGTTCAACCGCGTTCGATCTCGCCCGCTGCGCGGTCGATCAGAGCGGTGATGCGGCGAATCTCGGCCGGGTCCGGCGACTCGCCGCCGAGCCGCAGTTGCAGCGCGGCCTTGAGGTTGTCCATCGCGCGCTGGATCTCGGGCACGCGGCGGGCATGGGCCCGGCTGCCCACCTGCTGAAGGCGTTGCAGCACACGGTCCGCATCGGCGCGTGAGGCCTCCAGGAAGGCCTGCCCTTCGGCGGTCAGGCTGTAGCGCTTGCGACCGCCCTCTTCCGTGGCCACGGTGACATGACCCAGGTCTTCGAGCAGGCTGAGGGTGGGATAGACCGTGCCCGGACTCGGGCTGTAGTCGCCCCCGGTCAGGTCCCCGATGGCCTTGATGATCTCGTAGCCGTGGCCGGCGCGCGCCGCCAGGATGTGCAGGACCACGACCTTCAGGTCACCCGCCCCGAACATGCGCTCGCGCTTGCCGCCGCCCCCGTGCGGAAACTCGCCCCGGATGCACAGCTCGGCAGGGCCTTGAAAACCTTGGCGACCGCGGCCGCCACGAAACTTGAACATGGGATGCATGAAAATGCCTCTTGCTGATTAACGATGCTTCTACGATATATCTTAGAAGCATCGTTCACAAGAAGCACTCCGCATCACCCTGTCGCGCTCAGGGGCACATGAACCGCCCCCTTCCGCGCGCAAGTCCTCACTGCGGCAAGGACCGAAACGCCCCGTTCAGGTAGATCAGGGCTTCGCCGTCCGAGCGCTCGCGCGTGTCGAGCACTTCGCACAGGAAGGCGTGGTGCGTGCTCTCGTCGAAGACCTTGATGACGCGGCAGTCGAACCCCGCCAGCGCGCCATCCAGCACCGGAGCCCCCGAGGCCAGTTCGACCCAACGGCCGTGCTCGAAACGAGCCTCGCCGTGCACGCCCTGCACCATGCCGGCAAAGACCTTGGCGATCTCCTCCTGGTCGCTGGCCAGTACGTTCACGCACAAGGCGCCGCTGTCGAGGATGACCGGCGAGGCCGCGACGTTCTTGTTGACGAACACCACCAGCCGGGGCGGATGCGCCGTGACCGAGCAGACGGCGGTGGCCGTGAGGCCCGCAGTCTGCGCCCCGTGGCGAGAGGTGATCAGGCACACCCCGGCCGCGAAGTGGCGCATGCCGTAGCGGTGCGCCTCCGGGCTGACGGTGGGCAAGGCAGCCAGACGCTCGTTGGGCTGCCAGTCCAGGCGTTGGTTGATCTCGGGGTGCAAGGCGGTGTCGGCGTGCATGGGTGGAGCTCCAGGCGATGCGGGCATTCGGACAGATCGGAAGGGGTGCCTGCGCTCACTGCGCTTCGGCCACCGGCTTCACGCCAAACGGGTTGGGCTGCGGCAGCGGATTGCCCAGCAGGTGGCCCCCCAGCAGGTCGCCGATGTTGTCCTGGTTCTGCGTGATGTGGTTGGCCCCGACCAGGATGTCGCGCATCTGGCGCTGCATCGGGCTGTTCATCCAGATGCCGCGGGTGGAGGTCTTCTTGAAGACCATGTGCGCCGCGTCGAAGCACTCGCCGCCGGTGAACTGGTTGGAGGCGAAGTGGCGGATGCGCACGTCCACCGGCACCAGTTGGCCCTTGGAAGCGTAACCCCAGGCCTCTTCGGTGTTGTGCAGCACGCGGGTCGTGGCGCCCAGGATCTTGGCGTAGGCCTCGCCCAGACGGCTCTTGATGAACGGATCATTCACCGCCGCACCCACCGCCTGGTTGATGTTCTGGCGGGGCTTCATGTGGTCGATGTAGAGGTCGACCATGCCACGCGCCATGCCGATGATGACCGACGACACCGCTGCGTAGAACACGTAGAAGAACGGCATCTTGTAGAGGTTCTCGACGTGGCCGTGAGACTCTTCGCCGTAGGCGCCGATGACGTGGCTGCGGTATGCCGGCACGAAGACGTCCTTGAGCACCAGCTTCTTGCTGCCGGTGCCGGCCAGGCCCACGACGTGCCAGTCGTCGACGATCTCGAAGTCCGAACGCTGGACCCAGAAGGAGCGGAACACGAGCTCGCCGTTTTCCTCGACCCGCCCGCCCACAAAAGCGCCGCCGGCGGCGTGGTCGCAGCCGCTGGAGGTCAGCCAGTCGCCCTTCAGGACATAGCCGCCGTCCACCTTCGTCACCGTGCCGAAGGGTGCGTAGGACGACGACACGAGGATCGAACCGTCCTGCCCCCACAGCTCGTCGCCGCAGCGCGGGTCGAGCAGGCCCACCTCGAAGGGATGCACGCCCAGCACCATCACGTTCCAGGCGCTGGACGGGCAGCCTCGCGCCAGCTCCATCAGCACGCGGTTGAGCACGTTCGGGTGCATCTCGTAGCCGCCCCAGCGGCGCGGCTGCAGGATCTTGAAGAAACCGGCGTCCTGGAAGGCCTGGATGGTTTCGGGCGACACCATGCGGGCTTTTTCGCAGGCCTCGGCGCGCTCACGCAAAAAGGGAATCAGCGCCTCGGCGCGGGCAACGATCTCGTCGGCGGTGGGGATCAGGGTCTGGTGGTCGATGGCGTTCATGGTCGGAATCCTTGGGGTTCGGTGGGACGGATCAGGCTGGCTGGGCGCTCATGGCGCCGTAACCGGCGATCCATTCGTTGATCGGGCGGTAGTAGTCCTGCGTGGCCTGGTACGGGCCGAAGGCCGACAGCGCGGCAAACGCCGCCACCCAGGTGCGGACCTCGTGGGTGGAGCGTCCCGCCGCACGCGAGATCTCGTCGATGCGGAAGTCGTCCACGGCCGATAAGCGGCCTTGGCCCAGCAGGTCCATGAAGTCGCGGTCCCACTGCGCGTTGAGCGGGGTGAGCGGGCAGTCCGGCGTGCCGAAGATCTTTCCAGCGGCCACCGTGCGCGCCTGCCGGGCCGCACGGGCCTCGGGCGTGGGGTTGCGCCCGGCGATCAGGAAATCGGCGATCTCGGATGGCGCGCCCTCGATCAGCGGCACCGGCGGCTCGTGCGACAACCCACCGGTGCCGAGCACAAGCACGCGCTTGTTCAGCCCCCGCAGGAACTCGCCGACCACTTCGCCCAGTCGGCGCACGCGCCGGTAGGGACCGAACGGCGGAGCCACCGAGTTGAGGATGATGGGAATCACGGGGTAGCGCGTCAGGCTGCCGGTCAATTCCTCCAGCGTCTGGGTGCAGCCGTGATCGACCTGCAGGCGGTGCGACAGCGCGATGTCGATGTCGTGGTCAAGGATGAAGCGGGTCATCTCCAGCGCCAAGTCGCGGGGCACCGACAGCGGGCCCGGCAGCGTGGCGTAGTCGGCCACCGAATCGGCTGCGGTGGCGATCACAAACGGCGGCATCAGGTCGTAGAACAGGCCGTTGTAGTGGTCGGGGGCAAACACCACGATCAGCTCGGGATCGAAGGCCTCCACCTCCGCACGCTCACGGGCCAGCAGTTCGGCGACCTCGGCTTCCACGTCGGCGCCGGGGTCGTTCAAGCCCCGCAGCGGAGTATGAGAAAGGCATTTCAGTCGAATATCCACCTTGTCTCCTTCATGTTTTTCAAAAGGCGTGGCAAAACCTCCAGCCAGGGGGCCGGAATCGTTTTTGGCGCGGGGGTCTCACGAGAAGAAAACCCGTGGACATCGGGAGCCCGAATCGGTTTCAATTTCGAGCGCTGAAGCAGATTCTAGGAACGGGACTCCCAGGATCGAAACTTGTTTGACACTTGTGCACAATGTGCACAACACTGATTCCACAACAAAATCAAAGGAACCGAGCCCACCATGAGACCCCCCAGTGGAGCCGTCTACCGCCATGTGCAAGGCCTGAGCCGAGGCCTGGCCATCCTGCACGCCATCAACCGCTCGGAAGGCGGGTGGATCAGCATCGGCGAGCTCAGCACCCGAACGGGCCTGCACAGAACCACCGTGCGGCGCATGCTCGAAACCCTGCAGGCCGAGGGTTATGTGCGGCGCAGCCCCTCGGACGACAGTTACCGGCTGAACCAGAAAATCCGCCAGCTCAGCGACGGCTTCACCGACGACGAATGGATTTCGGAATTGGCCAACCCCGTGCTGGGCGAATTGCTGCAAAAACTGGTGTGGCCCTCGGACCTGTGCACCATCGACGGCGACTGCATGCTGGTGCGCGAAACCACCCACCGGTTCAGCCCGCTGTCGTTTCACCGCGCCATGATTCGCCAGCGCCTGCCGCTGCTGCTGACGGCGGCCGGCCGGGCCTATCTGGCCCACTGCGGGGAAGAAGAGCGCCACCAGTTGCTGCAGCTGCTCAAGGCCGACCCGGCCTCCGAACAAGCCCGTTTCCTGCGGCAGGAGGGACTGGTGCTGCAGATGCTCGACCGGGTGCGCGAGCAGGGTTACGCCACCAACGACGGCGAATGGGTGTCGCAGCAAAAGATCGGTGCCCTGGCCGTGCCGGTGCGCAACGGCGACCAGATCCTGGCCACCATCAATGTGGTGTTCCTGCGCAAGGCCATCTCGGTGCCGGAGGCCGTGCAGCGCTACCTGCCGGAACTGCAGTCGGCCGTGAACAAGATCGAGTCGAGCTTGCAGCGCAGTGGCACGGTCCGTCCGTGACGACCCAGACCATCCCCACAGGCCTCGGAGCGGCGGCACATTTGATCGGCATCAACCCACATCGGAAGCAACTTGAAACCCCAGTTGCAAATGTGACCAATTAACGGTGTGCCGACGCCTGCCGCCAGCCCCGGCTTAAAACCCTCAATACAGGGGGATTTGCCGTCTTGATCCGGCAATTACGATGACACCATCCCCACCCCCACGGAGAAGGCGTCCTCATGAAGAACCCCATTCTTCGCCCTTCGGCGCTGATCCTGTTTGCCCTCTCGCTCGTGAGCCTGCACCTGGCTTTCATGGAACTGGGACACCTGCGCCTGGACATCGATCAGACCCACTACGTCGACAGCTTCTGGCCGGGTCTGGTGCTGGGCAGCCTGTTTTTCATGGGGGGGCTGTACCGGATGTGGCGCCCCGTCCGTGAAGATCAAGCCCGACCGACGCGGCTGAGCCGCCGCCCGGCCGCCAATCAGTCGGATTTCGGCTCTCAGGATTGGATCGAGGTGGCGCTTCAGAACCCCGAGGTGCTGGGCGAGATGTGCCGTCGGGACCGCCGGTTCCGCCAGCGCGTCCAGCAGGCGTACCTCAAGCGCGCCTGAGTCCAACGCGCCGAAGCACCTTCCGTGCTGCGGAATGCAGCCCCTGAGCACCCGCCGCCCACAGGGCCGACTCGACAGGATCGACTCGGCCCTGAGTGTTTCAGTGGACAGCAGGTGCTGTCAGTGCTGCAGGAAGTCCAACACCATGCGGTTGAACTTGTCGGCGTGCTCCCACTGCGCCCAGTGGCCGCAGCGGTTGAA
>CAYYCN010000091.1:0-13023 GCA_964470355.1 uncultured Sphaerotilus sp.
GGCGGCAGTGCTCGGAGTTGGCCTGCGCGAACATCATCAGCTCGACGTCGCTGGGATTGCGCTTGAGCTCGGTGAAGGCCTTGACCAGGTAGTCGATCTCGTCATCGGACAGGGCCAGGCCGAAGTCCTTGTTGGCCGCTTCCAGGGCCTGCTTACCCTGGCCCAGCACGTCCACATGGGCCAGCGGTTCGGCGTCCTGTTCGTCAAACAGGTGACGGGCGTCTTCGCGGTTGAAGGCGGCCGACTCGGTCATGCGGTCGTGCAGCAGCACGGCGCAGGCCTGCAGCTCGGCCTCGGTCAGGGGCTTGGCGCCGCCCTTGAGGGTGTCGATGAAACCGGACTTGAGCGTCAGGCGGAACTCGGTCACGCGTTCGACGCGGTGGATGCCCAGGCCGCAGTTGTGGGCAATGTCGGTGGCCTTGGAGGCCCAGGGCGAGACGGTGCCCAGGCGCGGCATCACGACGATCAGGGCGCCTGACGCAGCGTCGCGCCCTGCGGCCTCACCGGTCTCGGCCGGGTCACCGTAGTTCAGCAGCGCGGCCAGCTTGTCGTGCTGACCCGCTTCCAGCGGTTCGTCGCTCCACACCCAGTGCACATGGCGGGCGCTCACGCCGACGATGCGTTCGCTCACGCCCTGCAGGCGGGGCAGCAAGGCCTGGGCGCGGAAGGCGGAAAGAGCGTTGCCGCCCTCGAAATGCTGGAGGTGCTTGGAAGAGGAAGAAGACACGCGGTGAGTCCCGAGGGGCTGAAGTGGCGGCGAAACGCCGTTGGAGCCCTGCGGCCCCGACGCGAAAGCGTGCGATTTTACGGGAGGCGCACCCCTTGCGCCGCCACGCCCCTCGACCCGACGGGCCCATACCCCCGATGCAATAATCCCCTCCATGTCGATCACGATCAAATCCGCCTCGGACATCGAGGCCATGCGCGTGGCCTGCCGGCTCGCTTCCGAGGTCCTGGACATGCTCGCACCGCACGTCAAGCCGGGCATCACCACCAACGAACTCGACCGCATCGCGCACGACCACATGGTCAAGGTGCAGGGCTGCATTCCCGCGCCGCTGAACTACGCGCCGCCGGGCTACACGCCCTATCCGAAGTCGATCTGCACCTCAATCAACCATCAGGTGTGCCACGGCGTGCCCAACGACAAGCCGCTCAAGGACGGTGACATCGTCAACATCGACATCACGACGATCAAGGACGGCTGGCACGGGGACACGAGTCGCATGTTCATCGTCGGCAACAAGGCCTCGATTGCGGCCAAGCGGCTGTGCGCCATCACCTACGAAGCCATGTGGCGCGGCATCGTCAAGGTGCGCCCGGGCGCTCGACTCGGCGACATCGGCCACGCCATCCAGACCTTTGTGGAAAACGAAGGCTGCTCGGTGGTGCGCGAATTCTGCGGTCACGGCATTGGCCTGAAGTTCCATGAAGAACCGCAGGTGCTGCACTACGGCCGACCCGGCACCCTCGAGGAGCTCAAGCCCGGCATGGTGTTCACGATCGAGCCGATGGTCAACGCCGGCAAGCGCGACATCAAGGAAGCCGGCGACGGCTGGAGCATCGTGACCCGCGACCGCTCGCTGTCCGCCCAGTGGGAACACACGGTGGTCGTGACCGAAACCGGCTACGAAGTGCTCACCGTCTCCGAAGGCAGCCCTGCCATTCCCGATTTCGTGAAGAACTGACCTTCATGCCAGGCACGCTCCCCGACACCCTCCCACAACCCGTGGCAGACCTCCCGGAGCGCATTCCGGCCCTTCGGCAGGAATTCAAGGCGGGCCGAACCCGCCTGATCGACGAGTTCGGACAACGCCGGCCCACCGTCCCGGCCGCCGCCACCCTGATCCGAGCCCTGAGCCGGCACGCCGATGCCACGCTGGCCCGCCTCTGGGCGCTCACGGGCATGCCCCGGACTGCGACCCTCGTGGCGGTGGGCGGGTACGGCCGGGGAGAGCTGTTCCCCAGCTCGGACGTGGACGTCCTGCTGCTGCTGCCCAAGGACCTGCCCTGTGCAGGCAACGCAGGCAGTCCCTCCCGCGAACGGCACTGCGTCGAGGCATTCATCACCGCCTGCTGGGACATCGGTCTGGAGATCGGCTCCAGCGTGCGCACGGTGGCCGAATGCGTGACCGAAGCCCAATCCGACGTCACCGTGCAGACGGCCATGCTCGAAAGCCGCTTTCTGTGCGGCTCCAAGCAGCTGTTCCACCACTTCCGCGCCGCCACGTCCGAGATCATGGATCCGGAGGCCTTCCTGCGCGCCAAGACGCTGGAGATGCGCCAGCGCCACGTCAAATACGAGGACACGCCCTACTCGCTGGAACCCAACTGCAAGGAAAGCCCCGGCGGACTGCGTGACCTTCAGGTGTTGCGCTGGACGGCCCTGGCGGCCCACCTCGGGCGCTCGTGGAGCGAACTGGCCAACCGCGGCCTGATCACCAAGTTCGAGGCCACCCAGCTGCAGCGCAACGAAGGCCTGCTCAAGCTGATCCGCGCGCGCCTGCATGTCGTGGCCGGACGGCGCGAAGACCGCCTCATCTTCGACCTGCAGACCGCCGTGGCCGAGAGCTTCGGCTACCACTCCACGCCCGAGTTGCGTGCCAGTGAAATCCTGATGCGCCGCTACTACTGGGCAGCCAAGGCGGTGCGCCAGCTCAACCAGATCCTCATGATGGGCATCGAAGAGCGTGTCACCGGCACGCAGCACGCCCCGATGCGCCCCATCGACGAGCAGTTCTACGACCGGGGCGGTCTGCTGGAAGTGGCCAGCGACGACCTCTACCAGCGCGACCCCCACGCCATCCTCCAGACCTTCCTGACCTATCAGAAAACAGGCGGCCTCAAGGGCTTCTCGGCCCGCACATTGCGCGCCCTCTACAACGCGCGGGGCGTCATGGACGCCAAATTCCGCAGCGATCCGGTCAACCGGGCGCGCTTCATGGAAATCGTGAAGCAGTCGCGTGGCCAGACCCACGTGTTCCGGCTGCTCAACGACACCTCAGTGCTGGGACGCTATCTGTGGGTGTTCCGCAAGATCGTCGGACAGATGCAGCACGACCTGTTCCACGTCTACACCGTGGATCAGCACATCCTGATGGTGGTGCGCAACGTGCGGCGCTTCTTCATCGCCGAGCACACGCACGAGTACCCGTTCTGCTCGCAACTGGCCGCCCACTGGGACAAGCCGTGGGTGCTCTACCTGGCCGCACTGTTCCACGACGTGGCCAAGGGCCGCGGAGGTGACCATTCGGTGCTCGGCGCGGTCGAGGTGCGCAAGTTCTGCCGAGATCACCAAATCGACAAGGACGACGCCCAGCTCATGGAGTTCCTCGTGAGCGAGCACCTGACCATGTCGCGCATCGCCCAGAAGGAAGACCTGTCCGATCCCGACGTGATCGAGGCGTTTGCCCAGAAAGTGCGCGACCCCCGTCGCCTGACCGGTCTCTACCTGCTCACGGTGGCCGACGTCCGCGGCACCAGCCCCAAGGTCTGGAATGCCTGGAAAGGCAAGCTGCTCGAAGACCTCTACCGCTCCACCCTGCGCGCCTTGGGCGGTGCCAAGCCGAACATGCAGACGGAGATCGAGACCCGTCAGCAGGAAGCCCGACAGTTGCTGGCCCTGCACTCGATGCTGCCCGGTGCGGAAGAGACCCTGTGGAAGACGCTGGACCTGAACTATTTCAGCCGACACGACAGCGGCGAAATCGCCTGGCACGCCCGCGCCCTCAACCGCCAGGTGGACACCGAAGGTGTGGCCGTCAATGCCCGCCTGTCCCCCATCGGAGAGGGGCTGCAGGTGCTGGTCTATGCCAAGGACCGGCCGGACCTGTTCTCCCGCATCTGCGGCTACTTCGAGGGCGCGCAATTCAGCATTCTGGACGCGCGGGTGCACACCTCACGCAACGGCTACGCCCTGGACACTTTCCAGGTCATCACGCCGAACGTCGGACAGCCCTACCGCGACCTCATCGCCCTGGTCGAGCACCAGCTCGCCGCCACGCTCAAGGAAACCAACCCCTTGCCCGATCCCGGTCGGGGCCGGCTCTCACGTCGCGTGAAGTCCTTTCCGATCACGCCACACATCCTGCTGCGTCCAGACGAGCGGGCCCAGCGCTGGGTCCTGTCCATCTCGGCAAGCGACCGCACAGGCCTGCTTTATGGCCTGGCCCGCGTGATGGCCCGCCACCACGTGAACCTGCAGCTGGCCAAGATCACCACCCTGGGTGAGCGCGTGGAAGACACCTTCCTGATCGACGGACCTGCCCTGCAGAACAACCGCAGCCAGATTGCCTTTGAAACCGACGTGCTGGACGCCTTGAGCTGAGGCACACCCCGCCGAGAACGGCGGGCGCGGCCTCGCTTCAGGCCTCGGGCGTGGCGCCCCCTTCCGAGAACGCCTCGATGGAGCCCGCACCCGACTCCGGAGCGGCACCAACGGCTCCGGCATCCGCAGCCGAGTCTTCGGCTTCCACCGCCGGCACCGGCAGCGTCCACCCATCGATGCGCTCGAAGACCGCGATCGATTCCACGTGCGCGGTGTGCGGGAACATGTTCACGACCCCCGCCGCGGCACAGCGGTAACCGGCCTGATGCACGAGCAGGCCGGCATCGCGCGCCAGCGTGGCGGGATTGCAGCTCACGTAGACGATGCGCCGGGGTGGCTCGTAGCCCTCATGCGGCTGCTGACGCACCTCCGCCAGAGCCTTGGCCAGCGCAAACGCCCCTTCGCGCGGCGGGTCAACCAGCCAACGAGCGGCAGAGCCATACGCCACCAGATCCTGCGCCCCGATCTCAAACAGGTTGCGTGCGGCAAACGTGGCCTTGGCCTGCAGACCGTTGATCTTCGCGTTTTCACGGGAGCGCTGCACCAGCGTCTCGCTGCCCTCGATGCCCAACACCTCGCGGGCTTGCGTGGCCAGTGGCAACGTGAAGTTGCCCAGTCCGCAGAACCAGTCGAGCACACGCTCGTCGCCTTGCACATCCAGCAACTTCAAGGCACGGGCCACCAGCACCCGGTTGATGTGGTGGTTCACCTGGGTGAAATCGGTCGGCTTGAACGGCATCGTCACGCCAAACTCAGGCAGCGTGTAGGCCAGTTGCGGCCCCACCTCGTCGAGCAGGTGCACGGTGTCCGGCCCCTTGGGTTGCAGCCACCACTGCACGTCGTGTCTGGCCGCGAAATCGCGCAGCCGCTGCACATCCCCCGTGGAAAGCGGCTCCAGGTGCCGCAGCACCAGCGCATTGACCAGTCCATCCGAGGACTCGCCCAAAGCCAGTTCGATCTGGGGTAGGCGGTCACGCGCCTCCATGGACGCGATCAGCTCGCGCAACGGCAACAACAGGGCACTGATGTGGGCCGGCAGGATGGGACACACCCCCATGTCGGCCACGTAACGCGACTTGCGCTCGTGAAAACCCACCAGCACCACGCCCTTCTTGATCACATGCCGCACCGACAGACGGGCTCGGTAGCGATAGCCCCAGGTCGGGCCCTCGATGGGGCGCAGCATGCGCTCGGCACGGACCTTGGAGAGGTGCTTGAGGTTGTCCTCCAGCGTGCGCTGCTTGATCGCCACCTGCGTCGACGCCTGGAGGTGCTGCATCTTGCAACCGCCGCAGGCCCCCGCATGCAACCCGAAGTGAGGGCACCCGGGACGCACGCGCTGCGCACTTTCCTGGCGCAACTCCTCCAGCGATGCTTGCTCCCAGTTGTTCTTCCGGCGGGTCACCTTCACGCGGACCTGCTCGCCCGGCAAAGCCCCATCGACGAAGACCACCTTGCCGTCCGGGCGGCGCGCCACCCCCTGTGCGTCGATGTCCAGCGCATCGATCGTCAGCCAGTCGTCGTTCGTGTCGGTCATGATGTCTCGGATCTCCAGATGCAAGAAGGCGGGCCATCAGCCCGCCTTCCGGATGCCAGGGCCATGCGCCCCTGAGTCAACGCCCGGGCAGCAGCTTGGCCGGGTCGATGGGCTTGCCTCGGCGCCGGATCTCGAAATGCAGCTGCACCCGCTCCGCGTCGGTGGCCCCCATTTCGGCGATCTTCTGCCCCCGACGCACCGGCTGGTCTTCCTTGACCAGCAACGAGCGGTTGTGGGCATAAGCGCTGAGGTAAGTCTCGTTGTGCTTGATGATCACCAGATTGCCATAGCCCCGCAGGCCAGCACCGGCATACACCACCCGGCCGTCGGCTGCGGCCACCACAGGGTCTCCATCCTTGCCCGCCAGAGAGAGCCCCTTGTTCCGGGCCTCGTCAAAGCCCGCCAGGACGCCCCCGCTGGCCGGCCACATCCAGTTCAGGCCCGACTCGTCGTCTGACGGCACCGCCGCGCGTGGAGCCTCTGCCGACGGAACAGGAGCGGTCACCACCGGTGTCGGCGCGGAGGCCGCGGCAGCGGTGCCCTTGTCGGGGGCTGCCACGACAGGCACCGTCGGGGTCGAACGCGCCGCGGAGGCCGCCGCGGCGGTTGCACCACCGCCGGTGGTCACCGGGCGGGATTCGCTCACCGGGCGGCTTTCCGTGCCTGGCCGGGCCACCGGCCGACTGGAGCTCCCCGACGGATCCACCGCCGGATGGACCACCCGCAGCACCTGACCCACCTCGATCCGGTCGGGATTGTCCAGCGCATTCCAGCGTTGAATGTCACGCCAGCTCTGACCGGTCTCCAGACCGATCCGCATCAGGGTGTCCCCTGGGCGAACCGTGAAGTACCCCGGCTTGCCGGCGTTCTCGGAACCAGGGGGCAGGCGCTGCCCGTCGGCGCCCCCTCGGGAGGAAAAGGAGCGGTCAACCACCGGTGCCCGCTTGCCTTCCGAGGCGCATCCGGCCATCGCGGCCACGACCACCACGGTGGCCACCACCCGGAAGAAGGAATGTGTGCTCGTCAGAATTGCCATGAACCTTCCGTCTGGGAGTCAGCCCCGGCCGACGCCCCCGTCAAAGATGCCCGATTCTAGTGGGACGAATCGCACGAATTCGTGCCGGGACTGAACCAGCGACCCATCGGGCCGTCGGTCCACGGCCACCAGAATCTGTCGCCCGCTGGGCACGTCGTGCACGGGAGCCACCAATCGCCCGCCCACCGCCAGTTGTTCCAGCCAAGCGGCAGGAATGGCCTCGCCGCCTGCGGCCGCGATGATGCCGTCGTAAGGCGCGTTGGGCCCGTGTCCCAGCCGGCCGTCGCCATAGATGAGCCGCAGATTGTCGGCCCGCTGCGGCGCCAGATTCTCGCGGGCCCGGTCGTACAGTTCCCGCAACCGCTCGATCGAATAGACCTGCCGGGCCACAAGGCCCAGAACCGCGGCCTGGTAGCCGCACCCCGTCCCGATCTCGAGCACGCGCTGCAACTCGCCGACTCCGGTGCGCTCACGCATCAGCGCGATCATCCGCGCCACCACGGTGGGCTTGGAAATGGTCTGACCCAGTCCGATGGGCAGGCTGGTGTCTTCATAGGCCTGGGGCGCAAGACCCGGGTCGACAAACAGATGGCGGGGCACCGCCCCCATGGCCGCCAGCACGCGCTCGTCCCGGCATCCGTCCTCGCGCAGACGCTGCACGAGGCGGGCCCGGGCGGCGGCGGCGTCACCCAAACCGCTCGCCATGCTCGCCGGTGGAGCGGCCGAAGTCCCGCCCCCCCCCACCGCAGGACCCGACGCCGCCCCACCCATTCGACCGCCTTCCGGCCCTGGCGCAGACACAAGTCGGCGCGGCGGCGCCACCGTGTCTTCCAGTCTCAGAGGGAACCGCCGAGGCCGGTTCATGCCCAGGACCCGGACCAACGGGCACGCCAAGCCGGCAAGCCCTCGTGATCGGTCAAATCGACCTGCAAAGGCGTGATCGACACCCGCCCCTGCTCGACCGCATGGAAGTCCGTTCCCTCGCCCGCCACATGCGCCTCCCCCGCCGGACCGATCCAGTAGATGGGCTCGCCCCGGGGACTGATCTGCCGCACCACCGGTTCGCTGGCGTGCCGCCGACCAAGCCGTGTCACTTCCGTGCGGAAACTGGCCGCGCGGGCGCTGGGCGGAATGTTCACGTTCAGGAGGTAGGGCGCCGGCCGGGCCTGCGCCCAGGACGCCACCAATGGCCTCAACACCTCCCGGGCCACACCAGCGACCTCTTCCAGATCCGGCCACCCCTTCTCGGTCAGGGAGAATGCGACCGCCGGGATGCCGAAGAGATAACCCTCCATCGCGGCCGCCACCGTGCCCGAGTAGAGCGTGTCGTCCCCCATGTTGGCCCCGTTGTTGATGCCGGAGACCACCAGGTCGGGCCGCTGAGCAAGCACCCCGTTGAGGGCCAGGTGCACACAATCACTGGGGGTACCGTTGATGTACTGGAAGCCCTGGGCCGAACGATGCACCGACAGCGGCCGATGCAGCGACAAGGAGTTGGAGGTCCCGCTGGCGTTCTGCTCGGGCGCCACCACGTCGACCTCGCCAAACCCGCGACACACCTCCACCAGCGCCGCCAGCCCGGGGGCGAGGTAACCGTCGTCGTTTGCAACCAGAATTCTCATGACCGGATTGTAGAGGTCCCCCTCCCCCGAACAGGTGCCCGAAGACCAAGGGGCCCCACAACCTTCCTGTCCATGGGTTCGCGTCCATAATTGACGACACGCCCTCACGGGGCAGGACTGACTTATCAAGGACCGACGGCCATGAGCCTCCGAGTACTCATCGTGGAAGACAACGACGTGGCACGGCGCTTTCTCGTGCGCGTCGTGCGCGACAGCTTTTCCGACGATTTGGTGTTCGACGAAGCCCACGACTGCGAATCGGCCCGTCGCCTCCTCGACACCGAGCGGCGCGCAGGCGCAGCCGACCCCTACCGGCTCATCCTCTGCGACCTCGAACAACCGCAGGGCGGCAGCATCGAACTGCTCGCCGATCTGGTGCACCACCCGGCCATCAAGATCGCCACCACCCTGCACTCGGACGACGAATACCTGTTTCCGGCGGTTGCCCAAGGCGTCAGCGGTTACCTGCTCAAGGAGGACCGTTTTGAGGTGCTGGTCGAGGAGTTGCAAAAAGTGGTGAAGGGCCACCCCCCGCTGTCTCCAGCCATCGCACGCCGGATGCTGGGACATTTCCGGGCCCACCAAGGGCTGGGATCCACGGCCGGATCCAGCGGCTTCGGACCGATCGCACGAGCCACGGGATCCCCCCTGCCCGGCGCCTTGCCTCAACTCTCGCACAACGAAAACGAGGTGCTGAACTACATCAGCAAGGGCTTCACGCTCAAGGAAGTGGCCCGCCACATGGGCGTGCACTGGTTTGCGGTCAGCGAACACATCCGTCAGGTCTACCGCAAGCTGGCCCAGATCAGTGCCGCCATCGGACCAGCCGCCATCCGGGCCGCCTGAGCGCCCCCAAGGCGACGGACACCCAAACGAAAATGCCGCCCGAGGGGCGGCATTTTTCTTGACTGCGCCGAACAGACCCGTCAGGCCTGTCCGGATCAGGCATTACTTCGAAGCAGCAGCGTCGACAGCAGCGGAGGCAGCGTCCACGACGGCGGTGCCGGCAGCGGAAGCAGCGTCAACGGCAGCGCCGCCAGCGGAAGCAGCAGCGTCCACAGCGACGGAAGCGGCGTCAGCAGCCACGCCAGCAGCAGCGGAAGCAGCCGAAGCAGCAGCGTCCACGACAGCAGCGGGAGCGGCGACGACTTCTTCAGCCTTCTTGCCGCAAGCGGCCAGGGCGACAGCAGCCAGGAGGGAAACCATCAGGAGCGACTTTTTCATGCTTATCCTCAGTCAGATGACTAACAACACAATTACCGGTAATTGAGGGGCTACGACTGATCGATCGATGAATTCGCCGTCGGTCGGAGGTCCCACCCAAGCCTCAAAATGCTCGAGCTATCCGAGACTCAGCCGGGCATTGTACACGGCCGGCCGAGGGATTCCACCTACTCTGTTTGAGCCGCTCCGTCCGAGGGAAGCAGCCAGCCGTCCTCGACCCATTGGTCCAGCAGTTCCCGAAGCGCGGCACTGGCCTTGGACACCTCTCGCGCCGAGAGGCACCGGGCATCGGCCAGTTGCCTCAGCGCAGCGGCGTCGCGACCCGCAGCGCGCCATGAATCGCCGTTCATGAAGACATGGCGATCGTCGTAGAGCATGCAACTGCGAGGGTCCAGCCGCACGCCCAGGCCATCGGGCAGAGGATCCCCAATCTGGAAACTCACCGTCGCCTTGGGCTCACTCAGGTACTCGCCCAACGCCCGCGACAGAGCGTCCGGATCGGCGAGCGCACGCTCCAAGGCCGCGCGACCAAAATCGACCAAGGCCTCGGGAATCCGCCCCGGCGTCAGCGTGGCGTCCTGCTTGGGATCGCGGTAGACCACCGGCCGCACCCCTTCGTCGGCCGGATCTTCGACGGCGTCGGCGATGCGCAGCAGGGTTTCGCGGGCCAGTTCGCTGCGGTGCGGCGAGCGGAAGCCCACCGAGCAGGTCATGCATTCACCGCCCACCGCGTCACCGTCGTGGGCCCAACCCGGCGGCAGGTAGAGCATGTCGCCCGGCTCCAGCACCCATTCCTGCTCGTACTCAAAATTCTCGATGATCTTCACAGGCAGACCCTCGCGCAGGCGTGCACCCGGCATGCGCCCAATGCGCCAGCGTCGCTGGCCCTGCACCTGGATCAGGAAGACATCGTAGGAATCAAAATGGGGCCCGACACCACCGCCCTCGCTGGCCCACGAGATCATCAGATCATCCAACCGCGCCTGCGGCACCCAACGGAACCGCATCAACAACTCGTGCGCCGCAGGCACGTGCAGATTCAGGCCTTGAACAAGCACGGTCCAGCCAGATTGCTTGAGAGGCGGCAGTTGGCGCCGCGCCAGTGGGCCCCGCTCCAGGTGCCAGTCCTGGTCCGGGCCGTTCGGGCCACTGCGCACCACCAGACGCGACTCGACGTCGTCGCGGGCGGCCAACTCGAACATCTCGGCACGGGTCACGGGGGGACGCACACCGGGCATGGCCTGGCGCACGACCAGGGGCTTGCGCTCCCAGACACGGCTCATGAACTGCTGGGCACTGAGTCCCCCGAGCAATTCCATGGCCTGGTCCACGGGTGCCACGCAAGCATCCGGGTGGCGGGAAGGAGAAGAAGGACTGGCAGCCTGAGTGCTGCGGCGCTTGGAGGTCGACATGGACGCGATTGTGCCCACGCGTCAGGCCACCGGACATCGGGAGACACGAGTCGAGACCGGTTCCTGCACATGAGATGATCGGGGTCATGCAGATTCAAGCCCCCTGTGTGGTCACGCTGACGTGGCGCCTCGAAGACGCCCACGGCCAGCTGATCGATGATTTGAGCGACCCGCTGGAGTTTTTCTACGGCGGAGAAGACCTATTTGCCAAGGTCGAGGAAGTGCTCGCCGGCCAGCAGGTCGGGTTCAGTGCCACGCTGCACCTGGAGCCCGAACATGCGTTCGGCGACTACAACGCCAACCTGGTGTTCTTCGAGCCCCGGTCCATCTTCCCGGAAGAGGTCTCGGCGGGCATGCAGTACGAGGGTCCGCCCCCCGGATCGCAAACCCCCGACATGCCGGCCGACGTGATCTACAACGTCACGGAGGTCTACGACTCCCATGTCGTGCTCGACGGCAACCACCCGCTGGCGGGGATCGCGCTGGTGTTGCAGTTGCAGGTGCGCGGCGTGCGCGAAGCCACCGACGAAGAGATCGAACAGGGATCCGTGGAAGGCGGGGGCATCGGCCTGGTGAGTCTGGCGCCCCCCGGCACCACGCTGCACTGAATCAGGTCCCGGTGGAGCCGAATCCACCGGCGCCGCGCTCACTCTGGCCCGAAAACTCGGTGACCACCTCAAACAGAGGGCGCACCACCGGCAGGAACATGAGCTGTGCAATGCGCTCGCCCGGCCGGATCACCACCGACTCCGACCCGATCGGGTTGCGGTTCCAGACACTCACCATCAACGGTCCGGTGTAGTCGGCGTCGATGACGCCCAGCCCGTTGCCCAGCACCAACCCCTTCTTGTGACCCAGCCCCGAACGTGGGGCGATCACCGCCACCAGGTGAGGATCGTTCATGTGCACGGCAAATCCGGCCGGCACGAGCACGGCGGGGCCTCCGGCGGGCAGTTCCAGATCCGAGTCCAGGCAGGCCATCAAATCGATGGCCGCCGCCTGGGCGGACTGGTAGCGGGGCAGTCCCCATTCGTTGAGGCGGGCGTCGAGCACCTTGAGCTCGACGGGAGGGGTGGCGTGAACCATGGGCATGCGCTCCAGAGCAGGAAATCGTCGAAAAACGCTGCGATTGTCGGTGCTTCACCGCTCAGTGCACGGCGTGCCCTGACGCCACCCGACAGCGAACATCCACTTACCAGACCCGACGCCAGACCGAAAGCCGAATGACCACCTGCTGACCTCCCCGTCCCCATCGCGCGGGCCGAAAACCGATCTGGATCAAGAAGAGAACCCAGTCAAAGGTTGGTGTTTACGCGTAGAGCGCTGCATTCCGGCACACAACTTGAAAACGGGAATTTCCCACGAGACCCCGAGGGACTCGACCGGACACACCGATTCGCTGGAGGAGCGCACTGATGGAAACGTTTTACGAGGTCATGCGGCGGCAGGGCATTTCGCGCCGCAGCCTGCTCAAGTACTGCTCGCTGACCGCGACTTCGCTGGGTCTGGGTCCGGCCTTTGTGCCGCAGATCGCGCACGCGATGGAAACCAAGCCACGCACCCCGGTGCTGTGGCTGCACGGCCTGGAATGCACCTGCTGCTCCGAGAGCTTCATCCGCTCGGCGCACCCGCTGGCCAAGGACGTGGTGCTGTCGATGATCTCGCTGGACTACGACGACACCCTGATGGCCGCCGCCGGCCATCAGGCCGAGGCGATCCTCGAAGAGATCATGACCAAGTACAAGGGTCAGTACATCCTGGCCGTGGAAGGCAACCCGCCGCTCAATGAAGACGGCATGTTCTGCATCCAGTCGGGCAAGCCCTTCATCGAAAAGCTCAAGCGCGTGGCCAAGGACGCCAAGGCC
>CAYYCN010000092.1:0-13015 GCA_964470355.1 uncultured Sphaerotilus sp.
TCTTCGTCACCACCGACTTCCCCAGCACCGCCGGCTCGAAGATGCTGGAGGGCTATCGCAGCCCCTTCAACGCCACCGTGGTCGACAAGCTGGCACTGGCCGGTGCCGTGTCTCTGGGCAAGCTCAACTGCGACGAGTTCGCCATGGGCGGCGCCAACGAGAACTCGGCCTACCTGCCGGCGCGCAACCCGTGGGACACGACGCGCATTCCGGGCGGTTCCTCGGGCGGCTCGGCGGTGGCAGTGGCTGCACGCCTGATTCCGGCCGCGACGGGCACCGACACCGGTGGCTCGGTGCGTCAGCCGGCTTCGCTGACCGGCATCACCGGCATCAAGCCCACCTATGGGCGCTGCTCGCGCTACGGCATGATCGCCTTTGCTTCCAGCCTGGACCAGGCCGGACCGATGGCCCGCTCGGCGCTGGACTGCGCGCACCTGCTGCAAGCGATGAGCGGCTTTGACGAGCGCGACTCCACCAGCGCCCAGCAGCCCGTGCCCGATTTCGTGGCGGCCACCACCGGCCTGCGCGAAGGTGCCTCGGCGGCGCAGCCGTTGAAGGGCCTGCGCATCGGACTGCCCAAGGAATTCTTCGGAGAAGGCGTGTCGGCCGACGTGCTGACGGCCACCCGCGCTGCGCTGGCCGAGCTGGAGAAGCTGGGCGCCACGCTGGTCGAGGTCAGCCTGCCGCGCACCGAGCTGTCGATTCCCGTTTACTACATCATCGCCCCGGCCGAGGCCAGCTCGAACCTGAGTCGCTTCGACGGCGTGCGCTACGGTCACCGCGCCGAGAAGTACACCGACCTCAACGACATGTACCGAAAGAGCCGCAGCGAAGGCTTCGGCGCCGAGGTCAAGCGCCGGATCATGATCGGCACGTACGTGCTGAGCCACGGCTACTACGACGCCTACTATCTGCAGGCGCAGAAGCTGCGCCGCATGATCGCCGACGACTTCCAGGCCGCGTTCCAGTCCTGCGACCTGATCGCCGGCCCGGTCTCGCCTACGGTGGCCCGCCCGATCGGCAGCCAGCACGACCCGGTGGCCGAGTACCTGGCCGACATCTTCACGCTGCCGGCCTCGCTGGCGGGCCTGCCGGGCATCAGCGTGCCGGCCGGGTTTGGCGCAGGCGGCCTGCCGGTGGGGCTGCAGCTGATCGGCAACTACTGGCAGGAAGGGGCGCTGCTGCACGCCAGCCATGCGCTGCAGCAGGTGACGGACTGGCACTTGAAAGCGCCCGCTGGACTGCTCTGACAGCGGCCAAGCCCCGGATGATGTGAGACAAAGCCCCGTCCTTCGGGGCTTTCTTGTTTCTGGTCGAGGGGGCCGGAGTCGGTGCTTGTTTGGGCTCTGCTTCGGCGTCTTGCCAGGCAGGGTCAGCGACGGGCGAGCTGCGCCACCGTGGCCTTGCGCTCGGCCGTGTAGTGCCACCAGGGCTGCGGCTCGTCGCCGTCCATGAAGCGCACGACGGAGATCAGCGTGTCCAGCATGCACGGGTCGACGATCGTTCCCGTTCGGGCGTTGAGTTCGTCGTACAGGGTGTAGGGACACCGGCCTGCCAATTGCGCCGGCTCGGTGATGCCCAACCGGCGCAGATCGGCCGCACAGGCGGGACCGATGTTGGGCAGGTCGGTGAGGGTGCGAACACGTTCACGCACGACCTTGGTGGGGTTCATTGGCAGCTCTCCTGTTCATGGCGGATGCGGCGCAGAAAGTCGGCCAGGGTCCGGCCGGGTTCGTCGCGGAAGGGGTCGTCGAGCACCGTCACCTCGTCGATGCGGTCGAGCCGGAAATGGCGAAAGTCGCCCCGCAGTTCGCACCAGGCGGCCAGGGTCCAGACGGTGTCCCAGCAGAAGCAGGCCAGTGGACGGATGGTCCGGGTGCTGGAGGCTCCGTTGGCGTCCTGGTAGGCCAGACGGAGTTTGCGGCGGGCGTCGATGGCCTGTCGGACCGGCTCCAGCCGATCACGGCCGAGCAGGCGTTCGCCGACGTGGTCCGGCACGAACAGCGCGAGGCGGTCGGCGGCGGTGCGCTCTGGGGCCGGCAGCACCGCCAGGATGCGGCCGAGGGCATCTTCCGCTTCTCGGGCCAGTCGTGGGTCCAACCGGATCGAAGCGATGCGCACGGCCGCCACCAGGGCCTGCGCTTGCGATGCGCTGAACATCAGCGGCGGCAGTTCATAGCCCGAGCCCAGCCTGTAGCCGACGCCCGCTTCACCTTCTATGGGTACGCCTTGCGCCTGCAGGTCGGCCACATCGCGGTACACCGTACGGACCGACACCTCCAGCCGCTGCGCCAGCCAAGCCGCCGTGGACAGCCGCCGGCCCCGGATCAGCTGGACGGTCTCGAAGAGACGTTCGGCGCGGCGCATGGTGAGGCGAAGGTCTGAGGCGGTGCTTCAGCGGACCTCGTCACCCCATCGGCGTGCAGAGCTCGACGAGCGTGCCCTCGGGGCCACGCACGTAAGCCACGGTCTGCCCCCAGGGCTTGACGGTCGGCGCCTTGATGGCGGTGGCACCAGCGGCCACGGCGCGTTCGAAGGCGGCGGGCACGTCGTCGCAGGCCAGGCCCACTTCCATGCCCAGCGGCACGTCCGAGTGGTCGGCGCGCACGTAGTAGCCGCCCACGCTGTCGAGCGCGACCTCGTGGCTGGCGAAGCTCAGCGTGGTGGCGCCGGTTTCCAGCTCCCCGTAACCGCCACTTTCATGCAGGAAGCGGCGTTGAAGCCCGAAGGCGTGCTCGAAGAAATCCAGCGTGGCGGCGACGTCGGCCACGTAGACGATGGTGTAGGCGAATTTCATGGGGCAGATCCTCCTGTGCTCGATTCTGCGTCAGGCCATTGCGTGCAGGCCGACGGCATTGCCCTCGGTGTCGAGCAGCACGGCGAAAGCCCCCATGCCCTCGGGCAGGTCGGTGCGGGGCACGACCACGGTGGCACCGGCCTCGGTCGCGCGGCTCAGCGCGGCGTCCAGCGAAGGCTCGGCGTTGAGGTAAACGACGGTACCGGTGCTGGAGGGCTTCATCTGAGCCTGTCCGGCGATCAGGCAGCCACCGGTGCCGCCCTGGTAGCCGAACACGGCCAGGGTGTGCGGGCCCATCACTTCGCGGCGCATCGGGCGGCCGAGCAGGGTTTCGTAGCAGCGCTGGGCGCGGTCCAGGTCGGCCACGGGGATTTCGAACCAGTGGACGGCGCTGACGGGGGTGGACGAGGCGGTGTTCATGCGGGGGCTCCTGACAGGGGCGGGACAGTGGAAGGTGTGAGCGGCGTCATGTGCCGTCCACGACGTGCATCTTCGCGACCCCCTGCTGACAACGGGGTGTCAGCAGCGTTGCCCGTATGATCCGCCCCCCTCTGCGTTGCCGAAGCCGTGTCCATGAATCCGTCCTTGCTTGCCCCCGATGTCTGTGCGATCGACTTCGGAACCTCCAATTCGGCGATCGCGGTGGCCGATGCCGATGCCATGCGCCTCGTGCCGCTGGAGAACGGTCAGCCGACCATGCCGACCTCGGTGTTCTATCTGGCCGAGGGACCGGGCCTGCAAAACCTGCCGCGCCTGTACGGCCGGGCCGCAGTGGCGTCCTACGTAGAGGGCACCGAAGGTCGTTTGATGCGTTCGATGAAAAGTGCGCTGGGCTCGGGCCTCATGGACCAGCACACCGACATCGGCGCGGGGCGCTCGGTCAGTTTTGCGGACGTCATCGCCACCTACTTGCTGCATCTCAAGCGCACCGCCGAGGCCCATGCCGGGCGTGAGTTGTGCCGGGTGGTGATGGGGCGGCCGGTGTACTTCGTGGACGAGGATCCGGTGCGTGACGCGCAGGCGCAGGCCGCCCTGGAGGCCGCCGCACGGGCCGTTGGTTTTCAGGAGGTGGCGTTCCAGTTCGAGCCCCTGGCGGCGGCCTTCCACCATGAGGCCCAGGTGCGCTCCGAGCAGCTCGTGCTGGTGGCCGACATCGGTGGGGGCACATCGGACTTCTCGGTCGTGCGTGTCGGGCCGCAGCACCGTGAGCGGCTGGACCGCCGCGACGACGTGCTGGCCAATCACGGCGTGCACATCGCCGGCACGGACTTCGACCGCAGGATCGAGCTGGCCAGCATCATGCGGGAGCTGGGTTTTGGCGCGATGGGACCGGAGGTGGACGGGCGTCCGGCGCGTGAGGTGCCCAGCCGCGTGTACTTTGACTTGGCGACCTGGCACCTCATCAACAGCGTGTACCGGCCGCAGCGGTTGGCCGAGCTTCGCGCGATGAAGGGGGACTATGCCGATCCGCTGCAGTACCAGCGCTTGATGAAGGTGGTCAACGATCACCTCGGCCATGAACTGCTGGGCCGGGCCGAGGCGGGCAAGATCGCCTGCGCCGCAGGTGCCGACACCCGCATCGACATGCCGCTGGTGGAGCGAGGCCTGTCGGTGGCCTTGAGCCACGAACAGGCCGTGCAGGCACTGCGGGACGACGTGGCCCGCATCGTCCAGGCGGCGCGCGAAACGGTGCAGCAAGCGGGCCTGACGGCGGCCGATGTCGGAGCGCTTTATTTCACGGGGGGCTCGACCGGTCTGCGGACCTTGACCGATGCGCTGTCCCTGGCGTTTCCGAGTGCGCAGGCCCTGCACGGCGACCGCCTGGCGAGTGTGGCCACCGGACTGGGGTTGTACGCACAACGGCGGTTCTCGGCCTGAGCGGGAGTCCCCCGGCCTCATTGGGCCCGTTGGCGCCGACGGAGGTCCTCGTCGCCGGGGGCGCTGTCGCGGGCGGGCGGCTGGGATGTGGCCGGCGGGCGCACGGCTTCCGGGATGCGCTGCCGTGGAGGCGGTTGCATCTGCACGGGGGCGGCGGGTGTCGGTGTGATGGGCGTGGGCTCGGGGCGCTGCGGCCTGCCGATCCCCGGGGTGGGGATGCGTTCGCGGCTGGGCATGGGGGGCTGCCAGATCGGGGCGGGTTGCATTTGCACGGGCGGAGCGGCCGGCGTGCGGGGCAGGTGTTCCGGGGGGCGTTCGCGGCGCTCCCAAGGGCGGGTTTCGAGGTCGGCGTCGGCGGGACGCCGGTCCCCCATCGGCGGGCGGATCGGCGGCTGGAGTTGCACAGGAGGACGTCGGGGTTCGGGCACTCTCAGGTGTGGGGGCGGTGGCCGGTTGGCCGGCACATAGGTGGGAGGGCGCGATCCGCGGTCGGGCACCCAGCCCCACGCGCCGTTCCACATCACCCAGCGGCCGTAGTGGAACGGAGCGAACCCCCAGGGGGCGGCATCGACCCACGTCCATCCCCACGAGACGCGCCAGACCCAGCGGCCCTCCCGGTAAGGCTCCCAGGCCACCCCCACGTGCAACGGGGTCCAGATCCAGCCATGTTCGGGAGCCCGGGTCCAGCGACCGTGGGCCGCCAGGGACTGGGCGCCGGTGACGTCTTCGAGATCGGCCGGCAGGTCCGTGATCGGCGGTTCGGCCGTGTCCAGCCCCCATCGGGCGAATTCGTCCGACTCGGGTGAGCCCAGGCGCCAGCCGCCTTCTGGAAACAGCTGAACCCGCTGGCCTGGGTGCACTCGGACGAAGGCTTCGTTTTGCCGAACCTCGACCGCGGCGCGCCAGGCCGTGACGCTGTCGCGGGCATCCCAGGCGCCTTCCGGTGCCAGGTCGACCCGAACCAGGGTCGGCCCCAGCGGCACGATGGTGGCCCGCCGCGTCAGGATGCGCACCCGATCGACCTGGCTGGCTTGCCGCACCCACACCGAGGCCGTGCCTTCCCGCAGGTCCAGCACCAGGGCGTTGTGGTCCAGGCGCCGGATTTCCGCTCGGGTGTTTTCTCCCAGGCGCAGCCGGGTCGTGCCGATTTCCAGCTCCATCCGTCCCTGGCGGCCCGTGCCCAGTCGATCGGCCTGCGTGACGGGCCAGTTCAGCAGCGATTCGCGGCCGTGTTCGACGTGTTCGTCGGCGTCGGCCGTGTCGAGCCAAGCCGGGCTGCGCGCTTCGGAAATGCGTCCGACCGGCGAGGCCCCGCCCGTGGGGGTTTGAGCCCAGACGGGGGCGGTGCAGGCCAGCCAGGCCCAGCCGAGGGCCCATGCCCACAGGACCAGGCGCCCGGGGCGGGCTCGCCAAGGGCTGCGGTTGCGAGCGGCCGGGGAAGAGACGAACATGCGGAACCGTCCATGGAGGGGTGGCTGTGCTTCCCTCAACGGGCCAGGCCCGCCCTTCGCCGACCGGCCGTGCGATCATGAATCCATGCATGCGACGCTTGAGGGGGTGCCCGACCGCTTTGACTCTCCCGTGGACCGGGCCGAATTCCGGCGCCTGTCGCATTGCGAAGGGGTGGAGCTCTACCGTGCGCGCATCGTCCACCATGCCTTCGATCCGCATGTGCACGATGCCTATGCCTTCGGCATCACCGATGCCGGGGTGCAGCGGTTTCGTTACCGAGGTGCCCAGCATCTGGCGGGGCCGGGCTCGATGGTCCTGATGGCCCCGGACGAAGTGCACACCGGTCGGGCGGATCGGCCGGAGGGCTGGACGTACCGCATGCTGTATCTGGACGCGGACCTGCTGCGCGAGCTGTCCGGGGATCCCCACTGGGACTTGAAGGAGGTGGTGGTCGATTCACCCCGGGTGGCGGGCCTGCTCCAGGTCGGGCTGCACCGCCTTTGGCAACCGGGGCTGGATCCTTTGACTCAGGACGGCATCCTGGTGGATCTGGCCACTGCGCTCCGGCCTCTGGTGCGTCCGAGGGCTGGAGGAGGTGACCGCGTCAGGGGACCGGAGGCGGGTCTGCAGCGGGCCCTGCAACTCATGCGCGACGAGATGTCCGAGCCGCTGCGGCTGGGGGATCTGGCGCAGGCGGCCGACCTCAGCCCGTTCCATTTCCTGCGGGCGTTCCGCCGCCGCTTCGACGCCACCCCCCATCAGATGTTGATGGCCCTCCGGATGCAGGCGGCCAAGGATGGGCTCGCCCGAGGTGAGGCTCCTGTGCACGTCGCCGCCCGCGTGGGCTTGGCCGATCAGGCCCATCTCACGCGCCGCTTCCGGGGCATGTTCGGCCTCACGCCCAAGGCCTATCAGCAGTTGTTGGCGTCTTGAGCAATCTGGTTCAAGACTTCGGCGAAGGGCTGCGGCACAGTCGCCGTGTGAAGCGGTCCGGTGTTCGGGCGCTCCAATCGGGCAGGTGGTGCGAGCTTGGGACGAGGCGACAAGATGTGGGCGGGCGTGGGATTCGCCCTGCTGGCGGGATTGATGTGGGGACTGGTGTTCGTCGGGCCGCTGCTGTTGCCCGAGTACCCGGCGGCCATGCAGTCCTTCGGGCGCTACCTGGCTTTTGGTCTGATTGCCCTGCCTCTGGCGTGGATGGACCGTCGGCGCCTGTCCCAGTTCACCCGCTCGGATTGGCTGGCGGCCCTGGAGCTGGCGCTGGTGGGCAACATCGTCTACTACCTGTTCCTGGCGTCGGCGATCCAGCGGGCCGGCGGGCCGGTGCCGACGATGATCATCGGCACCTTGCCGGTGGTGATCGCGCTGGTGTCCAACCGCCGTGACGCGGCACGTGACGGGCGGCAGCCCTGGCGGCGGCTGGTGCCGTCGCTGGCCTTGATCGGGGCCGGCATCGCGCTCGTCAACCACGTGGAAATGGCCCGCAGCGAAGCCGCCGGCGACATGGACCTGCCCCGACACCTGCTGGGGGCGGCGCTGGCGCTGGTGGCCGTGGCGTGCTGGACCTGGTATCCGCTGCGCAATGCCGACTGGCTGCGCGCGCACCCGGATCGCTCACCTCGCACCTGGGCGACGGCTCAGGGTGTGGCCACCTTGCCGCTGGCCGTGCTGGGCTACGCCGCCTGGTGGACCTGGAGCCACGTCACGCACGATCCTTTTCCCATGCCGTTGGGGCCACGGCCGGCGTTTTTTGTCGGGCTGATGGCCGCCATCGGGCTGTTCTCCTCGTGGCTGGGCACCCTGGCTTGGAACGAGGCCAGCCAGCGCCTGCCGACCCGCATCGCCGGGCAGCTCATCGTGTTCGAGACCCTGGCGGCCCTGAGCTACGCGCTGCTGTTGCGGGGAACGGCCCCGCCGGTGGCGTTGGGGATCGGTGTCGGACTGCTGGTGGCCGGGGTGGTGTGGGCCCTGAAAAGCGACACGGCCCGCTGAGGGGCCGTGTGGGGGCGGGGTGTGGAGCCCGGATCAGTTCAGCAGGGCCTGCGCGAACTCGGCGGCGCGGAAGGGCTGAAGGTCTTCCAGCTTTTCGCCCACGCCGATGAAGTAGACCGGCACCGTGCCGCGACCCTTGCGTTCACGTTCCTGGTTCCACAGCGCGATGGCCGCCAGCACGCCCCCCTTGGCCGTGCCGTCGAGCTTGGTCACGACCAGACCGGTGAGGTCCAGTGCCTCGTCGAAGGCTTTCACCTGCGACAGCGCGTTTTGGCCCGTGTTGCCGTCGACCACCAGCAGCACCTCGTGCGGGGCGCCTTCCATGGCGCGGCCCAGGGTGCGGCGGATCTTGCGCAGTTCGTCCATCAGGTGGAGCTGCGTGGCCAGCCGGCCAGCGGTGTCGGCGATCACCACGTCACAGCCGCGCGCCTTGCCGGCCGTGACCGCGTCGAAGCAGACGGCCGCCGGATCGCCGCCTTCCTGGCTGACGATCTCGACGCGGTTGCGGTCGGCCCACACGCCGAGCTGTTCCTTGGCGGCCGCGCGGAAGGTGTCGGCGGCGGCCAGCAGCACCTTGCAGTCGCTGTCGGCCAGGTGTCGGGTGAGCTTGCCGATCGTGGTGGTCTTGCCTGCGCCGTTGACACCGGCCACCATCATCACGGTGGGTTGGTGCTGGCCGATCTCCAGCCCACGCTCCAGCGGTTTGAGCAGGTCCGTCAGGGCCAGGGCCAGCAGGCCCTTGACGGCCGACGGCTCGGTGCACTTCTGTTCCTTCACGCGGCGCTTGAGGTCGGCCAGCAGGAACTCGGTGGCGCCCACGCCCGTGTCGGCCATCAGCAGGGCGGCTTCGAGTTCCTCGTAGAGCTCGTCGTCGATCTGGGTGCCGGTGAAGACTTGCGAAATCGCGCTGCCGGTGCGGGCCAGCCCACTGCGCAGGCGCGACAGCCACCCGCCACGCGACGGCTGGATTGCTTCCGGTTTGGGCGTGACGAGCTCCGGTGCCACGGGGGGGGGCTTGACGGATGTCGGTACCGGCTGATGCGCCGCGGCAGGGGGGGGCGACGGCTCGGCCGGCACTTCTTGACGGGGCTCGGCGACCGCCACGGCCTCCTCGGGGCGGGCTTCAGCGGGGTGGGCTTCCGGCTCGGCCGCAGGGGCGTCCGTGGGGGGCGTGGGGGTTTCGGGCTCGGCGGACTTGGCGCCGAACTTGCGTCGGAAAAAGCTGAACATGCTGGGAGTGGGTTCGGCCGGGGCCTGGGAGTTCGATGGCATTGTAGGCAGTGGTGCCTCCATGGCGGCTGACGGGGCCGCCAGGGTGTCCCCCTACAATCGCACCGTGGTTGATCGCAAGCCTGCTTCGTCTCTGTCCCGTTCCCGCATGCCTGCGAATGCCTCCCCGGGCCGAGCAGCGGCGGCGCCTGCTCGTGTGCCGGGCGGAGAGGTGCGGATCATCGGTGGGGTGTGGAAGCGGTCGCGCGTGCCGGTGCTGGCCTGGCCAGGCCTGCGGCCCACGCCCGATCGGGTGCGTGAGACCCTGTTCAATTGGCTGGGGCAGGACCTTTCCGGCTGGCGCGTCCTGGATGCCTTTGCGGGCTCCGGGGCCTTGGGACTGGAGGCCGCATCGCGCGGCGCCGCCCAGGTGTTGTTGCTGGAGCGCCAACCGGAGCTGGTGCGCTCTTTGCGGCAGGTGATCGAGCGCCTCGGCGGCGGTGCGCGGGTGTCGGTCCAGGCGGTGGATGCGCTGTCGTGGATGTCTGCCGCGGCCCCCGGCCATCAGGACCTGATCCTGCTGGATCCCCCTTTTGATGCCGATCTGTTTGTGCCCGCGCTTCGGGCCTCGGCTCGATTGGTGGCGCCTGGCGGCTGGATCTATCTGGAGGCCGACCGGGTCTTCACCGAATCGGATCTGACCCCGCTGGGACTGACGCTTCATCGCAGCGGCCGTGCGGGATCGGTCCACCACCACTTGCTGAAACGCATCGACCCGGTCGAACCGGCGGCCTGATCCATTCCGAGCTTGCGGAGATTGAATTGACTCCTGTTTCCCGTGAGGCGCTGGTCGCCGTTTACCCCGGCACCTTCGATCCGATGACGCTCGGACACCAGGATCTGGTGCGGCGTGGTTCGCGCCTGTTCGACAAGCTCATCGTCGCGGTCGCGGCCGGGCACCACAAGCGCACGATGTTTTCGCTCGACGAGCGCCTGGACATGGCGCAGGAGCTGGCGCAACCGTTCCCGAACGTGGAGGTCATTGCCTTTCGCACGCTGCTGCGGGACTTCGTGGTGGATCACGGAGGCAAGGTGGTCTTGCGCGGCCTGCGGGCGGTCAGCGATTTTGAGTACGAATTTCAGCTTGCCGGCATGAATCGCCAGCTCATGCCCGAGGTCGAGACCTTGTTCCTGACGCCGGGGGATCAATATCAGTTCATCAGCAGCACCTTCGTGCGGGAGATCGCCACGCTGGGGGGGGACGTGTCCAAGTTCGTGGCTCCGCAGGTCCTGGAGCGATTGAAGCAGCGCGTCGCCCAGCGCGAAGAATGATCGACCGACACCTGGAGTCCCGGCCATGGCCTTGATGATCACCAGCGAGTGCATCAACTGCGACGTTTGCGAGCCCGAGTGCCCCAACCAGGCCATCTCGATGGGCGAGTCCTTCTACGTCATCGATCCGTCTCGCTGCACGGAATGTGTGGGGCACTACGGCGAGCCGCAGTGCGTGCAGGTCTGCCCGGTGGAATGCATCCCCCGGGATCCCGACCACCTGGAGACGCCGGAGCAACTCCAGTCCAAGTACGAATCGCTGCAGCGTCGGGCCGTCGAGTCGGTCAGTCCGTCCTGACTGGCGGGGGCAGCGGCCCCGTGGCGTCCGGGGTCCCCGCCGGGCGCTCCGGTTTCGGGGGCTTGGGCCTCGGCGGTTTGGCATGAACGGCCGCGATGGCCTTGGCCATGTCGCCGATCAGCATGGGTTGGCAGGCCGGCAGGGTGCGCTCGATGCTCAGTTCGATCTGCTCACGCTCGTTTGCGGGGGGCTTGCGCAGCACAAACGCAGCCACCTCGGCTCGGTCGCCTGGGTGCCCGATGCCGAGCCGCAGGCGCCAGAAATCGGCGCTGCCCAGCTGGGCCTGGATGTCCTTGAGGCCGTTGTGACCTGCGGCGCTGCCGCCTTGCTTGAGTTTGGCCTGTCCCGGCGGAATGTCGAGCTCGTCGTGGACCACCAGAATCTCGTGGGGCGCGATCTTGAAGAAGCGCGCCAATGCCGACACCGACTTGCCCGACAGGTTCATGTAGGTCATGGGCTGCAGCAGCCAGACCGGTCCGTGCGACAGCTGGGCGCGCGCCGCCAGGCCGTGGTAACTGCGCTCAGGATTCAGGTTGACTTTCCAGCGGCGCGCCAGCTCGTCGATCCACCAGAAGCCGGCGTTGTGGCGGGTGTCGCTGTACTCGGGGCCCGGGTTGCCCAGGCCGACAAACAATCGGATCATGTGACGTGGAAGGTTTCTGCCTTGGCGTGCGTGGAGTCGGCAGGATAGCGGGAAAAGAAAACAAAAAGCCCCGCCGAGGCGGGGCCGTTCGGGCGCACGGCTGCAGCAGCCGTGAACGCGGGGCAAGAATTACTTCTTGCCCTTCTTGCCCTTGGCGGCGACCGGAGCGGCCACAACCACGATCTCTTCGACCTTCGGCGGCAGGGCCGTGCAGATCAGCGGGTTCTTGTGGCCGTGGGTGCGCACCTTGATGTGCGAGTCCAGCACCAGATCGTTCACGTGCAGCGAGGTGCCGGTGACCATCTTGGACAGGTCCACGGTCAGGAACTCGGGCAGCTGCTCGGCCAGGCACTCGATGTCCAGCTCGGTGACGGTGTGCTGGATGGTGCCCTTGTCGGTCTTGACGCAAGGCGACTCGGCTTCGTTCACGAAGTGCAGCGGGACGCGCTTGTGGATGCGGGTGGTGGCGTCCACGCGCTGGAAGTCCACGTGCAGGACCAGCGGGCGGAACGGGTGCATCTGCAGGTCACGCAGCACGACCTTCTCGACGGCGCCGTCCAGGTCCATCTCGAGGATGGAGCAGTGGAAGGCTTCCTTCTTCAGGGCGTGGTACAGGTTGTTGTGGTCCAGCTCGATTTGCTTGGGGGCCGAAACACCGTAGACGATGGCGGGCACGCGGCCAGCCTTGCGCAGGCGGCGGCTCGCTCCGGTCCCCTGCAGTTCGCGCGATTGAGCGACGAATTTCATGTGAAAACTCCAAAAAGGAAAGGCGCCCGCGACCAGGCCGCCTGGGTGAGGGTCGGCCCAACGTGGGCTCGACCGTGGCGGATCAGAAGTTGTTGTTCTGTTCCGCGAAGAGGGAGGTGACCGACTCGCCGTCGGAGATGCGACGGATGGTTTCGGCGAACAGGAAGGAGGCCGACAGCTGGCGGATCTTCTTGCATTCGGCAGCTTCGCCACGCAGCGGGATGGTGTTGGTGATCACCACTTCGTCGAGGTGCGAGTCGCGGATGCGGTCCACGGCCGGGCCGGAGAACACCGGATGCGTGCAATAGGCGAACACGCTCTTGGCGCCGCGCTCCTTGAGCACCTCGGCGGCCTTCACCAGCGTGCCGGCGGTGTCGATCATGTCGTCCATGATCACGCAGTTGCGGCCTTCGATCTCGCCGATGATGTGCATCACTTCCGAGACGTTCGCCTTGGGGCGGCGCTTGTCGATGATGGCCAGGTCGCAGCCCAGCTGCTTGGCCAGCGCACGGGCGCGGACCACGCCACCGACGTCTGGAGAAACCACCACGAGGTCTTCGTAGCTCTTGTTGTGCAGATCGCTCAGCAGCACCGGCGAGGCGTAGATGTTGTCGACCGGGATGTCGAAGAAGCCCTGGATCTGGTCGGCGTGCAGGTCCATGGTCAG
>CAYYCN010000093.1:0-12749 GCA_964470355.1 uncultured Sphaerotilus sp.
TCTTGGAGCGGCGCTGCAGCACCTGGATGGCGCGGCGGATCTCGTCGTCGCGGCCAATCACGGGATCGAGCTTGCCCAGGCGGGCGCGCTCGGTCAGGTCCAGGGTGTACTTCTTGAGGGCCTCGCGCTGGCCTTCGGCCTCGGCGCTGTCGACCTTCTGGCCGCCGCGCACGGCGTCCACGGCGCCTTCGAGCGCCTTGCGGGTCAGGCCGGCTTCACGCGCGGCCAGGCCCAGGTCGGTCTTGGTGTCGCAGAAGGCCAGCAGCACCATCTCGCTGGCGATGAACTCGTCGCCGCGCTTGGTAGCCTCCTTTTCAGCGCTCTGCAGCAGGGCCACGAGTTCGCGACCGGGCTGGAGCTGGGCGCCCTGCACGGTCGAGATGCGCGACAGCGCGGTTTCCACCGCGTTGTCCAGCGCACGCAGGTTGACGCCGGCGCGCTGCAGCAGCGAGCGAGGGCCGTCTTCCTGCACCAGCAGGGCCTTCAGCAGGTGGACGGGTTCGATGTAGGGGTGATCGGCTGCGAGGGCCATGCTCTGGGCGTCGCCCAGGGCCTGTTGCAGCAGGGTGGTGAACTTGTCGATGCGCATGGGGTGAATCCTCCGGTTGGGGAGGACGTGAGGGGGGCGGCGCGCATTTCAAGGGTCACTTGAGGCGATGGAGTCGATCCAGATCAATCCGGCCCAGGTACAGCCCCCTGAAGACTTCGCTCATTGCCACGTAGCGCACAACGAATCAAAAATAAGCAACAAGGAGCCCGCCATGTCCGCTGCCAAATCCCCTGCCTCCGTCGGTTTCTTGTCCGGTCAGATCGAATACTCGGCCCCCCCGGGCCTGATCGCGGACGAAACAGAGCTCACGGTTGTCGAGTCTCGGGAGGTCATTGCTCGATGCTACGTACGCCACGGGCCTACCGGCAACGCCGAGGATGAGTCCATCGAGCCGATCGAAAGCCGTTTCACTCGTGCCGAAGCCTCAGGGCAACTGGCCCAAGCCGTGCGTGATGCCGTGAACGCCAACGCGACACAGCTTGCCCGATGGGCCGCTCCGTCTGATCACCACGAGCCACTCAGCAGGCTTGTAAAGACATGATTGCTGTTGTGATATGGTTGGGAAAAGTGCGCTTCTAGACGCGCTGCAAAAAATCACAAAGGAGGTGGTCATGATTGACCTCCATGATTCTGGTTCTGTGCTGAACCAACAGTTCGGCGCAGGCATGTGCGTATCCAGCGCACGCTTGTCAACGGAACAACCGTCTGACGTCAGGTAGTTTCCGAACTTAAGCCATGGAGACGCGACAAATTTCTTGATGCCGCGTCGAAAATAACGCCACCGCGCATTAATAAATATCAGAAGGGATCGTCATGATCAGCCCGATAGGCTCCTATTCCACGGCCAGTATTCCGGCCAGCACCGTCAGACCCGCGACTGGAACAGCCTCAGAAACCAAACAAGCGCCTGATGCATCGCAGCCGCAAAGCAGCAGCGCACAGACCATTTCCACTCTTGCACGCCAGTTGGCAGCGAGCGCTGACAGAGCAGATGATCGAGACAAGAAACTCACCCGTTCTGAATTGTCAGATAAGGCGAAGACACTGCTAAATCAAGTACAAGGTGACGCCTACTTTGCCAACAAGGCAAAACACGACAGTGAAGTTCCAAACACCAGTGATCCGGAGCTTCTAAAAAGGGCCAAACAGGCAACGGAATTCGTAAACAGCGCTGCCAGAGGCGGAACTTCAGAGAAAAATCCCTTCTCTGGACTATCGAGGGAGCAGTTGGCCAACATCATTTACGATGATAGTGGAAACTACACCATCAACGAGCGCCGGGCTGCGTCATATGAGGCGTACAACCAAGAAGAGGCGTGGCGGGAGAAGGTCATCGCTAAGGGCATGGCTGAATATAACAGCACTGGGAAAATGACCAATTTTTTCAAGTCTGTGCTGAGCCACTACCAAGAACTTCCGGCGATTGAGCAGGCCCAATACCCGGCCAGCTACGCGGCCGACCTTGAAAACAAGATCAAGCTGGATTTCAACTTCCAGACACACAGGGCTGAAGGCGATGGTTTTGACCCCGCCAGCATCTTTGAGACGCTTTTCAAGCGAGACATATAGCGCTGCGATCCACGCTTTCTTACCCTGGAACAGCGCAGCTTGTACAAACAAGCGCAGAGCAGATCAAACGGTCGCTTGAATGCCCCGCAGTGTTGACTTCACGAGGTCAGGCGTTGGACGCGCAGTCCAGCCCCCAGCGCCGCAACGCCTCGTCGTCACTCACCCGTGCATCGACCTAATGCGCCCCTTCGGGCGTCGTTTCCTTCTTCCAGAACGGCGCCTGTGTCTTGAGGTAGTCCATCAAGAACTCGCAGGCCAGGAAGGCCTGGCCCCGGTGCGCCGACGTGACCAGGACCAGCACGATCTGATCCATCGGCTGCAGCACACCCACGCGGTGGACAACACGCGCCGCCCGGATGTCGAAGCGCGACTTCGCCGCGTCGATCATCGCCTCGATGCTGCGCTCGGTCATGCCGGGGTAGTGTTCCAGCTCCATCGCGCTGACGTGGTCGCCATCGCTCAGGTCGCGCACGGTGCCCAGGAAACTGACCACCGCGCCCACGCCGCCATCACCGGCTCGCAGGGCGGCCACTTCGGTGCCGAGGTCGAAGTCTTCGGTCTGAATCAGGACGAGAGCAGTCATGTCGACCTCGGAGCGCAAGCAGAAAGGATCAAAGGCGATCGGGCCGGCGAATGTCAGCCGCCCGTGACGGGTGGAAAGAACGCCAGTTCGGCGCCCTCTTCCACCTTCGTCGTGTCCTGACACAGCGTCTGGTTCAGGGCCGCACGCAGGGCGCGCCCACGGGCCAGCGCCGTGGCATGGGGCTCGCCCTGGGCAATGAGCCGGTCGCGGATCTCGCCGACGGTCAGGCCGTCCGGCACGTCCAGCGTCTCGCCGGAGCCCAGCGCCTCGCGCAGGGAGGCAAAGTAGCGCAGCTGGATCTTCATGCCAATTCCCGCAGCGGATAGAACGAAACGACGTCACCGGCCTTCAGGATCTGGCCAGCAGAAATGTCGATGAGGCCATCGGACCAGACCAGCGAGGTCAGCATGGCCGAGCCCTGGTTGGCAAAGCGTTCCAGTCTGCCGTCTTCACCCACACGGGCGCGGACAAACTCGCGGCGCTTATCGGCCTTGGGCCAGTCAAAGGCCACCGGCAGCTTCCAGGCCTTGGGCGCGACGTCCTGCACGCCCTGCAGTCCAGTCGCAGCAGGAAGGGCCGCACCAGGATCAGGATGACCGAGCGGTGCGGGTGGTCGCGAACACCAACGCGATACAGGCACCGATCGAACGCCCCGAGCCCGAACACCACGAGTGACTCGGAATGGTTTGTAAAGACATGATTGCTGTTGTGATATGGTTCAGAAAAGTGCGCTGATAGACGTATTACAAAAAGTCACAAAGGAGGTGGTCATGATTGACCCTACTGTTTTCTATTTTGCGTTGCAGCAACGAATCAATGCAGTCACATCCGTGCGTGTGCGAATGTGACAAGCGGACAGACCTGATATCCGGAAATTGTCAAACTGCAGCCCGCTCGCCGTTTTAGATGTTGCCACGGGGGCTCACGTGTACATACCTCAAACCAAGATCAACCCAGCATGACAAAGTAGCGCATCATTTTCTAGATCCGTGTCGAATACGGCCAACGATAGCTGGCCCTGTACACGATCACGAATGCATGCATGGCGCATGCATTAAAAACGTCGAGTCAATCAATTCCAAATTAAATCATGAAATACCTCACCTGCAAATTCATGGGCGCATTCCTTGGCTTGATGGCATCAATGTTTTTGATGTATTTTATTGCCGTCGGCCTCTCCGGCCCTGCAAAATTAATCCTTGAGTACATGAATAACAAAAACACAATAAAGCCGCTCTACGAATGGTTTGTCTTCTGGCCGATGGCCGCGCTTGCGACTGGATTGTGGGCAGGGATTTGGTTGTGCTTCAAGACATCCGAAAAGATCTGTATGGACGTGATCTTTCATCGTTGACGAATAGATCAAATCACGCAAAAACAAATCATCCTGAATTTGCCTATTGGAAGCGCCTGCTGCGGCACCGGAAATACATCCAGTCACTTATTTCTGAATATTATTATTATGCCCTTTACTTCTGTTTAATGGCTGCTCAATATATGGCAAAAACATGCTCGACCGGAGCTTGTTCGACTCGCGTGCGTGCAATGGATTCCACGGCCTGCAGGATTTCATGCATCGATGCATAGGCTCACGACACGAGCCTAACCTGGTTTCGCAACGAATAAAATGAGAAAAATAGGAACATGCAGTCTGTTGTGGCTTGGCGCGCTTCGCCGTATCAAGCCATCTTTTGCATAAGGGAGCACCCATGAATTGGACGGATGAATTTCTTCGTGAGATCGAGTCGGTAGATAATGAGCATGCTCTGTTTGCGTCTGTTCGGCGTGCTGCTGAAGCATTGGGATTCGACTATTGTGCCTATGGCATGCGAATACCCGTGCCCGTGACAAGACCGAAGACCTTCATGCTGAATAGTTATCCAGATGCATGGCAGAGGCGATACGCGGAAAATAAGTACCTTGATGTCGATCCAACGATTCTACTCGGGCGATTCTCGCAGCAGCCGATCATCTGGAGCGACGAGGTCTTCGCGAAGACTCCTGAGCTTTGGAATGATGCACGTGACGCTGGTCTGCGCATCGGCTGGGCAAAGTCAATCCTGGATTCACAGAGCGTCGGAGGCATGTTGACGTTGGCTCGAGCCGACGAGCCACTGACGACCAAGGAACTCGCCGCGAAGGAGCACCACATGCGTTGGCTTGCGAACACCGCGCACCATGGGTTTCGCCGTATCGTCGCTGCGCGTTGGAACATCCCCCTGTCTTCGCGTGAGAAGGACGTTTTGCGCTGGGCTGCCGACGGAAAAACCATCAGCGAGATTTCCGAAATCATGGAAATATCCGTCGCCACTGTAAAATTCCATACTCGGAATGCTGCGGACAAACTCGGCACCGTCAATCGCACCGCTACCGTTGCCCGCGCCGCCGTCATGGGGTTATTGGACTGACATTTTGTTATGTACCGACCCGTGTATAACGAGCGCAGCATCGTTGAGTTCCATCAATCTGGAAAGGTGGTGCCCTTGGAGAAAACCGATAACTTTTCTGTGACTCTTCGTGATGGATTTCTGCGAATTGCGCTGAGTGATCTATTGTCTATTAACTTAATCCATCTCGTTTCCGGCTTGGATGACGATGATCCTCTCGCGTCACATCGTTGCGGCTCCGTGACCTCAATCATGGGCTATACAGAATGGGTCGGCGGAAAGCAAGAGGAGTCCATCTCGCTGGGCTGGGACTGGCACATGGAGCAGGATGTGTGCGGCGAAGTGACCTGCGCGCGGGTCGGATTTCCGCGTAGCAACATCATGTTGGTCGATTCCGAGAATCGTGACTACGGCTGGGATCGAAACCTAGAAATCCTTGCGACCGTAGTCGACGCAATACCTTGGACTTACAAGACGCAAATAGCGCTTCAGCATCTCTGAATGCTCGGAAGGCGTGTGACCCTATTTTTGATAGTATTTAAAAATTCCGACCTGAGTGCACCGGGTACGTAGTTTATTGGGGGCTTCAAATCATGTGCCACGGCCGACTCCCGTGTCGCACGCAGTTCTGCAAAATCTTGGCGTGTTAGAAGTTACAGGTGGTGTAATTTTATCCATCTGAAAATTCCATGCGTAAGATTAGATGCACGAGACCTAGAATCGCACACCTGCACAATAGTAGAGTTTCGCTCTGGCTAAAGCTTCTGTGAAATAGGAAGCACTAATAGCAGCCAAGGGGCGAAAATGGAAATCATTGCAGGTACGCAGACGATCCTAGCCGAGGGCGTGATGAGCGACCTTGCCCGATTCCGATATCGGGTCTTCGTCGAGATGCTCGGGTGGGAGCTGTCGTGCCAAAGTGGTCGCGAACTGGACCAGTTCGATCGCGAAGATACCGTCTACCTCGTGGCGCGCAAAGACGAGCAGATCGTTGGTACTGCCCGCCTACTGCCGACCCACCGGCCGTATTTGTTGGGCGAGGTGTTTCCGCAGTTGATGGGGGCGCTACCTTTGCCCCGCGACCCGACAGTATGGGAATTGTCCCGCTTCACGGCCGTCGATCTGGATGCGGCACCAGTTGGCGGTTCCTCGCGCCAGTTCTCGTCACCTATCGCAGTCGAACTGTTGCACTCCGTGCTCCGGATCGCCGCCGAACACGGGGTCCAACGCCTCATTACGGTCTCGCCTTTGGGCATTGAGCGCCTGCTGCGCCGGGCGGGCTTCTTGGCCCACCGTGCCGGCCCGCCCATGGTCATTGACGGCCATCCGATCTTCGCGTGTTGGATTGAAGTACCCCAGTTGCTCAGCGATTGACGGTGCTTCGCCTTTCGAATGCTCACGCTATCCAACGCTGTGCTTCCTCCCTGTGACGAACGGCCACTGAACCCTCAGCGAGCCCACTAGGGTAGCCCTATCAATCGGATCTGAGTGCGTCGATGGGGCTTAACTTGGACGCTTTGAAGGCAGGATAGATACCAAAAAAAAGGCCCGTCAAAAGTGACATGCTGAATCCCAGCAACGCGGCCAAGGCCGACAGCGTCGGCTCCCAGTCAGTGATCCAGGCGTAGAGCACAGAAGCGGTCATGCCAAGCAGTGTGCCTACGCCGCCACCCACGAACGAGAGGGCGATGGCTTCCGTGACGATCATCGCCATGATGCCCCACTGATCGGCGCCGACGGCCATGCGAAGGCCGATTTCGCGCCGCCGTTCAGCGATACCAGCCAGCATGACATTCATGATGCCAATACCACCGACCAGCAGCGAGATGCAGGCGACCCCACCCAGCATCCATTTGAACATTTGTCCTTGCTGTCTCATGCCTTCGATCAACTGCAGCGCACCCTGTGCTTGGGCATTGCTGCCTTTCCATTGAAGAAATGAGGAGACCTCGGCGAGCGTCTGTACAGGGTCGTGGCCTTCGGAAACCCGAAGCAAGATGCCCGACAACGAGCCAGTTGCAGAGTTCAGGCGACGATCCGCCTTGATCGGCAGGATCAGTGCGTTGTCTATGTCGAATGGAAGCAGTGGGTTGCGCGGAGCGCTGCGAAGAATCCCCACCACGGTATAGCGGTAGTTATCCATGCGAATCTCGTCGCCCAGCGGCAGCTCGCCGCCGCCGGCGAGCTGCGTCGCCAGGCGACCTCCGACTACGACCACGGTGTTCCACCCGTCCTTGTTGGAAATGAATCGGCCACCGGCGAGTTCCAGACGAGCCGCAGACATAAGGTGCTCCGTCGCGCCGATGGCCATCGAGTCGAGAGTCTTGCCTCGCATGCCAGTTTTAACAGGCGTCGTCGATAGTGGAGCAGCCAAAGACACCCCAACGACATGCCTTGGCAGTTCCAGCGCATCCTCGCCCTTGAGCGCAGTACTTTTGCGCCCTCCCCCCAGGCTGGGGCTGTCCTGAACGATGATGAGGTCCGTACCCATCGATTTGAATTGTCGGGCCGCCTCGTCCGAGGTGTTCTCGCCGATGTTCAAGAGTGCGACGACGGCAGCGGCACCGACTGCGACCCCAACCAAGGACAAAAAGGTGCGTTGCCGAACGGCACGCATGTTGTCGACGGCATCCTCGACGACTGCCCGCAGTGAACCAGCGGTGCGTAGAAGGTTCATCCACGCCACTGAGCACTTCCGCAGATGACAGCTCGTCCTTGGCTGACCGTGATTTCCCGATGGCACTTGCCACTGATGGCGGGATCGTGGGTCACGATGACGACGGCGACGCCGGATTCCCGGCTCAGTTCGCCAAGAAGGCTGAGAACGTCGTGGGCTGCCTTCGGGTCGAGGTTGCCTGTGGGTTCATCGGCGAGCACGAGGTGCGGCGATCCGATCAAGGCCCGCGCGATGGCGACCCGCTGCTTCTGTCCGCCTGAAAGTGAGTCCGGTAAGTGTTCTGCTCGATCGGCGAGCCCGACACGCTCCAACCAACGCCACGCATGTCGACGCCTTTCAGATTTGCCCACGCCTCGATAGAGCAGCGGAAGGCCGATGTTGTCGAGTGCGCTCATGCGTGGCAAGAGATTGAACGACTGGAACACGAATCCGATGTGGCGATTGCGGATATCGGCTCGAGTCTTCGCATCCGCATCGTGCACAGTCCGTCCCTGGTAGAGCATGGTTCCGTCATCGGGCACATCGAGCAGACCCATGATGTTGAGCAACGTGCTCTTTCCCGATCCGGATGCGCCGACGATGGCGCAAATCTCTCCTTCTCCGATCTCAAGGCAAACGTCCTGCAGCACTGGCAACACGCCATTGCCGCTGCGGTAGGCCTTGCTGATCCGGTTCAATCTCAGCACCTCAGCCCCCCTTCCGTGGCTGTGCCATGCCAAAGCCCGGGGGGACATTTGGCGCGGAATCTGGCACGTTCTTGGTTGCGATGCGGATGTTGCAGGACATTCCGACGCGGAGCCTCTTTCGCTGCGCCTCGCTCAACTCCGGCAGATCGATGCTCACGTCGAACAAGGCGCTGCGGACGCCACTCCCGCTCTGGATGGCTTGTGCCGAAATGCCGGCAAGGCGGCCCTGGAGCGAGGGCATGTCCTGCGAATCGATCGACACCTCCACCGGCATGCCCGCAGAGAGGCCGACGATGTCCGCTTCGTCAACTTTGGCCGTGACGCGCAGCTTGCCGGTGAGCGCGACGCTGAAGAGCAACTGTCCTTTGGTGATACGGCTGCCTACGTCTAGCGTGGTGGGAGCCTGTCCTGAGGACGCTGGTGCCTTTGAAAGAATGCCGGCGCGCGGCGCCACAATGCGTGCGAGAAGTGCGCTTTTGGCAAGTTCCTCGAGTTTCGCCTTCGCTTGGTCATGTTCGATACGAGCGATCTCTAGATTGCCCTTGCTGGCTTTGTCCTGGGTGGCCTTCAAGTCATCCGACGCAGCCGCCAGTTGGGCTCTGAAGCTGCTGAGTTGCTCCGTCACGACGTCGTATTCGTTGCGGGCAAGAATGCCCTTCTTGACCAGCCCGTCGGCTTCCTGCGCCTTTCGTTCGGTTTGCTCGACCTGCTGGCGGGCAAGCACGAAAGTGCGTCTGGCGCGGGAGACTTCGGCACTGCGTCCCCAGCGCTCGAGTTCCTGCAAGGCCTTGCCGGACTTGAGCATGGCAACCCTGGCATCTTGGATGCGCAAGGTAAGGTCGGTCGGATCCAGCACCAGGAGCAATTGATCCTGCTCGACTTCCGTTTCGAAGGAGAAATGCTTTTCCTTGATGACGCCGTCGAAAGGCGCCGAGACGCCGACGGTGTCATTGGCCTCAATTGTCCCGATGACGGAAATGTGAGCAGGGGAAGTGGGCGCGATGGTCCGCGCAATCGAGGCGGATGCGTCCCCCACTGCACCAACTGGCGCAGTCCCCGCCGAAAGTCCGGTGCCTGACATCGCCCAAAGAGCTGTGGCCGCTAGGAGCGTCACCCCCCCACCGGCGGCCAACCACTGCGTTCTACCGCGCTTGGCGCGGCTTCGTCGCTCGGCTACGATCCCCGAAGCGTCGGGGCGAGCCGGGTTGTCGAGTAGAACCAGCCAGAGCCCTTCAAAGCCAGGAAGCGCTTCGTAGCGAACAGACAGCAGCGTGGCGCGATGAGATTCGTCGCGGGTGATTCTTCCGCCCAACGGTTGGCCGAATTTGAGACTCAACGAGGCGAGGGACGCTTCATCGGCGACACCAAGCAGCGCTTCGACGATCGGGCGACCAGTGAGCGAATTGTCTGGCCGTTGCAGCATGGTTTGGGCCTCGGTGTTGAGCGATTCGACCATACCGGAGGCACTCACGACCACGAGGCCGACCGACCCGGCCGTTACCACGGATTCTTTAGTTCTCATAACCGTTGGGTTCGTCAATGGGGATGTTCCAGACGTCAAGGGTCTTACCCATCCGCTCGTCCAATTCGGTGAGCGCGTTCAGATAGGCGATTTGCGCGTTGAGGCGGGCGCTTTCGGCATTGCGTAAGTCATTCTCGAAGGACAGCACTTGGAAGTTCGATGATCGGCCGACCTGCAGTCTTTCTTTCTCCGCATAAAGCTTTTGCCGGGACAAATCCCGCGCCTTGATCGAGAGCTCCAGCTGCCGCCATCGAGTCTGGACGTTACGCGCGGCATCACGGATGCGATGCTCCACCGCTTGGCGTGTCTCAAGCAACTTGAGATCTTGCATCTGCAGCTCCACAGAGGCACGGACCTCGGTTTGCTTGATCGAACGGTCGCCGAACGGGATGGTGAGCTGTAGTCCTGCCGAGGTGCTTTCCGTCCGGGCACCGGCCGACGGTATGTCTGTCGTCCCCATTGACTCGCCACTACCTCGGGTTTGAGATCTGGTCGCTACCAACGACAGGTCCCAGAGCTGCTGGTTTTTTGCATAAGTCAAGCTGATATTGGCTCGTTCAACCTGTATTCTCGCGGCGAGGTAGTCGGGCTGAACCGCAAGTGCCGTTTCCAACGCGCGCATAGGGTCGGTAGGACGCCAGTCAACCTTTGACGGCGCAATGGCGAACAGAGGTGTGCGCGGCTCAATGGCAAGTAGCGCCAAGAGGCTTAGCCGGGAGGCTTCAATCTGGTTTTCGGCTTCTTCGATTGCCACTTCTCGATTCGCAACTTCTGCCTGCGTCTGAAGGATTTCCACATCCGCCATTCGCCCGGCAGCGATCAGCGATCGGTTGACCTCGTAGAGATCCTTGCTGCGCGCCAGGGCGGCTTCGGCAATCACCTTTTGCTCCTGGGCTCGCAGCAACTCGCGATAGGCATAGATTACCTGAGTAACGGTCTGGGACAGCGTTGCTTTGAGCGCGAGACGGTAGACCTCGTCATCGAGTCGCGCAATGCGAACCGAGGCGGTGCTCGCACCAACTCCTCCGTTTTTCAGTAAGGGTTGAGTCACCGTGATCGATGTGGCGTACGACGTGCCCACAGAGCCTCTGCCCTGGGCACTGGCGATAGATATCGTCGCTCCGGTGGGCAACGCAAGCGATGCGTTGGAGACGAGGTCCTTCGAGTTACTGGACGCGCCATTGGTCTTGCCAGCCAACGCGGACGTGCTGAGGAGCAGCTTCGGATAGAACTTTCCTTCGCTGACATAGAGATCGAATTTCTGACCAATGCGCTGGACGTAGGCACTTCTCACCAACCGGTTATCCCTGACAGCCAGTGCGACTGCTTCTTCCAGCGGGAACCCGAACGCGCTGGACTGCTGCTTTGCTTGATATTCGGAATAGAGAATATCCGCAGCATGAGCGGCATCGCACCCGAGCAGCAATAACGCAGAAACTGCGACACAGCACTGCCGAAGGAGGTTCCACCTCGAACTTAAATACAGTTGCAGGAAAAGATAAAAGCCAGAATAAACCAGATTTTCGACCGCTTTTTCGACTAAAGATCGGCGATCTTTGAGCGTAGCATCAGCTCTCGAATAAATAAAAATTGATGTTTCCAAAGCAGCATTCCATAGGGTGAGCAGCAAGAATATTGCTCTCATATCGGCACTTACTGTATTGATTGGAGATGCAAATGAATATTCAATCCGGCTACGGCATCAAGTCCTATCAAGGCTCTGATAGGGTTGGCCTGTCAAAAATAGGCGCCTCGTCAGAAAAATCGACATCAACGGAGACATTGGGGGTACGAGGGGCCAGTTCGACGACCACTAAAGTAAGCATTTCCGACGCAGCACGGAAACTTGCAAGTCAAGAAATGACCCCGACGCAAGGGCGAACGGCAATTCAGGAAAAGTTGCTGAAGTCTGCTGCCTCCGACCCACAAGGCGCCGAGAAGCTTGCATACGACATGGCAAACACTCCCAGCGCGATCTTCTTCGATCTTCGTGGTGTGGGCGGCGGGGATTCGGTTACAAAGCTATCCTCCGGTCGTATCATTGATGATGCATTTAAAGAAAATTTTGCTAGCGAGGCCTCGGTGATCGATGCACAGCGTAAAGCACTCTACAACTCCGAGAAGGCAAAGGGAACGCCTGCGGATCAGATTTTGGCCAAGCTGTTCGATTTCACAAACTCGCAGTCCAAGGATTACCTTGAAGCCACCGCATGGCTCGAATCTGTAGGTGGAAAAGCCTAGCCGCGAGACTATTGTTAGTTGCGGGCGGGGATAAGGCCCCACCCGCTTTCAACTACCGGATTAGTAGTTGTAGTTCACCGTCACTTTGACGGGGCCCCCTGCCAGGGGCGACATCGTTCCACTGCCTGCAACGCGTGAATATAATTTCACTGGTGTAGTAGCTTTGACGCCCGTTCCGGTGAAGTTCACATTACCCGAACCGGCTCGGGTCACGTCGGCACAGTAGGTTCCGGTGTTATCGCACAGATACACTTGGAAGCCAGTTGGACGCGGATAGGGATAGCTGTAGCTATAGTATACGGTAGATATGGTCGCTGTGCTCGGGGGACTCCCCACCACGGACGGGGCCACGGTATACCAAAAATTCTTGCTGTAGATGGTCGGCATGGCTGCCGAGCTTCCATAGGCACCTGAGCCTGCGACGGCGTTTTGTGCAAACGTTGCGAGTGCAACTGTAGCGGCCGCGAGCAGCGCCGGCAAGACACGTTTGTTGAATGTCATGAAGACTCCATTGCTTGAAGTTGAGTTAATGGA
>CAYYCN010000094.1:0-12550 GCA_964470355.1 uncultured Sphaerotilus sp.
TGGCGACACGTCCGAGCACCTTATCGGTGGCGTCAATCACAAACCACTCATGCACGACTTCGGCCGGCTTGGCGCTGAAAGTCTTCATGGCAAATCTCTTTGCAAAGGGTTCACGGCTACTCCCAGTGTCATCGGTGCTGCTTATTTCGGGCAGCCTCTCAAACCCCTGGCGAGGCGTCGGCGCCTGAGCGCAACCCCCCGTCTCCCGCGTAGCCTAAGGCGGAAAAGCCTACGACTGTATCACAGATCGAAGCTTCTCGCGCCTTTCACCCAATCCATGGGCACCGCAGCGCCGTGGCCGGTCGGTCACTGACCGGTCGGCACCTTGCCTTCCACGCCCTTGACGTAGAAGTTGATCCCCCCCAGGAACTTGTCGTCCGCGACGTCACCCGCCTTCAGGACTTCCTTCCCATCCTGACCCACGATGGGCCCCTTCCAGATCACAAAGCTGCCGTCCTTCAGGCTCGCCTTGACCTGATCCACCTTGCCCTTGACTTCGGCGGGCACCTTGTCAGACACCGACACCAGGTCGATGGCGCCCTCCTTCACACCCCACCACGACGAGCCCGTGGACCAGGAGCCCTCCAGCGCTTCCTTCACGGCCTTCTTGTAGTACGGCGCCCAGTTGATGACCGCCGAAGCGAGGTGCGCGTTCGGGCCGAACTTGCTCATGTCGGAATCCCAGCCAAACGCGAACTTGCCCTTTTCCTCGGCCTTTTGCAGCACGGCGCTGGAGTCCGTGTTCTGGAACAAGACATCTGCACCGCCGTTGATCAGGCTCTGTGCGCCTTCGCCTTCCTTGGGCGGGTCGAACCACTTGTTGACCCACACCACCTTGGTCTTGATCTTCGCATTGACACTTTGCGCCCCGAGGGTGAACGCGTTGATGTTGCGGATCACTTCCGGAATGGGGATGGACCCGACCACCCCCAGCACGTTGGATTTGGTCATGCTGCCCGCGACCACCCCGGCCATGTAGGCGCCTTCATAAGTGCGGCTGTCGTAGGTGCGCAGGTTGGCGGCTGTCTTGTAGCCAGTGGCGTGCTCAAATTTCACGTCGGCGGATTCCGCCGCAACCTTGAGCATCGGCTCCATGTAACCAAAGGTGGTGCCAAACACCAACTTGTTGCCCTGGCCCACCAGATCACGGATCACACGCTCGGCATCGGCGGATTCAGGCACGTTTTCGACGAACGTGGTCACGACCTTGTCCCCGAACTCCGCTTCGACGGCCTTGCGGGCGTTGTCATGGGCAAAAGTCCAGCCGGCATCACCCACCGGGCCGACGTAAGCGAAGGCCACCTTCAACGGCTCGACCTTGGCCGCAGCGGAAGCCGCAGAGGCCGCAGGTTCAGCGGCCGGCGCTGGCGCGGCGTCTTCCTTCTTGCCACAGCCCGCCAGGGCGGCCACGGTCGCCAGGGCGGCCCAACTGGTGGCTTTCAACAACGCACGCTTCGTCTGCAAGGACATGACTTCTCCAGATGAGGGTTGAGAACAAAAGCAACGGAACACAAGAGGGCCTCGCCCCCTCAATGACCCGGTGAAAACGGTTTGCCGAGGGAGGCAGGCATGTTCACGCGGATCCAGGTGGGATTGCGCGAAATCAGCACCAATACAACGATCGTGGACAGGTAGGGCAGCATGGTGAGCCACTGACTGGCCACCTGGACCCCCGCCCCCTGGAGCTGGAACTGCAGCATGGTGACCCCGCCAAAAAGGTAAGCCCCCAGCAGCACCCGCATCGGTCGCCACGTGGCAAAAGTGGTCAGGGCCAGCGCGATCCAGCCTTTGCCGGCGGTCATCCCCTCCACCCACAAAGGCGTGTAAATGACCGACAGGTAAGCCCCCGCAACGCCACACAGCGCCCCGCCGGCCACGACCGCAGCCAGCCGGATGCGCCGCACCGGATAGCCCAGCGCGTGCGCGGATTCAGGCGACTCCCCTACGGCCCGCAACACCAATCCGGCCCGAGATCGGTACAGAAACCACACCAGCCCCACCGCCAGGAGCAAGGTGAGATAAACCATGGGATGGTGCTTGAAAAGCGCCGGCCCCACCCAGGGCAGATCCGCCAGGAGCGGGATCTCGAAGTGCGGTCGCTCGGAGAGCTTTTCCTGTGTGTAACGCAAACCGACAAAGGCGGAGAGCCCGCTGCCGAACAGGCTGAGCGCCAAACCAGTGGCGTACTGATTGGTATTCAGCCAAATGACCAGCACGCCGAACATCAGCGCCAGCAATGCCCCCGCCAACGCCCCGGCCCCAAACGCCAGGACATCGCTGCCGGTGTGCACGGCGGTGGCGAAGCCCGCCACCGCCGCCACCAGCATCAGGCCTTCGGCCCCCAGGTTCACGACGCCGGAGCGCTCGTTGATCAGCAGGCCCAACCCGGCAATGGCCAGCACCGTGCCCGCGCTGAGGGTCGCCGCCAGCAACAAGGCCCATTCATTCATGACGGAGCCCCCCCATCCGGCGCGCACCAACCCACCGCAAGCGGTAGACGATCAAGGTGTCACACGCCAGCAGCGAAAACAGCAGCATTCCCTGGAACACCCCAGTGATTGATTTCGGCAGACCCATGCGCGACTGTGCCAACTCCCCCCCAATGTAGAACATGCTCATCAAGAGGGCCGACGCCGCCATGCCCACCGGATGCAGCCGCCCCACAAAGGCCACGATGATCGCGGCAAACCCGTATCCCGCTGGCACGTGGGGCGTGAGTTGCCCCAACGGCCCGGCCACTTCCAAGGCGCCGGCCAGCCCAGCCATGCCTCCCGACAGCAGCAGTGCCGTCCACATCGCCGAACGCGACGAAAACCCGGCATACGCCGCTGCCGCCGGGGCCAATCCCCCCACCTGCAGCGCAAAGCCCTTGTAGGTGCGAAACAGGAACACCCAGAACGCCGCCACCCCGACCAGCGCCACCAGCACACCCAGGTTCACCCGCAGCCCCGCGAACAGCTTGGGGATCTGCGTGACCGCCGCAAACGTGACGGTCTGGGGAAAGTTGAAGCCCATCGGGTCTTTCCAGGGACCGTAGACGAGGTAGTTCAGCAGCATGTCGGCCACGTAGACCAGCATCAGGCTGACGAGGATCTCGCTGGCATGGAAGCGGTCCCGCAGCAGCGCCACGATGGCGGCCCAGGCCATGCCACCAGCGACGCCGGCCAACAGGATCAGCGGCACGATGGCCGGCGAGGTCGTGGCGTCCGCCTGCATGGCCACGCCTCCCGCCCACACCGCCCCCACGATGAACTGCCCTTCCGCACCGATGTTCCAGAGGTTGGAGCGAAAGCACACCGCCAGTCCAAGCGCAATCAGCAGCAAAGGCACGGCCTTGACCGCCAGCTCAGACCAGGCGCGGGCATCCTTGACCGGCTCGACAAAAAACATCGACAAGCCTCGGGCGGGGTCCTTGCCCAACAAGGCAAACAGCCCCAACCCGATCCCCACCGTCAGCACCAGGGCCAGCAAGGGCGACATCCAGGTCATGACCCGCGACGGCTCCGGTCGCAGTTCAAGCTCAAGCATGGACGCCCCCCAGAGATGGAGACGCCGCTTCAGGCCCCTCCCACAATCCAGACATCCAGGCGCCCAGACGCTCCACGCTGGCCTGGGCCCTGGGCAGCGACGGCGACAGACGCCCCTGGGCCATCACCACCAGCCGATCACAGATCTCGAACAATTCGTCCAACTCCTCACTGACCACCAACACCGCACACCCCGCATCCCGCAACGCCAGCAACTCTCCCCGGATCTGGGCTGCGGCACCCACGTCCACCCCCCAGGTGGGCTGCGAGATCAGGAGCACTTTCGGACCGGCATCGATCTCTCGGCCCACGATGAACTTCTGAAGGTTGCCGCCCGACAGGGACCGGGCCACCGCCCCCGCGCCTCCGGCCTTGACCCGAAAGCGCTCAATCAGGGCGCGGGCCAGGGACTGGGCCTGCCCAGTGCGCAGCCAACCAGCAGGCCCCACCGCCTCGGTGCGGGTCAGCAAAGTGTTGTGCGCCAAGCTCAGCGTGGGCACCGCCCCGCGACCCAAGCGCTCCTCAGGCACCGAGTGCAAGCCCCGAGCCCGTCGGGCGCCGGGCGAGGCCTGGGCGATGTCGTGGCCAAACAGCCGCACGCTGCCCGGCGCCGCCCGGCGGTCTTCGCCCGAAAGGGCGGCCATGAAGGCCCCCTGCCCATTGCCCGAGACCCCGGCAATGCCCAGGATCTCGCCGGTCCGCAGGGTCAGGCTCACGCCCTGCAAGTCGGTGCCAAACGGGTCTTGCCGCGTCAGGCTCAGCCGGCTCACCTCCAGCGCCACCTCCCCCGGCTGCGTCTGGCGATGCTGCAGCGCCGGAGGCTCGGCGCCGATCATCAACCGCGAAAGCGATGCGTTCGACTCCTGCGCGGGATCCACCTCGCCGGTCACCCGACCGCCCCGCAGCACAGTGCAGTGGTGGCACAGGGCACGAATCTCGTCGAGCTTATGGCTGATGTACAGGATGGAACAACCCTGGTCGGCCAACTGACGCAGCATCACGAACAGCCGCTCCACCGCCTGGGGGGTGAGCACCGAAGTGGGTTCGTCGAGGATGAGCAGTTGAGGACGTGTCAGGAGGGCCCGCACGATTTCAACCCGCTGACGCTCCCCCACCGACAGTGTGTGGACCGGCCGCAGCGGATCCACCTCCAGGCCATATTCGTGGGCGACTTCGCGGATGCGCGCGGTGACCTCGGCCAGGGACTGTGACTTGTCCAGACCCAGCCAGACGTTTTCTGCTGCGGTGAGCGTGTCGAACAGCGAAAAGTGCTGATAGACCATGCTGATGCCCAGCGCCCGGGCTTCGGCGGGGCTGGAGATGCGCACCGGCTGACCGTTCCAGCGCACCTCGCCTTCGTCGGGAGCCACGGCGCCGTAGATGATCTTCATCAGCGTCGACTTACCGGCACCGTTTTCGCCCAGCACGGCATGGATCTGACCCGGTGGAACCAGAAGACTCACCCCATCGTTGGCACGGACCGATGGGTATTGCTTGGAAATGTGGCGGAGTTCGAGACGCGGCGTCATGGGTTCCGCTCAAGGAAAGGGTTCGAGGACATGGGGCAACCCGCCACCCAAGTCTGCACTTGGTGACGTTCGTCGGACAGGGTCAGCCAGGCAAAGAGGCGTTCATGCAGATCCCGGGCCAACCCATCCCGGTGGAGACCGACCGCCCCTTGGGCCCAGTCCCATACGACCACATCGGCCAGCGTGCCCGCCTCCAGGCTCCCGATCTCGTGCGCCAATCCGAGGGATTCGGCCGCACCACGGGTGGCCGCATGCAAGGCCTTCCATGCACTCAGGCGGTGCCCCTGCAATGCCTGCACCTTGTAGCCGTCGGCCAGCGTGCGCTGCATCGACAGGCTGGTGCCACCTCCGACGTCGGAAGCCACGCTCACACGGGCTCCGGCGGCCTCCAGGGCCGGCCAGTCCATCAGGCCACTTCCGAGAAACAGGTTGGAGCTGGGACAAAACGCAATGTGCGCCCCCGTGTCGGCCAGGAGGCGGCGGTCGACGTCATCCAGCCACAGGCCATGAGCCAACACGGAGCGTTCGTGCAGCAGCCCGGCACGGTGGTAGACATCCAGGTAGCTGCGGGCCTCCGGAAAAAGCGCCCCCACCCAGCGGACTTCATCGCGGTTCTCGGCCACGTGGGTCTGCATGTACAGGCCAGGAAACGCACGGCCCAGGTGCCCTGCCATGGCCAGCTGAGCCGGTGAACTGGTCGGGGCAAAACGCACGGTGACCGCATAGGCCAACCGGTCCACGCCATGCCAACGTTCGATCAGGGCCTGACAGTCGGCCTGCGCACCCACCACGTCGTCACACAGCCCAGGCGGCGCGTGGCGATCCATCAGCACCTTGCCACTGATCAGGCGCATGCCACGCCGCTGTGCGGCATCGAACAGGGCCTCCGCGCTGGCGCGGTGCACGGTCGGGAACACCACGGCACTGGTCGTGCCGTGGGACAGCAGGGCGTCGAGGAACAGGGCGGACCGATCGGCGCACAACGCAGCGTCTGCATACCGTTGCTCGGCAGGAAAGGTGTAGGTCTCGAGCCAATCCAGCAACGCCGTCCCGTGGCTGGCGATGACGTCCAGCTGCGGCATGTGGACGTGCGTGTCGATGAAGCCAGGCAAGATCAGCCGGCCAGGGTGCTCGACGCGCCACCAATCCGGTCCAGGCACCCATCGGTCAGCCGGTTCGGCCCCCAGAATGCGCCCGTTTTCGATCATCAACCAGTGGTCAGGGCGCCAGCGCACGCACGGGCCGTCCACCGCGACGTCCGCAGGCTTGGCCCAGCCGGGATCTCCGGGAAAGTCCAGCAGGTCCCCGCGCAACGCCACACGCCGTGGGGTCGGAGACGCGACGGGCTTCGGCAAGGAGTGAGGAGACGACACGGCGCGGTTCATGGTGCCAGTATCCCCTCTGGCGTGCGTCCCGAGAGGGGCCCTGACGCCACGCCGCGACCGGGTGCCTGGAGTTGAGCCAGACCACGGGCCACGTCGCGCACCGTCTCGCGCAGCCAGCGCAGCGAAGCCGCGTTGTGGCTCACGTCATGCCAGAGCTGATAGTAGGTGAGACTCGGGAAGGCCACCGGACACCGCACGATGCGCAGGGGCCAAGCCTCCAGGTAACGCGAACAGAACAAGCGCCCGGTCGTCAGCACCAAGGACGACTGGGCCAGCATGGACGGCACCAGAGCGAAGTGCGGGCTGCACACGGCAATGCGCCGGGTCAGCCCTTGCCGGTTCAGGTGCTCGTCGATGACGCCGATCGCCCCCGCGTGCAAAGGGGTGGGGGCAATGTGGTGGGCTTCCAGGTAGCGCTCCACGGTCCACGACCTGGGTTGACGCACCGCTGGGTGCTGGTCACCCACCAAGCAGACGATTTCATCGGTGTACAGGCGCCCCAGATGCAGTTCCTCGGGCGGCTGCATCCAATTGCCGATGACCAAGTCCACCTCCCCACGCGCCAGACGCGCCCGATAGTCGAACTCCGCCGACAGGGCATGCAGCGTGACCCGGGCGCGAGGGGCCTCCCGCTGCAGTCGGGCCACAAGGGCAGGGAGGAACAACGGGTCCAGATAATCGCTGGCCGCGATGCGGAACTCGACTTCCGCCCCCTGGGGTGCAAACGCCCGCGAGCCCGACTTGCCGCCAAAAATCTGCTCGGCACTGCGCAACAACGTCTCCGCCGGGGCCATCAGCTGCAACGCGATGTCGGTCGGCACCATGCCCGGTCCGGAACGCACGAGCAAGGGATCGCCCACCAGACCGCGCAAGCGCTTGAGCTGCGCACTGACGGCCGGCTGGGTGCTGCCCAGCCGCAAGGCGGCACGGGACACGCTGCGTTCGGAAATCACGGTGTGGAAGACCCGGACAAGATGAAGCTCAATCTTGTCCAAGGCCGCGCGGTTTTTCATACGCCTACAAGCATAGTGTTCATTCACACATCCGTATAGCGCACCCCGCACGAGCGGGTATGTTCAGGCCATGCCACCCGTCCCCCCACCCGACGTTGCCGCTCCCCTCATGACCACCGGAGCGCAGAGGCCCTCAGGCCCCCTTCCCGTGGCCCGTCCGATCCGCTTCTTCTACCAAGGCCGCATTCAGGAGGTGTCCGGCGCAGACCCTCACCGCACCGTGCTCGAATGGCTGCGGGAAGACGTCCGCAGCACCGGCACCAAGGAAGGCTGCAACGAAGGAGACTGCGGCGCCTGCACCGTGATCCTCGTCGAGCTGGCGTCCGCCCACGGAGGGGGCCCGCAGGAGGGCGCCCCGATCGTGCCGGCCGGCCAGCAAGGGTCAACCGACGTCGAGCCCACATCGAGGCGCCATGCGCGGGTGGGGGCCTTGCAACTGCGCACCATCAACGCCTGCCTGCGGCTCCTGCCCACCCTGGATGGCAAGGCGCTGCTGACCATCGAGGACCTCAGTCCCTGCGGCGGCCCCTTGCACCCGGTGCAACAAGCCCTGGTCGACACCCACGCCTCACAGTGCGGCTTCTGCACCCCTGGGTTCGCCATGAGCCTGACGGCCTGCTACGAAACGTCGCTGGAGCATCAGCGCCGCCCCCAACGGGCCGAACTCGTGGACACCCTGGCGGGCAATCTGTGCCGCTGCACCGGCTACCGCCCCCTGCTGCAGGCCGGACAGCGGATGTTCGAGGCACCGCCTCAACGACTCGCCCTTGGAAGGATCGAAGCCGCCCTTCGGTCGCTGCAAACCGATCCGCCTCTTCACTACCGCCCTGCAGGCTCGCCGCACACCTTCCTGGCCCCGCGAAGCACCGAGGGGCTGGTTCAAGCGCTCGTGCACGCGCCCGGTGCGCAATTGATCGCGGGCACCACCGACCTGGGATTGGCCGTGAACAAGCGGTTTCAACGCTTCGAGACCCTGGTGTCCACCTCCGAAGTCGACGAACTCCGCCACATTACCCGCACCCCATCCGACGGCATCCCCACTTTGACCCTGGGGGCCGCCGTCCCGCTGGAGGACGCCTGGTGTGCCCTGACCGAAGCCCTGCCGCCCCTGGCCGAGATCTGGCGCCGCTTTGCCTCCCCGCCCATCCGCCATGCCGGCACGCTGGGAGGCAATGTGGTGAATGGCTCACCCATCGGCGATGGCCCACCGGTACTGCTCGCGCTGGATGCCCGCTTGAGGCTGCAGCAAGGCCCCCATACGCGCACGGTGCCGCTGGATCGGTTTTATTCCGGCTATCAGCGCAACGATCTGCAGCCGGGTGAATTCCTGCACTCCATCGAAGTGCCACTGTGGAGCGAAGACCCACCGGGTCAGGTCCATGTTCTGCGCGCATGGAAACACGCCCGTCGCCACGACAGCGACATCTCCACCGTGCTCGCGGCCTTCCACCTCATCCTGGAGCACTCGTCGTGTGGACCGCCCCAGGTGCAGCAGGTTCGTCTGGCATTTGGGGGCATGGCCGCGACACCTGCCCGGGCCGCGCAGGCCGAATCGGCGTTGCGGGCGGGCCCTTGGAACGAGTCCCGGGTCCTGGCCGCCATGAAAGCGCTGGATCAAGACTTCACGCCCTGGAGCGACCTGCGCGCCAGCGCCACCCACCGTCGCCGGATTGCGGCGCAGCTGCTGTGGCGTCTGTGGCTGGAGACTCGCCCGGACCGTCCGGTGCCTCCCGAGCAACTGGATGTCCACCACCCGGCGCTCTCTTCCCACGGGGACCCGAAGCCATGACCCCCTCTGCCTCGTCCGCGGCTTCCGTCGTGGGTTCGCCTCAGCCCCACGAATCCGCACATCTCCACGTCTCGGGCCGAGCCCCCTACACCGACGATCTGCCGGAACTGGCGGGCACTCTGCATGCGGCGTTTGGCTTGTCGCCGGTGCCACATGGCCGACTGCGGTCCATCGACCTCGAACGGCTGCAGTCTCAGCCCGGGGTGGTCGCCGTGTTTACAGCCGCGCACATTCCAGGGGAAAACAACATCGGCCCCCTGGTGCACGACGATCCGTTGCTGGCCCAGCACACACTCCGCTACCGTGGTCAACCGGTATTTCTGGTGGTGGCCCAAACGCGCACCCAAGCTCGGGAAGCGGCGGCCCTGGCCCCCCAGGTGATCGACGTCGAACCCCTGACCGCTTGCATGGATGCCATGGCGGCGCACGCAGCTGGGGACCACGTGGTGCCGAGCATGCACCTCCATCGGGGCGACGCCAGCCAAGCGCTGAGCACCGCCCCCCATCGCCTTCAAGGCACGTTCCATCTGGGAGGACAAGAGCAGTTCTATCTGGAAGGCCAGATCGCCTACGCCATTCCGCAGGAAAGCGACGGCCTGCTCGTGCACAGCTCGACCCAGCATCCGAGCGAGATGCAGCAACTCATCGCTCACCTGCTCAGGTGCCCGGCCCATGGCGTGCAGGTGCTGTGCCGGCGGATGGGCGGGGCATTTGGGGGCAAGGAATCACAATCCGCAGCCTTTGCATGTGGCGCGGCGTTGGCGGCGAAACACCTGCACCGTCCAGTCAAGCTGCGGCCGGACCGCGACGACGATTTCCGAATCACGGGCCGGCGTCACGCATTCGAGGTCGCCTACGACGTGGGTTTCGACCCAGACGGGCGACTGCTCGCGGTCGAAGCCGATCTCATCTCCAACGCCGGACACAGCGCCGACCTGTCCGCGCCGGTCATGAGCCGCGCGCTGTGCCACTTCGACAATGCCTACTGGCTTCCGAACGTGGCGCTTCATGGTCACAGCGCCCGCACGAACACCCAGAGCAACACGGCCTTCCGTGGCTTCGGAGGCCCCCAGGGCGCACTGGCCATCGAGGTGATCCTCGACCGCGTGGCCCGGCATCTCGGACGAGACGCCCTGGAGGTGCAGCGACTCAATCTCTATGGCATCGGCGAGCGTGATGTCACCCCCTACGGACAGCGGGTGGAACACAACCTGCTGCCCGCCCTGATCGAACAGCTCGTCCGGGACAGCGACTATCACCGCCGCCGTGTGGACATCACCGCGTTCAACGCTGGACAGCCGGTGCTGAGAAAAGGACTGGCCCTCACGCCCGTCAAGTTCGGCATCAGCTTCAACGTGACCCACCTCAACCAGGCCGGCGCCCTGGTGCACGTGTACACGGACGGCTCCGTGCTGGTGAACCACGGTGGCACGGAAATGGGCCAAGGACTGAACACCAAGGTCGCACAGGTGGTGGCCGAAGAGTTGGGCCTTCCCCTGTCACGCGTGCGCGTCAGTGCCACGGACACCACCAAGATCGCCAACACCTCCGCCACCGCGGCCTCCACAGGCAGCGACCTCAATGGCAAGGCGGCCCAAATGGCTGCCCGTCAGATCCGCCAGCGACTGGCAGCGGTGGCAGCCCGCCATCTGAACAAGCCAACCCATGCGGTCACATTTGAAGCGGGCCGAGTGAAGACCCACGACACCGAGGGCGTGGATTGGCAAGTCCTCGTCGAAATCGCCTATCGAGAACGGGTGCAGTTGTGGAGCGATGGCTTCTACACCACCCCTGGACTGCATTGGGATCGCCAGACGCTGCAAGGACACCCCTTCTATTACTTCGTCTATGGGGCCGCGGTGAGCGAAGTCGTGCTCGACACCTTGACCGGAGATTGGCGATTGCTGCGCGCCGACGTGCTGCACGACGTGGGCCAATCCATCAATCCCGCCATCGATCAGGGGCAAATCGAAGGTGCGTTCATCCAAGGCATGGGCTGGCTGACGATGGAAGAACTGGTCTGGCACCCGGCAGACGGCGGTCCCCGCAGCGGCGAATTGCTGACCCACGCCCCCAGCACCTACAAGATTCCCACCGCACACGACATCCCAGAAGTCCTGAATGTCCAGTTGTATGGCGTACCGAACGGTGTGGACAGCTTGCACAAGAGCAAGGCGGTGGGAGAACCCCCCCTTCTATTACCGTTCAGCGTGTTCCTGGCCCTTCAGGACGCCGTGTCGTCCTGCGGCACGGGCCCTGCGTCGTTGAGCGCACCTGCCACGGCAGAAGCCTTGCTCGATGCAGTGGAAATCGCCGCAGGCTCACTGCCGCCGTAAAACCAAGACATTTCAAAACCCCACCCATGCTTGACTCGCTGCGCAGAAGGCGCAATCGAAATTGCGGAAAGAACGCCCCTTGAAGTTCGATGCCGACTCGCCGAGTGTCACCGTGCGATCAATCGCGGAAACGTGGCTCGCCTCCAAAACAAGCGCGGTCATCGTTCAGGTGCAAGCACACCGAGGCTCGGTGCCTCGTGAAAGCGGCGCAACCCTTCTCGTGTCCGAAACCCAAGTCCATGGAACGATCGGCGGAGGGCATCTGGAATGGAAAGCGATTCAGGAAGCCCGAGCCTGCCTTCAGAACCTCACAAGTCTTCCTGTCACCCAAACCTGGGCGCTGGGGCCATCGCTGGGGCAGTGCTGTGGAGGAGCGGTGACACTGACCTGGACAAGGCTAGAGGCAGGCGCCCTTCCGGCGCTGCCCCGCCCTCGATTCTTCCTGCAGCTGCATGGATCCGGTCACGTGGGCCGCGCCGTCGCGCGCCTCCTGGCTCATCTCCCCTGCCAAGTACAGTGGATCGACGCGAGATACTCCGAATTCCCCCTCCAAACAAGCCCAGATCACATTGTCCGCATCTGCTCGCTGGAACCGGAAGCTGAAATCCTGGTTGCGCCGCCAGGCGCCTGCTTTCTTGTGATGACGCACAGTCATGACCTTGACTACAGACTCACCAAGACCATATTGAAACGAAACGACTTTGCTTGGTTCGGGCTGATTGGAAGCGATACCAAGCGCGCCCGGTTCAGGAATCGATTAAGCGCACAGGGTTTTCAGGAAGATCAACTGAACAGAATGGTTTGCCCGATCGGGATACCCGGACTGACGGGCAAAGAACCCGAAATCATTGCAATGTCCGTTGTATCCCAATTGCTCATGGCATCACAGACTGGATGATGACGAGAACGGACAAATACAAACGCCCCTGCGGCGAGGAGCCGAGGGGCGTTTGAGGGGGTAAAAGCCTGAC
>CAYYCN010000095.1:0-12500 GCA_964470355.1 uncultured Sphaerotilus sp.
CGGCCATGTTCGAGCCCCACAGCACAAAGGCGTCGGCGTGCTCGATGTCGTCATAACAGCCCATCGGCTCGTCGATGCCGAAGGTGCGCATGAAGCCGGTCACGGCCGAGGCCATGCAGTGGCGAGCGTTCGGGTCCAGGCTGTTGGTGCGCAGACCGGCCTTCATCAGCTTGGCGGCGGCGTAGCCTTCGAACACGGTCCACTGGCCGGAGCCGAACATGCACACGCCCTTGGCTCCCTGGTTGGGGTCCTTCAGCGTGGTCTTGACCTTCTCGGCCATGAGGTCGAAGGCCTTGTTCCAGCTGATCGGCGCGAACTCGCCGTTCTTGTCGAACTTGCCGTCCTTCATGCGCAGCATCGGCTGGGTCAGGCGGTCCTGGCCGTACATGATCTTGGCCAGGAAGTAGCCCTTGACGCAGTTCAGGCCCTTGTTGACGGGCGCGTCCGGGTCGCCCTGAGTGGCCACCACGCGGCCGTCCTTGGTGCCCACCAGCACGCCACAGCCGGTGCCGCAGTAGCGGCACACGCCCTTGTCCCAACGCACGCCGTCGCCCCCGCGCGCCTGGGCCGCGACGTTGATCGGAATGGTGACACCGGCCGACGCGGCGGCAGCCGCCACGGCATTGCTCTTGATGAAGTCGCGTCGAGTGACTGTGTGTTCGGACATCTCGAATCTCCTAGGGGGTCAAAGCGTCGATCTGTCCGGTTCAGACCGTGACAGAGAGTTCGGCATCGGGTTGGTCTTCCTTGTGGTGGTAGACCATCGAGACGGACAAGACGTGGTCGAGGGCGGACAGGGCCTCATAGGCCGCCACGGTCTGGCGGTCCCCCTCGGTCTCGATCGTGGCGATGATCTTTCCTTCTGGAGACACGGTGGCCACCTCGACGCCATCGGCGGCCTCCAGGGCTTCCACCACGGCCTGGACGTGGTCGGGCTGGGGAATGACGATGACGCTGGAAATGTTCATGGCACGGGCTCCATCTGCGGCGGTCCGGAGGCCTTCAAGGAAAGGGGCCTCTGGCGGCGACCGGACCATGGTAGGCGTGGGGGGGCGTCGGCCGAAGGCCCGTTGGCATGGGCTCATCGGCCCCGATCTACCTCGAAAGGGGTAGACATGCAGGGGCCGCTTTGCCCGTACATTCCATATGAGGCGTGTGTTTCAGGGCCGGAGGCCACCCCTCGGGCGCTACGCCCAAAGTGCCGACCCATAAGCCCGTTGACCCTGAATGAAGCGTCTCTTTCCCACCATTCGACGGGCCGTCCAGGATTCCGTGCTGCGGCGCATGGCGCTGGCGATGGGCCTTCTGGCGCTGCTGTCGTTGGCGTCGATCGTGATTTCGGCGGTCATCGCGGAGGACATCAGCGGACGGGCCAACGCCGTCAACGTGTCCGGATCCCTGCGTTTCCTGAGCTACCGCACGCTCAGCGAGGTGCTTCAGTCCGACAAGCGGGAGCAGGCCCTGGACACCCTCAAGGTGTTCGAGCGCCGTCTTGTCGGGCTGGAGCGTTTTGTGCGCAGCAAGTCGCACCGCAACGCGCCGTCGGTGCGTGAGGTGCAAGGGGTGTTGCAGCGCTGGAATTCGCAGATGCGTGACCTGGTGCTGCGGGCCGCTGGCGGGGATCCCGGGGCGCGTTTGCAGATGGCCACCGAGATTCCTCATTTTGTCGACCAGATCGACCAGGTGGTCAACCTCATCGAGATTGAATTGGAGCAGAAGGCCCGATGGCTGCGCATCGTGCAGCTGGGCCTGCTGGGCTGCATCGTCGTGGTCAGCGGCTTGACCATCTGGATGCTGCACCGCAAGCTGGTCAAGCCGCTGGCCCAGTTGCTGGAGGCCGCCCGGACGGTGCGTCAGGGCTCCTTCTCGGTGCGGGTGGCGCACGTGGGCGGCGACGAACTGGGACGTCTCGGCCAAGCGTTCAACGCGATGGTGGGCGAGATCGCCACCATGTATGCCCACCTGGAGGACAAGGTGGAGGAGAAGACCCTGGCCCTTCAGCGCACGAACGAGTCACTCGAGCTGTTGTACCGGGTGAGTCAGAAACTCTCGGCCAGCGACCTGACGCTCGACCGCGTGCAGGAGGTGCTGCGCGAGGTGGAGACTGCGCTGGAACTGGGCCACAGCATGATCTGCGTGAGCGAGAACAACCAGTTGCCGGCCCATCCCATCAGCGGGGATCTCAGCGCTCAGGAGCGCCACGTGTTGTGCAGCCGCGGGGACTGCGGCGAGTGCTTCCAGAGCGCCCAGCGTCCGCTGTCGGAGCAGGGGGGATGGGCGCAGATGGTCATCGTGCCGATCGGCGATGGCGACCACCTGCGGGGGGTGCTGCCCGTGCTCAAGACCAACGAGGAGCCCCTGCCGCTGGAGAAGGCCCGCATCATCGAGACCGTCGGTCACCACGTCTCCAACGCCTTGATCAACATGCGCCGGGCGGAGGAGAAGCACCGGCTGGCGGTGATGGAGGAACGCTCGGTGATCGCACGCGAGTTGCATGACTCGATCGCCCAGTCGCTGTCTTACCTTCGGATCCAGGTGGCCCGGCTGGAGAAGAGCCTGGAGCAGGGCAGCGACCCACTCGCGATCACCGACGAGATCAAGCGTGGGCTGTCGGGCGCCTACCGGGAATTGCGCGAGTTGATCGTGACGTTCCGGCTGCGGGCGGACGAGCGGGGCCTGAACGTGGCGCTGCACGAGATGGTGGTCGAGTTTTCGCACAAGCTGGGTTTTCCGGTGCGGCTGGACAACGCCTTGTCCGGCATGGTGTTGTCGGCCAACGAGGAACTTCACGTCCTGCGCATCGTGCGCGAGGCGTTGTCGAACATCGAACGACACGCCCAGGCCAGTGCCGCGGAAGTGGCCATCTCGGTGGATGCGTTCCAGTCCGTCACGGTGCGGGTCGGGGACAACGGGCGCGGCTTTGATCCCGCGCGCACGCCCAGCCACCACTTTGGTGTCAACATCATGAGCGACCGCGCCATGATCCTCGCCGGGCGGCTCGACATCGATTCGATGCCGGGGTCCGGCACGCGGATCACCCTGCAGTTCCTGCCGCAGAAGGTGCGGCAGGCGGTGCCTGAAATCGAATGATCCGGAGATCCTGTGTGAGCGAAGCGACCCGAGTGTTGATCATCGACGACCATCCGCTGTTCCGGCGGGGGGTGCGTCAACTGCTCGAACTGGAAGAGGGCTACGAGGTGGTCGGAGAGGCCGTCGGTGGGCAGGAGGGCATCGAACTGGCCCGGCTGCACGACCCCGACCTGATCCTGCTCGACCTGAACATGAAGGGCATCGACGGGCTGGAAACCCTGCGCACGATGCGCGACCTGGGCATCGATGCCCGCATCATCCTGCTGACGGTGTCCAACTCGGCCGACGACCTCATGGCGGCCATCCGCGCCGGATCGGACGGCTACATCCTGAAGGACAACGATCCTCAGGACATCCTGCGCATGATCGCCAGCGCGCTCGAAGGCAAGAACGCGATCAGCCCGGAACTCATGACCTTGCTGGCCCACGCCCTGCGCGAGGAAGGGGCCAGCGAGCGCCGCTGCAAGGCCAACCTCACGGAGCGCGAGGCGGCCATCCTGAAGTGTCTGGCTGCGGGCATGTCGAACAAGCTGATCGGCCGCGAGCTCGACATCATGGAGAGCACCGTCAAGGTCCACATTCGCAACCTGCTGCGCAAGCTGCAGTTCCGCTCCCGGGTGGAAGCGGCGGTGTGGGCGGTCGGGCACGACTTCGGCTGAAGCGGGGCGTCTGGCACCGCTCCAAAAAAACACCGGGCCCAAGCCCGGTGCAACCTGAAGACTCCACCCGTTTCGCTCGGAGCGAAACGGGCTCCCGTTCGCTTCAGGGGTCGCTCTGAGGGGTCGGGGTCATCGGGAGGCGTCTCACTGGGAAGCGCCGGGCGGCGTGGACGGCGATGCGGCGGGGGCCGGCGGCGGCAATTCGGCCGCGTGCTCCTTGGGGGCGCCGATGTTCTGCTCGACTTCCGGCAGGCGGTGCGCGATGCCCTTGTGGCAGTCGATGCAGGTCTTGCCTTCGTTGAACGCCGCCTGGTGGGTGGCCGCCGAGCGTTTGTTCTGCTCGGCATAGTCCATGTAGGAGAAGTTGTGGCAGTTGCGGCATTCGCGGCTGTCGTTCTTCTTCATCCGGGCCCATTCGTGGCTGGCCAGTTCATGGCGCTTGGCGTCGAACTTCTCCGGCGTGTCGATGGTGCCCAAAATCTTGTGCAGCACTTCGTTGGAGGCCTGGATCTTGCGGATCATCTTCGGGCCCCATTCCTTGGGAACGTGGCAGTCCGGGCAGGTGGCGCGCACGCCGGTGCGGTTCTGATAGTGGATGGTGTTGCGGTACTCGGCGTAGACGTTGTCCTTCATCTCGTGGCAAGAGATGCAGAACGCCTCGCGGTTGGTCCATTCCATGGCGGTGTTGAAGCCGCCCCAGAACAGGATGCCCGCAACGAAGACGATGGCGAGGATGCCGATGCGGCCCTTGTAGCGGGCGAAAAGGCCTTGCTTGGTGGTGGGGGTGTCAGCCATGACGTGCTCCGCGTGGGGGTTCAACGCAGGCCGCGGGCGCGCTGGAAGGTGTTCTCGACCAGCGGCTTGGCGTCCACCTGTGGCACGTGGCACTGGGTGCAGAAGTAGCGGCGCGGGCTGATGTTGTCGAGCTCGGTGCCTTCACGGGTCTTGAAGTGCGTGACACTGACCTTGGGGGCGTTGAACTCCTTGGCCCGTGCGTAGGAGTGGCAGTCCATGCACTTGTTGAAGTTCTTGGTGATCTGGTAGCCGCTGATGGTGTGCGGGATCAGCGGGGGCTGCTGCACGAAGTCCCGGTCACCCGGCGCATGGTCGCGCTCCTGCTTGAACGCCGACGGCGCGTTGTCCTGCTGGACCGGCGTGCCACCGCGCAGGCCTTGGAGTTTGACCGGACCGCTGGACGGGGCAGGGTCGGCCGCTTGCGCAAACTGGTGCACGCCGATGGCAATCAAACCGGCAGCCAGTGCGATCTTGACGAGCTCTTTGAATTTCATGGTGCTCAGCCCCTCTTCGAGTTGTAGCGGTGGGTGTAGGAAAAGACGTCGGGTCCGCACACGTCGATGCAGCGGCCGCAGTTGGTGCACGCTTCGTCGAGGATGACGGGCGAAGCGCCGTTCTTGCCTTTGAGGGCAATGGGAATGATCTGGGGTTCGGGGCACACGGCGTAGCAGTCGGCGCAGTCGTTGCACCGGCTGCTGTGCGCGGCACTCACGCGCAGCAGGCTGTGTTTGCCGATGACCGAGTACATCGCGCCGACCGGGCACACGTGCCCGCACCAGCCGCGCGGTGCGATCAGCAGATCGAAGATGAAGATGGCCAGGGCCGCGCCCCAGGCCATGGTGCCGCCGAAGATGAGGGCGCGCTGGAGCAGGGACACGGGATTGACCCATTCCCAGACCGTCACGCCGGTGACGGCGCAGGCCGCCAGCACCGAGCCGATGAGCCAGTAGCGCAGCTGGGGGTGCGGTGCACGGCCGCTGCTGATGTTCAGGCGGCGGCGGGTCCACGATGCCGCGTCGGTGACGACGTTGACCGGGCAGACCCAGGCGCAGAACACCCGCCCACCGACCAGCGCGTAAAACGCGATGACGATGGCCGCGCCGATCAGTGCCGACGCTTCCGGCCAGTGGCGCGAAGCCAGCACCTGCAGCAGCACGAAGGGATCCGTCAGCGGCAGCACGCCCAGGGTCAGGCTGGACGACAGGTTGCCCTTGACGATCCACACCCCGGCGAGCGGCCCCAGCAGGAAGGCCCCGAAGATGACCAGTTGAGACAGGCGCCGCAGCACCAGCCACTGGTGGGCCTTCCACCACCCTTTGGCGACGAGCGCCTCGTGACCGACGATCTTCTTCATCGCGAAGCTCCGTCGGCGCCCGGTTGGGCAAATGGGTAGGGGTTGGCGCCTGAGCGCAGCGGGTTCAGGTCGCCCTCCACCGGCTGCTCGGGCAGGCGCTGCACCGGCATGTTGAACTGTGGTTTGTCCTGGCGGTTCCCGCTTTCCCAGCCCTTGCGGTAGTGGTGGCCCAGCTCACCGCGGGCGATTTCCATCGGCAGCACCTTGATGGCGGCCTGCTCCAGCACGCAACTCTTCTCGCACATGCCGCAGCCGGTGCAGGCGTCGGCGTGCACGGTGGGCAACAGCATGGCGTGGCGGTCGCTGCGTGGGTTGGAGACCTTTTCCAATGTGATGGCCTGGTCGATCACCGGGCAGACCCGGTAGCACACGTCGCAGCGCAGGCCGAGGAAGTTGAGGCAGTTCTCTTCGTCGATCAGCACGGCCACGCCCATCTTGGCCTGGGTGATGTCGGTCAGCGCGTGGTCGAGGGCCCCGGTGGGGCAAGCCTTCACGCAGGGGATGTCCTCGCACATCTTGCAGGGAATCTCGCGCGCGACGAAGTACGGTGTGCCGATGGCCACCTGAGCGGCCATGCCGGCGCCCCACTCGCTGAGCTTGAGGTTCTGCGGCGGGCAGTCGCGCACGCACAGTCCGCAGCGCACGCAGGCGCCCAGAAAGTCGTGCTCTTCCAGCGCCCCGGGCGGGCGGATGGCTTGGGCGGGGTGAGCGGACGAAGGGTGGGCCACCAGCGCGGCACCGCCCGCCACCATCGTGGCGGAGGCGGCGCCGGCGGCGCCCTGCAACCAGGCTCTTCGGGTCAGTGCCATAGATCACCTCCGGGGATGTCCCGGCGGGCTTGTTCCGATGCTCAGGCGCGCGTGATCTTGACTGCGCACTTCTTGTAGTCGGTCTCCTTGCTGATCGGACACGTGGCGTCCAGCGTCAGCTTGTTGACCAGGCGGCCTTCGTCGAAGAAGGGAATGAAGACCAAACCCTTGGGCACCTTGTTGCGCCCCTTGGTCTCCACCGCCACCAGGATCTCGCCGCGGCGCGAGGCCACCTTGACCTTCATGCCACGCTGGATGCCTCGGGCCTGGGCATCATCCGGGTGCATGAAGACGACCGCCTCCGGCACGGCGCGGTGCAGTTCCGGCACGCGGCGGGTCATCGAGCCGGTGTGCCAGTGTTCCAGCACGCGGCCCGTGCACAGCCACAGGTCGAAGTCCTTGTCGGGCGCTTCGGCAGCGGGCTGGTAGGGCAGCGCAAAGATCACGGCCTTGCCATCCTTGTGGCCGTAGAACTTCAGGCCTTCGCCCTTCTTGACGTAGGGGTCGTAGCCTTCGCGGAAGCGCCACAGCGTTTCCTTGCCGTCCACGACCGGCCAACGCAGGCCGCGGGCCTCGTGGTACACGTCGAACGGAGCCAGGTCGTGGCCGTGGCCACGGCCGAACTCGGCGTATTCCTCGAACAGACCCTTCTGCACGTAGAAGCCGAAGGCGGTGGACTCGTCGTTCTTGTAGTTCTTGATGTACTTGCCGTTGATCTTGCCCACGTCGGCCATCGGGAACTTGTTGACCTTGCCGTTCTTGAACAGCACGTCGAACAGGGTCTTGCCCTTGACCGAAGGCATCTTGGCGATCAGTTCGGCCGGCCAGACTTCCTCGATCTTGAAGCGCTTGGAGAACTCCATCATCTGCCACAGGTCGGAGCGGGCCTCGCCCGGCGCCGAGACCTGCTGGCGCCAGACCTGCGTGCGGCGCTCGGCGTTGCCGAAGGCGCCTTCCTTTTCCACCCACATGGCGGCGGGCAGCACCAGATCGGCGGCCATCGCGGAGACGGTCGGATAGGGATCGCTCACCACGATGAAGGCCTTGGGGTTGCGCCAGCCCGGCAGCAGTTCGCCGTTGATGTTCGGCCCCGCCTGCATGTTGTTGTTGGTGGTGTTCCAGTAGCAGCGGATCTTGCCGTCCTTGAGCGCGCGCGCCATGGCCACGGCGTGGTAGCCGATCTTGTCGGGGATGGTGCCTTCGGGCAGACCCCAGATGTGCTCGGCGTGGGCGCGGTGCTCGGGGTTGGTCACCACCATGTCGGCCGGCAGGCGGTGGGCGAAGGTGCCCACTTCGCGGGCGGTGCCGCAGGCGCTGGGTTGGCCCGTCAGCGAGAATGGACCCGACCCCGGTGTGCTGATCTTGCCGGTCAGCAGGTGGATGTTGTAGACCATGTTGTTGGCCCACGTGCCGCGCGTGTGCTGGTTGAAGCCCATGGTCCAGTACGAGACCACCTTCACCTTCGGGTCGGCGTACAGCTTGGCCAGCTCCTCAAGCTGCTTGACGGGCACGCCTGAGAGCTTGCTGACCTTCTCGGCCGTGTACTCGCTGACGAACTTGGCGTACTCGTCAAAGCCGATCGGCGTGGAGTCGTTGGGGTTGCCCTTGGGCTTGCCGTCCGCACCGGGGTAGCCGTTGCTGGTGGCGTCCTTTTCCAGGGCGTGGCCGGGGCGCAGGCCGTAGCCGATGTCGGTCGCACCCTTCTTGAAGTTGATGTTCTTCTTGACGAACTCCATGTTCACCTTCTTGTTGGTGATGATGTAGTTCGCGATGTAGTTCAGGATGGCCAGGTCGGTCTGCGGCGCAAACACCATGCCCGAGTCCGCCAGGTCGAAGCTGCGGTGCTCATAGGTGGACAGCACCGCCACCTTGACGTGCGGGTTGGACAGGCGACGGTCGGTGATGCGGCTCCAGAGGATGGGGTGCATCTCGGCCATGTTCGAGCCCCACAGCACGAAGGCGTCGGCCTGCTCGATGTCGTCATAACAGCCCATCGGCTCGTCGATGCCGAAGGTGCGCATGAAACCGGTCACGGCCGAGGCCATGCAGTGGCGGGCGTTGGGGTCGAGGTTGTTGGTGCGGAAGCCGGCCTTGTAGAGCTTGCTGGCAGCGTAGCCTTCCCAGACGGTCCACTGGCCGGAACCGAACATGGCCACGGAGTTGGGGCCTTCGGTCTTGATGGCTTCCTTCCACTTGGCGGCCATGATGTCGAAGGCCTCGTTCCACGAGACCGGCGTGAACTCGCCTTCCTTGTCGTAGACGCCGTTCTTCTTGCGCAGCAAGGGGGTGGTGAGCCGGTCCTTGCCGTACATGATCTTGGACAGGAAGTAGCCCTTGATGCAGTTCAGGCCGCGGTTGACGGGCGCTTCTGGGTCGCCCTGGGTGGCCACGACCTTGCCGTCCTGGACCCCCACCATCACCGAGCAGCCGGTGCCGCAGAAGCGGCAGGCCGCCTTGTCCCAGCGCACACCGACATCGTTCGTGGGGCTGCTGCCGGGGGCGGCCTCAGCGACGATCGGAATGCCCGCGGCCGCAGCCGTGGCGGTCAGGGCCTGGGTCTTCAGAAAATCACGACGATTCGAATCCATGGATTTCTCCGTCTCGCGCTTCGGGCGCGGTGTTGTCGGCGATATCGGGATGCGGCGCGTGGTCGGGGCTACAGCGCACGTCCCGTGGAACATGCGAGAAATGATCTACGTCAAGCGTGCGCTTCGCCTTAATTTATGTCAATTTTCTCTGGGATACGCACGTCGCCAGCCATGTCTTGGGCGGTCGTCCGCCAGGAGGCATAGGTGCCTTCAGACCCTTGTGGCGCAGGGGAATCCGGGCCGCAGTACTCGTAAACGAGGGAGGTGTTGTGCACCCCGGGCAGCAGCGCAATGGCGGCCATCGTCGCGGCGGCGCTGGCCTCGCTGGTGTCCTCGATGAGCACCACGAGGCGGCCATCACCCGGATTGAGGGCGACGTCGACACCGGGCAGGTTCTGGAGTTGAGAGGCGATGCCGTCGATGCTGGCGGCCGGGGCGCGGACGAGGATGCCGAGAATGGTCATGGGGTTCTCCAGGGAGGGGCGTGATCAGGCCGCGATCAGCTTCACGCCGTGTGACGCGGAGCCTTCGGACCAGGCCAGCAGGCGGTCGATGTTGGGGTGCTTGCCGGGGTGGGCACGGGCGTCGGTGGTGTGTTCTGCGTAGATCTCCAGGCCTTCGGCGGCGGCGGCCGGGGTGATGGCGCCTCCGTGCTGGCTCGCCAGGGCGGCATACACCGCCAGTGAACCGGCCTGACCGGGTTTGTTTTCGATGGTGGCGATCACCTGGCCCTGGGCGTCCAGCAGTTGCAGGGCGGCGAGGTGGGCGGCGGATGGGAGTTGCTTGAGGCGTTCGGCGAAGTTCATGGGAAAGCGGGGTCCGTTGCCCCGTGATGGAGAGCGATTGGACTCTCGATTGTGCCGAGTCGGGGTTTGCTTGTCGGCCCTTGGGCCTGTTGGGTTCAGGGTTGGTTGGCGTGCTGCGGTGCCACGGAAAAAAGCACCGGGCCGAAACCCGGTGCAACCTGAAGCCGAGTTCCGGTCGTCTCAGGGGGCGACCGGCCGTCCGTGGGCTTCAGGGGTCGCGCAGGGAGATCGGAGCCAGGAGCATCACCGCGGGGAGATGGCCGCGGTGGTGGGCACAGACGCGGTCGTGTCGGCGGCGTTGGCGAACTGGTGCACGCCGATGGCGATCAGCCCAGCGGCCAGCGCGATCTTGACGAGTTCACGGAAGTTCATGACTTGGGGCCTTTTCAGACGGTGGTTTCGAGGGTGGGGGTGGCCATGCGGACCAGGGACTGCAGGTGTTCCCGGGCCTGCACGACCGTGCCGACCACGATGAGGGCGGGCGCCTGGACCTGCTCCGTGCGGGCCCGTTCGGCCAGGGTGGACACGGTGGCGGGAATCCACCGCTGCTGCGGGGTGGTGGCCCGCTCGATCAGGGCCGCTGGGGTGTCGGCCGGCAGGCCGTGCTCCACCAGGCGGCGGGCCAGGACGTCCAGCCGGCCCAGGCCCATGTAGATGACCAGGGTTTGATGGGGACGGGCCCATGCGGCCCAATCGATCTCGCCTGTGTCGGTGTCGTCGCGCAGGTGCCCGGTCACCAGCATCAGGGACTGGGCGTGATCCCGGTGCGTGAGCGACAGCCCCAGCTGTGACGCCGCCCCCTGCGCTGCACTGATGCCCGGAATGAACTCGAACGGGATGCCCGCCCGAGCCAAGGCCTCGGCCTCTTCGCCACCGCGGCCGAAGATCAGCGGATCCCCCCCCTTGAGGCGCACGAGGGTGCGCCCCGATCGCGCCAGCCGGATCATGAGGGCACAGATCTCGGACTGCGGCAGGCTGTGGTGGCCCGCCTCCTTGCCCACGTACAGTCGCTCGGCCGTCGGACGGGCGCATGCCAGCACGTCCGGTGACACCAGGTGGTCGTACAGCACGAGATCCGCCCGCTGCAAGGCGCGCCATGCCTTGACGGTGAGCAAGTCCGGATCCCCCGGTCCGGCTCCCACGAGAAGCACACGGCCAGGGGGGAAGTGCAGGGGGTCGTGCAGCGTGCTCATGGCGTCGATTTCCTTGCTCTGAACATGGTCGGCATGGTCGCCACAGTGACTGGGAGCGTCCTTGAACCAGTTCAAGGACGCTGGGTGGGCCCCGACCGGACCATAAGTCCGCTCGCGACAACACCAACCCCCTAGTGCCGCCCGACGCCGTGAGCCCGTGCCGTCCATGAGGAGGGACATGGTGCGGAACTGACGGCGGCCTTCCCACAACGGAGTGGACACACCATGACGACGCTCAGTGCGCTTCCCAAACTCACGGCCCTGATGCTGGCCGGCTTGGCCATGGGCAGCATGGCCCAGACGGCGGCTCCGGCACCGGCGCCCACAGCCGGGACGCCTCCCCCCCTGACGGCCCAAGAAAAAGAAATCGGCAAGAAGATCTTCTTCGAGCGGTGCGCCGGTTGCCACGGGGTGCTGCGCAAGGGCGCCACGGGCAAGAACCTGGAACCGCACTGGACCAAGAAACTGCCCGATGGTTCGGTCCAGGAAGGGGGAACGCTCAAGCTTGGCACGTCGCGCCTGGAGAAGATCATCGCCATGGGCACCGAGGGCGGGATGGTCAATTACGACGACATCCTGACCAAGGACGAGATCAACATCATGGCGCGTTACATCCAGAACACGCCGGACATCCCGCCCGAGTTCAGCCTGAAGGACATGGAAGCCAGCTGGAAACTGGTGGTGCCCGTGGACCAGCGTCCCAAGACGCAGCAGAACAAGGTCAACCTGAAGAACATCTTCGCGATCACCCTGCGTGACGCGGGCAAGCTGGCCCTGGTGGACGGCGACACCAAGCAGATCTGGAAGATCCTGGACACCGGCTACGCCGTGCACATCTCGCGCCTGTCGGCGTCGGGTCGCTACATCTACACCGTGGGCCGCGACGGTCTGGTGACGCTGATCGACCTGTGGTTCGAGGACCCGAAGACCGTGGCCACGGTCAAGCTGGGCGCCGACGCCCGCTCGGTGGACACCTCCAAGTTCAAGGGCTTCGAGGACAAGTACCTGATCGGCGGCACCTACTGGCCGCCTCAGTACTCCATCATGGACGGCGAGACCCTCAAGCCCATGAAGGTGGTCTCGACCCGCGGCAACACGGTGGACGGCGAGTACCACCCCGAACCGCGCGTGGCCTCCATCGTGGCGTCGACGACCAAGCCGGAGTGGGTGGTCAACGTCAAGGAAACCGGCCAGATCATGCTGGTG
>CAYYCN010000096.1:0-12480 GCA_964470355.1 uncultured Sphaerotilus sp.
AACCGGTGATGCCGCCACCGCCGGTGTAGAAGTCGGCGGCCGACTTGGTCTTGGAGGCGGCCCACTTCGTGATGAACATGGTGCCCACCACAAAAATGCCGAACATCGCGATGGCGGTCCAGTTCGTGGCCTGCTTTTCAGCCTGGCCCAGATCGGCGCCTGCAGCAAAAGCGGTGCCGGCCAAGGCCGCCAAGCCCAGTGCGGCCAGCGCCTTCAGGGAGGTTTGATTCACGCGCTTCACTTGACTTCTTCCTTGAGGATCTGGTCGTTCAGTTCGTCGAATTCGCTGTTGGCGCGACGCACGTAAACCCCGGTGATCAGGATGGTGAAAACGATCACGCCAAAACCGATGGGAATCCCGATCGAGGTGACACCCGTGCCCAGAGGCGTGGCCAGAAAAGGCTTGTTGAAGGCGATCAGCGCGATGAATCCATAGTAGACCACCAGCATGATGATGGTCAGCAGAATGCCGTAGCTGGTCCGCTTGGATTTGAGTTCGTGATATTTCGGATTCTTGAGAATCCTGGCCACGACGGGGTCGCTCATGAATATCTCCATTGCGTTTGGTCGATAACCAAAAAAAGGGCGGCACCACACTTTGAGTGATGCCGCACGTTCATTTGGGCTCAGGATTCAGGTTAAGGAGAGGGCCTGACCTATCCCTGACGCGAAGCTGTCGAAATAATAGGTGTTTGTACTAGGGTTGTTTTCGTCAATGACGAAGATCAAGATGGGAATACCTATTTGACTGTGTATAAGGGTTGAACCTTACATCCTGATTTCAAGTTGCACGCCCCACACGGTTTGGCCCGGAACGCGGGTGCTGGTGGTCGACAGGGTGCGCTCGCCGGTGGTCGCGTTGACCGCGTCGGTGCGCACCAGGGTGCGGGCGTCGTGGGGCAGCAGGCGTCGACCGGTGAGGCGCCACTTCAGGCCGGGGCGTGGGGTCCACGTGGTGTGCAGATCGATCTGGCGGTCACCGGCGACGTCCTCGTGCCGGATGGCGCTGTGCTGGATCGCGTAGTCTGAGGTCCAGGACAGGTTGGCGCCCCAGGTCAGTGGCCAGCCGGCGGGACTGTGGTCGGCCCCGAGCTTGAGTGTCCAGTCGGGCTGGTCGTCGAGGCGGTTGTCCGGGCCGGACAGGGCGTCCACGCGCGAGCGGTACACGCTGGTGCTGGCGCGCACATCCACGGCCGGCGCGGAAGGCTGCAGTTCCCGCCATTTGAACTTGCCTTCCAGCTCCAGGCCGGTGGTGCGTGCGGTGCCGATGTTTTCTGGGCGGGACACCCAGCGCGGAACGCTGGCCCAATCCACGGTCTGCTGGGAGACCACGCCGCGCATCAGGTCGGTGATGCGGCGATGGAAGAAGCTCACGCTCCACAGGCCCCCCTGGGCCAGGTAGTGCTCCAGCGCCAGGTCCACGCCCGTGGCCAGTTCGGGCCTCAGGTCGGGGTTGCCGGTGTAGTCGGGACTGGTGGGCACGTTGGTGCCGGTGCCGTCCACCCCGACGGGGTAACTGCTCGACAGCGACCGGCGCGCGGTGAGGTTGTTCAGCGAAGGGGGCAAGTAGCTGCGGGTCAGGCTCAGGCGCACTTGGTCCTTGCGGCGGTTCTCGGGGCGCCACAGCAGGTGCAGCAGCGGGGTGGTGACCGAACTGAGGTGGCTGGCGCTGAGCGCCGACGAGGTGCTGCGGGTGCGGATGCCTTCCCAGCGCAGTCCGGCCTGCAAGGACCATTGGGGGTCGAGGCTCCAGTCGTCCTGCGCCCACAAGGCGGCGCGGTGCACCTGGGCCTCCAGGTCATCGCCAAAGCCGGTGGACAGGGCGCTGGCGGTGCCGTCCGGGGCCCACTGGGTGCGGCTGCGCTGGTCTTGCCGCCGGGAGGATTCGACTTCCACCCCGGTGGCCCACTCGTGCATTTGTTCGCCGCGACCCGGCAGCACCTGGCTGATCTTGGTGCTGGCCTGCCAGCCCCGGTCCCGGGTGTCAGGGAGGTCCTGCTCACGCCGCAGTTCTCCTCCCGCGGCGTTGCGTTCCACCCGCTGGGTTTCGCCCCGGTAGACCGAACTGCGCCCGCCGAGCTTGACCTCGGCCTTGCCGCCCTGACCCCAACGGGTCTGCCAGCCGCCGTTCAAGCGGGCCAACCGGTAGGTGGCGTCTCCGCGGGAATCCGCGCTGGCGAAGGCGGCTCCGCTGTCGTCCGTGCCCAGCCAGGTGTCGCGTCCGACGGTGGTGTGGTTGTCGTGCCGGGACAGGACGAGGAAGGGGGCCAAGGTGAAGGTGTCGGTGGCGCTGGCCTTCCAGCTCAGACGGGAGCCCAGGTGCAGTCGGTCGCTGCGCTGATGGCTGAGGCTGGATTCGCGCTGGCCGAAGGCCGGGACCAGGGTTTCGTCGGCATCGGCCGCCGTCTCCCGGCTCACCTCCGTGTGGTTCGTGCGCCGGGTGTCCTGGTGGGCTGCGTCGGCCGTGATCTGTACGCTCAGCGGGCCGAAGCGGTTCGAGTACGAGCCCGACAGCGACGGTTGCCAGTGATCGCTGTCGTGTTCCAGCGTCAGGCGCGTCTGGGCCTGACGCTGGCTGACGGCTTCTCTCAGGACGATGTTGACGGTGCCGGCGATGGCCTGGGCACCCGTTTCGGCGGTGGGGGCACGCAGGATTTCGATGCGCTCGACCTGGTCGGGAGGGATCGATTCGAGCGCCAGACCCTTGGGTACGCGTTCGCCGTCGATCAGGATCTGGGTGTATCCGCTGCCCAGGCCGCGCATGCGCACGGTGCCGCCGCGCCCGGGGGCATTCGAAACGGAGAGGCCCGGCAGTCGCTGGAGCACTTCGCCCAAGGTGCTGTCGCCCATGCGCTCGATCTCGGCGCGGCCGATGACGGTCTTGGCGGCCGTGGACTGGCGACGCAGTTCGGTGTCGTTTGGTCGGCGGGCGCGGATTTCGACCTTGTCCAGTTCCACCACGGGCGCGGCGGGATCGGCCGGCGCTTCCACGGACGTGCCACCGGCGGCCGGCGTTTGAGCCCAGGCCGCCACGGGCACTCCCCAGGCCGCCATCGCCACCACCAGGTACGGGGCCAGCGGGGGGGCCATGTGGCGGTGAGGACCCGGGGCCGTGGCCTGCTCCGCGGACGACGGGGACGAAGCGAAGGCGGCGAAGGAAGAAAGTGGGGCGGTGTTCATGTCGGATGGCCAGGGCGGGGAGCGTGCAGGTGCGACGGGGAGGCGTCGCGGCGACGGGCGCACTTCATTGTCGGTGAGGGGGGTGTCGGGCCGGTGAGATCACCCCCTCGGACCTGCGTGCCATTCGTGCAGATTCCAGCTTGGGCACCGCACCGGTGCGCCAGGCCGCTAGACTGATGCGCCATGAGCAAGGAACGCAAGGATCTGGCCGGCCGTCGACTGGTCTTGGGACTCAGTGGTGGGGTGGCCTGCTACAAGAGCGCTGAACTGTTGCGGCTGCTGGTCAAGGCCGGGGCCGACGTCCGCGTGGTCATGACCGAGGGGGCGCGTCGGTTCATCACCCCGGAGACCCTGCAGGCCCTGTCGGGGCATCCGGTGCGCACCGACATCTGGGACGCGTCCGAAGCCAACGGCATGCCCCACATCAACCTGACGCGCGACCAGGAGGGGCCCGCCGACGCCGTGCTGGTGGCGCCCGCTTCCGCTGACTTCATCGCTCGGCTGGCCCAGGGCCGCGCCGATGACCTGCTCAGCCTGACCTGTCTGGCCCGGCCTTTCCGCGTGGGGCGCCCTTGCCCGCTGGTCCTGGCCCCGGCCATGAACCGCGAGATGTGGACCCACCCGGCCACCCAGCGCAACGTGGCGCAGGTGGTGGCCGACGGGGCGCAGGTGCTGGGTGTCGACACCGGCTTCCAGGCCTGCGGGGAAGTCGGCGATGGCCGCATGATCGAGCCCGAGGCCATCCTGGAAGACCTGATCGCGCTGCTCATGCCCAAGCCGCTGGCGGGCAAGAAAGTGGTCATCACCGCCGGTCCGACCTTCGAGGCCATCGACCCGGTGCGGGGCATCACCAACCGTTCCAGCGGCAAGATGGGTTTTTCGATTGCCCGCGCGGCGCGTGAAGCCGGTGCGGAGGTCACGCTCATCGCCGGCCCCGTGCACCTCGACACCCCGCGGGGCGTGACGCGCTTTGACGTGTGGTCTGCGTTGCAGATGGCCGAGCGCGCACAGGCCCTCGCGCCCGACTCGGACCTGTTCATCGCCACTGCCGCCGTGGCCGATTGGCGTCCGGCGTCGCTGAGCGCGCACAAGATCAAGAAGGACGGCAAGAAGCAGGCCCCCAGTTTCGATCTGGTCGAGAACCCGGACATCCTGGCCGCCGTCGCGGCGAGGGCCCGCAAGGAGGGAGGGCCGTATTGCGTCGGGTTCGCCGCCGAGAGCGAGAAGCTCGAAGAGCATGCCCGCAGCAAGTTGTTGCGCAAGAAGGTGCCGCTGATCGTGGGCAACCTCGGGCCGGCCACCTTCGGGCGGGACGACAACACGCTGCTGCTGGTCGATCCGCAGGGCAGCCATCCTTTGCCGCCCAATGGGGAGGCCATGGACAAGCTGGCGCTGGCGCGCATGCTGGTGGTGGAACTGGGGCGGCGCCTGGGCGCCCCGGTGTCCGGCTGAACGGTTCCGGTCGGATCAGGGGCGGGAGGGTTCGTTTGGGGACGGCGGCGCCGACTGCGGCAGCTCCACCAGGAATTCCGCCCCACGTTGCCGCCCGGCCGTGAGCGAGAGCCGGCCCCCGTGCTGCTCGATCAATCCGTAGCTGATCGACAGGCCCAGTCCGGTGCCGGTGCCCACCGGTTTGGTGGTGAAGAAGGGGTCGAACACCCGGGCCTGATCGGCCTCGGCAATGCCCGGGCCGTTGTCGGTGAAGCGCAGGCGCCACCAGGGCTGGCGATCGGGGCCCCGCAGGCTTTCGAGGGCGATGTCCAGGTGGCCGTCCGGTTGGCTGTCGCAGGCGTCGGCGGCGTTCTGGATCAGGTTCATCACGACCTGCAGCAACTGCCCTCCGCTGCCGTGAACCCAGGCCGGTCCCGAGGGGGCCCAGCGGATCCGGAAGGCGGGGGCCGAGCCCTTTTTCATCCAGTGGATGGCGCGCTCCACCACGCTGCACAGGTCGACCAGGGTGCGCTCTTCCCGATCCACGGCTGAAAAGCGGCGCAGTGCGTGCACGATGTCGGCCGTGCGGTGTCCGCCTTCGCTCATGCCTTCGATCAGTGAGGGCAGGTCCGCCAGCGTGGCGTCCACGCGCAGGCGCTGTCGCAGCGCGACGAGTTCCGGCGGCAGGGGCAGGGCGTGGACCGCTCCGACGTACTGCTGCAGCCGCTCGCAGTATTTGCGCAGGGCGGCCACGTTGCCCAGAAGGAAGCTGATGGGGTTGTTCAACTCGTGCGCCACGCCAGCCACCAGGCGCCCGAGCGAGGCCATCTTTTCACTGTGCAGCAGCTGTGCCTGCGTGCGCTTGAGCGCCTCGTGGGTTTCCTGCAGTGCGTGATAGGCCCGCTTGAGCTCGCCCAGCGGCCGGCCCACACACACATGGCCGATGACCCGGCCGTGCTGGTCCAGGCGTGGGGTGCAGTTGAAATCGACCGGCACCGGCTGGCCAGCGGCGTCGGCCAGGGCCAGTTCCACCACCGAGCCGGTGCGGTGCACGCTGCAGTGACCGAGGGTGTCCGACAGCCGGCGGGCGGCGTCGCCGTGCGGGCCGTCGACCAGCAGTCGGGCCATGGGCGTGCCGCGCAGCTGGGCATCGGTGCGGCCGACCAGCGCGCACAGTGCGGCATTGGTTTCTTCGATTTGGCCTTGTGCGTCGCAGGCCAGCAGCACGTCGCTCATGGCCGTGAGCAGGCTGAAGATGAATTGCTGAGTGCGTTCGAGTTCGGCGTTTTTTTCTTCTCGAGCGATTTCGTCGGCCACGAGCTGGGCGTAGACCTCATCCATCTTGTGGATGACGTCCAGCCAGGTGTCTTCATCCACCCCTGGCAGACCTGGACCGGTTTCGGGCAGATGGGTTGACGGATCAATCAGGCGTCCAGGGCGCCCGCGTGGGGGGGGGGACTGCGCGGGCGCAGGGCCAGCGGCGATGTCGGATCGGGGTGGTGCCGGGGGGCGGGTCGGCTCTTCAGGTGCGGACATGGCGGCGGTCGAGGCGGGCGGGGCAGAGGGTGGAAGCGGCGCGGACCCGGGGGAATGCCGGGTCAGTGCACGGTACAGACCATGCAGGGGTCGAAGCTTCGCACGATGTGCTGCACCGCCACGGGAGTGCGTTCACCGGGGCGCACCGGTGCCCCCTCCAGTGCGGCCTCCAGAGGGCCGGGGATCCCGGCCTGGTCACGGGGGGAAAAGTTCCAGCTGGTGGGGGCAATGATCTGGTAGTGCGACAGGCGGCCGCGCTCGATGCGCAGCCAGTGGCCGAGGGCGCCGCGGGCGGCTTCGGTCAGGCCTTGCCCGGTGGCCTGATCGGGCAGGTGCACCGGCACGGACCACGGTTCGCGCGGAACCATCCGGCGCAGCCAGTCTTCCATGGAGGCCACGAGTTGCGCGAGTTCGAGCACCCGCGCAATCACCCGGGTGTGCACCGTGCTGCCATGGCGCGCCAGCAGATCGAGCATCAGTGGGTGCCTGCGCAGGGCCTGGCGGGCCAGTGCACCGCACTCGGCCGTCTGTCCGTCGAGCCGCGGGGCCTTGTTCCAGGTGTAGGCGCCGGGTTTGTCGGCGTCTGGCACCGTGAGTCCTTGCCAGGGCGGGCGTGGGGCGGTGTCGCTTGGGTTGAGCCAGGTGTGGTGGGTGTCTTCGGTGATGGCGCCGGTGTCGAGGCCGCGGACCGGGTCCGCCGACCAGAGACCCCCCGGAACCTCGGCCAGCAGTCCGGGTGGGCCAACGGCCCTGTGCTCGTGTGCAGGGTCGGACATCTGGAACGCGCCGTGGCAGAGCAACCGCCCCGGCCCGGGGCCCAGGGCCTGCAGGCCCTGGTCGGCGGAGATTTCCAGGAAAAACGGCAGGTCGGCGTGCGTGCCGACGCGCTGTGCCCAGCCGTGCAGCGCGGCCTCGTCCGTCAGGGTCAACACCTCCTCGATCGGAGCACCCAGCAGGGTCTGTTCGAGGAAGGCCCGCCACTCCCGCACCCGCCCGATCAGCCGCAGGCGCTCAGCGGATTCGATGGCCCGTGACGTGCCGCCGGGGTGCAGGCTGTGGGTGTGGGGCCAGCGCCCCCCAAGCGTGCCCATCAGTTCAAAACCGCGCTGGCGGGCCGCCAGCGCCAGGCGCCCGCGCTCCCCACCCTGGGCGGCGTGGCGGCGTTCGGCTTCCCGGAACCAGCCCCTGTCGGCGTACACCGGGCGGGTGAAATCGGGCAGGAAGAACAGGTAGAAGTGTGTCAGGTGATCGGCAGCGTTTTCGATCGCCAGCATCAGGTGCTGGGCCCTCTGACCGTTGGGGGGGGGCGTCACCCCGGCGGCGTCGGCGAGTGCCCGCGCGGCCGCCACCGACTGCGAAACCGAACAGATGCCGCAGATGCGGGGCACGACCACCAGCGCGTCCATGGGATCCCGCCCGACCAGCATGTTCTCGAAGCCGCGGTACATCGGCGAGACGACCTGGGCCGTGCGCACATGGCCGTCGCTCACCTCCAGACGGACCTCGAGGTCGCCCTCCACCCGATTGAACGGGCCGACCACCAGCCGGCCGGACGTCGGTGCCGTGGCTGGGGGGGCGGCTGGTGCGGACCGCTCGCCCGCCGACGGGGCGGACGGAGTGCCCACAGTCGGAGGGGATGAGGCGGCGGATCGTTTGCGCGGGCGCCGGAGGTCGGGGTCGGTCATGGACGTCGGGTCAGGGCAGTCGGGTTTTCTTGACGGCCGGTGGCACGACCGGATGGTCGGCCACGGCGTTGAGCTTCACGCGGCGGGGTGTGGCGCTCTTGGACAGCGAGGCCAGGGCCACGAACCAGGCCTTGGGCATGTCGGTGGGCAGCCCGATGGGAATGCCTGCGAGCTTGGGGGTGGTGTGGAACGGATGCCCCGGGCTCTGGAAGCCCGGTTCCGTGCAACTGATGCAGGCGTAGCCTCCCCGTGTGCAGCTGCCCTCGCCGTTCCACAGGCGGGTGTTGCAGTCGGCGTGGGCCTGGGTGCCCTTGCAGCCCATGTGCTCCATCATGCAGCCGAGGTCGCTGGGCTTTTCGGCACTGGCCTTGTATTCGTAGTACTCGTTGCGGGTGCAGCCGTGGTGGACGAGCTGGTCGGCGTACAGGCGGGGGCGACCCAGGGGGTCCAGGTCGGTGGGCGCCATTTCGCCGGCGGCAAGGGCTGCGAGGCTGTCGATGACCCAGCCGGGATGGGTGGGGCATCCGGCCACATTCACCACCGGCAGGCCGGCCTGGCCCTGGAAATCCGTGCCGAGCAATCCACCCCGGTGGTCGTCTTCGTACTGCAGCCCGCAGGCTTCGGTGGGGTTGAGTCCGCTGGCCACGCCGATGGCGCTGGGCCCGCCCCAGGCCGCGCAGGCCCCGATGGCCACGACGTGCCGCGCCACGCTGGCCAGGCGTTGCACCCAGTCGATCATCGGTCGGCCCGTGCCGGCCAGCAGGTGGAAGCGTCCGGAGCCGTGTGGGCCCCGCAGCAGCGCGCCTTCCACGCACAGCACGTCCAGACGCGTTCGGCCTTGAAGGCAGGCCTTGAGCAGGTCGAGGAACTCGTCGCCACTGGCCAGCGACAGCGACGGGTGCCACATCAGGTTCACGCCGGCGTCGCGCAGCAAGGCGTGAAAGTCGGGGGTGTCGGCACACAGCAGCGACATGCTGCAACCGCCACAGCCACCAGACTGCAGCCACAGCACGTTCAGGGGCCCGGCGTCGGGTGTGGTCGCGGGGGAGTCGCTCTGCGGCGATCCGGGCCAGGAGGGGGAGCGGCTCATGGGATCATTTCGATTCGATGCCGAAGCGTTGCAGCTTGGCCCGCAGGCCCACACGCGACAGCCCCAGTTCCTTGGCCGCCTGCGTCTTGTTCCAGCGCAGGCGCAGCATGACCTCGCGCAGCACCATGGCCTCGATGGCGTCGAGCCGTTCAGCCAGGGTGCCCTTGGCCACGACACCCGGAGGCCAGCCGGTCTGGGTCCCCGAGGCGGGCGACAGCCCGGTGCGGCCCGACAGCAGCTTGCGGGAGAAATCGGCCGCTCGCAGCGCGTCGCCTTCACCGAGGGCCAAGGCCCGGCCGATCTCGTTGCGCAGTTCGCGGATGTTGCCGGGCCAGGGGTACCCCACCAACACGGCGCGGGCGTCGTCGTCGAAACGCGTGCCTTCGCGGCCCAGTTCGCTCGCCAGTTCGTCGAGCAGGCGCTCGGCGATGGGCACGATGTCGCCGGGGCGCTCGCGCAGTGGCGGCATGTCCAGCGTGACGCTGGCCAGGCGGTAGTAGAGGTCTTCCCGGAAGCGTCCGGCGTGCACGTCCGCTTCCAGGTTGCGGTGGGTGGCCGCCAGCACCCGCACGTCCACGGTCACCGGCCGCACGGCCCCGAGCGGTCGGACCTCGCCCTCTTGCAGCACCCGCAGCAGCTTGACCTGGAAGGCCGGCGAGGTCTCGCCGATCTCGTCGAGAAAGACCGTGCCCCCGGTGGCGCGCTGGAACAGGCCGATGTGGTCGTCCACGGCGCCGGTGAAGGCGCCGCGCTTGTGGCCGAACAACTCGCTTTCCAGCAGTGTGTCGGGAATGGCCGCGCAGTTCTCGACCACAAAGGGGCCGTTCTGTCGCGGCGAGGCGTAGTGGATGGCCCGGGCCAGAAGTTCCTTGCCGGTGCCGGACTCGCCCAGCACCATCACCGACAAATCGTGGCGGGCCACCTTGGTGGCCATGGCGCACACGAGGTCCAGTGGGCTGCCAGGAGCCCGCACCAGCCGGTCGAAATCGAAGGCGGCCCGCACTTCACGCAGCCGTTCCTGCCGGCGCAGCCTCAAGGCGGCCGGTCCGGCACGCAGATCCAGTTCCAGCCGGCGCAAGCCCTGGTGCAGCGTGCGGGCCTCGACGGCGTTGCGCACGGTGTGCAGCAGGTGGTCGGGGACCCAGGGCTTGAGCACGTATTGGTAGATCCCGGCCTCGTTGACCCCCGCGATGATGTCCTCGCTGTCGGAATAGCCCGAGATCACGATGCGCACCACCTCCGGCCAGCGTTCGCGCACCTCCTTGAGGAACTCGATGCCGGTCTGTCCCGGCATGCGCTGGTCGCACACGATGACCGAAACCGCGTGTCGCGACAGCAGCTCGCGTGCCGCGAGGGTGTCGCTGGCGGTGAGGATGCGGAAGTCCTCGTCGAGCGTGCGGCGCATCGCTTCCTGGGAGCGCACCTCGTCGTCGACGAGCAGAACCAGGGGCAGCGTGTCGGGACTCTCGATCGTCTCGGGCGCGGGGAATTCGGGGCCGTTCATGTCAGGGTGGGGCGTGGTCGGTCAATCGATTGGACCAGCAACACCGGTGGACCGGCATTGGGGAACGCATCAGGCGCAGGGAACCTTCCGGGTTCAAGCGAATCTTTCACTTCCGGCTTGCATGCGCCGAGAGGTGGGGCGGCGGTGAAACGAAGATTGATTTGTGTCACGTTGTTTCAATGCGTGACAGGCAGCATGGGGTCCCGTTCGCCCATGAAGAAAGAAGTCCATGGCCCAGTTCAATGTCCTTGCAGAAGAAACCCAGCCGCCCACCGAAGACGAACCCGTGAAAGTGAGGTCCTTGCGGGTACGCGATTGGCGGGTGGTCACCCAATTGCTGGAGTCGACCTTCCAGGGGCTGGACTCCGCGTGGCTGGCTCGCGAATTGCGCAACGAACCGCACCGCTTTGCCGTGGCGGTGACGACGGCCGGGGTTTCGGGCGTGATGCGACTGTCGTTGGATTTGGGCACGCGCAGCATGGAACTCGATCTCCTCGCGGTCGGTGAATCTGCCCGAGGGAGGGGCGTGGCCAGTGCGCTGCTTCGATACGCGCAAGACGTGGCCCGTGCCTGTGGCACCCCGAAGCTGCAGATGGCGACGGATTCGGCCAATGTGGCGGCTCGGGCCTTGCTGGAGCGCTCGGGCTGGGTGACCGCTGGCCGTGATGTCCGTGGAGACGAACCCTGCACCTTGTGGACGAGCACCGTCGCCGAATCCGCGTGGCCCGACTGGCGCCTGCGTCGTGAACACGCACCGCGCGCGCCCCTGGGCCTGATCGGCCGCACCGCACGCCGTGCGTTGTACGGCGCCTGGCTGGCTGCGGCCTGAGCGTGGAGCGCTCGCCTGCGGCGCTTTGCTCCGGCAGGGGGGCGGGAGCATCAACAGATCCGCGGCAACTGCTCACCGCTGAGCCAGTCCACCACCCGACGCCCACCGAAGCGGGTGGCCATCTGCACGAAGTGGTGTGGGTCTTCGGTGATGGTGCCGACGCGGGCCGCGTCTGAGCCGAGCGGTTGCGCGCGCAACACCGCCAACGCCAGCTCGGCCACTTCGGGGGCGCACACCGCGATCAGCTTGCCTTCGTTGGCCACATAGAGCGGGTCCAAGCCCAGCAACTCGCACGCGGCCTCCACCTGCGGCTTCACCGGAATCGCGGCTTCGTCCAACATCACGCCGACACTGGATTGTTGGGCGATCTCGTTGAGCGTCGTGGCCAAGCCGCCGCGTGTGGGATCACGCAGCACGCGCACGCTGCCTTCCGGCACGGCGGCCAGCAGCGCCGCCACCAGTCCGTTCAGCGCGGCGGTGTCGGAGGTGATGGTGGTCTCAAACTCCAGTGACTCGCGCAGCGACAGCACGGCCACGCCATGGTCGCCGATCGTGCCCGACACCAGCACCACATCGCCCGGCCGCGCCTGATCGCCCGTGATGCGCCGCCCCGGCGGTAGCCCGCCCACACCGGTCGTGCTGATGAACACGCCGTCGCCCTTGCCCTGCTCGACCACCTTGGTGTCGCCGGTCACGACGGCCACGCCGGCCTCGTGTGCGGCCGCGGCCATCGAGTCGACGATGCGCTTCAGGTCCACCAGCGGAAATCCTTCTTCCAGGATGAAGCTGGCCGACAGGTACAGCGGCTTGGCGCCCATCATGGCCACGTCGTTGACCGTGCCGTGTACGCTCAGGCCCCCGATGTCGCCGCCGGGGAAGAACAGCGGTGAGATGACGTGGGCGTCGGTGGCCATGACCAGCCGGTGGCCGGACGGCAATTCAGGCAGCACGGCACCGTCGTTGCCTTCGCGCAGCGCCGGGTTGTCGAAGGCGCGGGCGAACAACTCCTCGATGAGCTGCGCCGAGGCGCGGCCGCCAGCGCCGTGGTTCATGTCGACGCGGCCATTCTTCAGGTCGAGGGGGCGGATGTAGGTCTTGCGGGCGGTCATGGGGTTCGTCTCGGACAAGCGGGATCAGGCGGTCACGACCGGGATGTCGCGCCAGCGCCCATAGCTGTAGTGCGCCGCGCAGGCGCCTTCGCTGGACACCATGCACGAGCCCATCG
>CAYYCN010000097.1:0-9150 GCA_964470355.1 uncultured Sphaerotilus sp.
TCTGGGACAACAGATCCGCCAGGTGCGCGTGATTGGGCAAGCCGGTGGTCAGGTCGATCGATCCCGCGCGCCGCAACTCCTGCTCGTTGCGTTTGCGCTGGGCCGCCAGCCAGACCGTGCGCGACAGATCGGCGGAACGATCCGGGCCGCACTCGACCACATCCTGCACCCCCGCGCGCAGCAGACGGCGCGCCAGCTCCGGAGTGGGTTGAGGCAACGCCACGACCACCCCACTTTCGGTACAAGCCTGCGAAAGACCCGGCCACGTCAGCACGGACAAGGCGGCCTCGATCGACTCGCAGGCGATGAGCAGGGCATCGGGGGCCCGCGTCAGGATCGCCGCCTGGGCGTGCGGCAGGTCCGCACAGGACTCCACCGCGAGATTCCAGTCGCCAGGGGCATCCAGCAGATGGTGTGCATCGCCGACGGCCAGGGTGTAGGTGGAGGCATTCATGAGAGAAGTCACAGGAACCGATCGGGCCCATCTTCCGATGCCACCGGAACAAGCCAAGGCCGGAACAGTGGCCCGATTGTGGGGCATTCTGCACACAAGACCGAGGCATGTCCGCCCCACCTAAAATCCCGCGATGCGATCCGACCTCGAACTGCTCTCCCCCGCCCGCAACGCCGACGTCGGCATCGAAGCCGTCCATCACGGTGCCGATGCGGTCTACATCGGAGGGCCCGACTTCGGCGCCCGGGCCTCGGCCGGCAACTCGGTGCAGGACATCGAACGGCTGGTGAAACAGGCCCATCGCTTCGGTGCCCGCATCTTCACGACGATCAACACCATCTTGCGCGACGACGAGCTGGAGCCGGCCCGCCGACTCGTCCACCAGCTGTACGACGCGGGGGTCGACGCCCTGATCGTGCAGGACCTGGGCCTGCTGGAACTGGACCTGCCCCCCATCCAGCTCCACGCCAGCACCCAGACCGACATCCGCACCCCCGAAAAAGCCCGCTTCCTGCAGGACGTGGGTTTCTCGCAGATGGTGCTGGCGCGCGAGCTGACCCTGCCCCAGATCCGGGACATCTCCGCACAGGTGCAGGACGCGACCCTGGAGTTTTTTGTGCACGGCGCCCTGTGTGTGGCCTACAGCGGCCAGTGCTTCATCAGCCACGCGCACACCGGCCGCAGCGCCAACCGCGGCGACTGCTCGCAGGCCTGTCGCCTGCCCTACACCGTCACCGACCCGCAAGGCCGCATCGTCGCGCACGAGCAGCACGTGCTCTCGCTCAAGGACAACAACCAGAGCGCCAACCTGGCCGCCCTGGTCGACGCCGGCATCCGCAGCTTCAAGATCGAGGGCCGCTACAAGGACATGGGCTACGTGAAGAACATCACCGCCCACTACCGTCGGCTGCTGGACGCCTTCATGGAAGACCATCCGGCATTCGCCCCCACCTCGGACGGCCGCTGCACCTACACGTTCACGCCCGATCCGGACCGCAACTTCAACCGCGGCGCCACCGACTACTTCGTCACCGGGCGCCACGAGGACATCGGCGCCTTCGACTCGCCCAAACACGCCGGACTGCCGCTGGGCTGGATCACCAAGGTGGCCCACGACCACCTGGACGTGACGCTCGACGAGGGGGTGAGCCCGCTCAACAACAACGATGCCCTCACCTACTACGACCTGCAGCGCGAACTGGTGGGCATGCCCATCGACACCGCCGAGCTGGTCGATGCCGACCGCCGCCTGTGGCGCGTCGTGCCGAAAGAAGCCCTGAGCACCTACAAGGACCTGCGCCGCGACGCCCCGCTGAGCCGCAACCGCGACATGGCCTGGGACCGGCTGCTCGACCGCAAGAGCGCCGATCGGCGCATCGGCGTGTGGATGCAGCTCGACGACACGCCCGACGGCCTGGCGCTGACCGTCAGCGACACCCACGGCACCGAAGCCCGCGCCACGGCCGTTTTGGACAAGGCCCCTGCCCGCGATCCCCTGCGTGCGGAAGGGGCCCTGCGCGACAGCCTCGGCAAGCTCGGCTCCACCGTGTTCGAGGCCGAAGAAATCCTGCTGCGCGGTGCCCAGCCCTGGTTTGTGCCGTCGGCCGTGGTCAACGCCCTGCGTCGCGACGCCATCGCCGCACTCGAAGCGGCCCGGGCCGAGGCCCTGCCCCGGCTGGTTCCCGCCCGTCCCGTGGACCCTCCCGCCATCTATCCGGACGACACGCTCAGCTACCTGGCCAACGTCTACAACGGCAAGGCCCGTGACTTCTACGCCCGACACGGCGTGCGGGTGATCGAGTCGGCCTACGAAAGCCACGAGGCCCTGGGCGATGTCAGCCTGATGATCACCAAGCACTGTGTGCGCTACAGCCTGAGCCTGTGCCCCAAACAAGCCAAGGGGGTGCAAGGCGTGCAAGGCACCGTCAAGGCCGACCCGCTCACCATCGAAAACGGCGACGAGGTGCTGACGCTGCGCTTCGACTGCAAACCCTGTGAGATGCACGTGGTCGGCCGCATGAAGAAAAACGTGCTTCAGCAGGCCCGCCAGCGTGAGAAGGTCGCCGCCGCCGAAGGTGTTCCGATGCAGTTCTATCGCCGCAGGCCCTTGCCGGGGCAGCCCCGCGCCTGACATCACCGCCGGAGCTTCGCGGCAAAACTGCCTGTGAACGAATCCCCACTTCCGAAGATCCCCGGCCCGCAGCGCGTTCCAGAATGGACACGCGATGTCAGATTCCCTTCAGCCCCTCGACGTGGCCACGCGCGTGGTCCGGTGGCACAACCGCCACTGGCTCGCTCGGCGCATCCGGCTTTCCGATGTGGAAAGCATCGGCGTCGTGGTGCTGCCCTGGGCGCCCGGCACGGCGTCGCTGGAAGACGGTGCCGCTGCCCTCACCGGATGGAAAGCATGGCCTCGGCGACTGAAGGGCGTGGCTGCAGCGCTTCTGGCCCGGTTGCCTCGACGTCCGTCCAAAGGCCACGGTGCGGACGGGCCCGCCCAGGCCCCTGCAACAGCCCCTTCCACGGACGGGGCCGTTTCAGACGCGCCCGGGCCTGGCGCCGCCGCGGCGCTGGTGCCCGCCTTCACCGAAGCCTTTGCCCCAGGACTCACCCACGAACAGGTCGTCTCTTTCGCCAGGATCCATGGGCGCGAGGACTCTCCAGCTCCCGCCGACTGGCCTCGCCGCCAGATCCGCACAGAGTCGGAGGTCGTGGAGGTCTGGCTTTACCTGCTGACGGCCGGCCTGAGCGTCGAGCACCATCGCCCCCGGTTGCTGCTGGGGCCTCGACCTCAGGATCCGATCCTGGGGCGGCGGGTCTTGAGCCCGTTGAGGGTCTCGCTGGCGGTGCTGGTGCCCGTCTTGATCCTGGCGCTCACGGGCCTCGGGGTGGGATCTGGTTCCCACCGGGCGGCAACGGCCTCCAGCACAACGCCCCATGCCGCCTCAGCCGCCGTGCCGGCGTCCACGCCCGACCATGCCGAGTCGCCACCCTCTGCCGCCACGGCGCCCAACCACACCGCAGCCCCAGCCGCTTCGGAGGCGGCTTCGTCTGACTCGGCGCCTCACCATGCCCCGGCCGCTTCAGAGCACGGGGCAGGCGCACAGGCGCCACAGTCGGCCTTGGATGTGCCTGCGTCCGCGCCGTTTCCGGGACTTGAGAGTGCTCACGCCCCCGCCACCCCGCCCTCTTCCGCAGGAGGAGCCACCGCTGCGTCGTCACCTCTCGCTGGTGCCCGACGCCCCCACGAGGACCGCTCCCATGCGCATCCTCTCGCTGCGACCGCAGAAAAACCCCTCCCCTCCAAACCGGAAGAGCCCGTCGAGATCCGCGACCTCAAACCGGTCCTGAAAGACTCTCCGGCCCGGGATTCCGACGCAGGCCAGCACTTCGCCCTCATGAGCCGAGGTCCGCGCGACCGCGCAGCAGCGCAGGCGCTGCTTCCTCGCATGGAAGCGGCCGCCCGCGCCCTGGACCCCAGCGATCTGCCGACCCAAGCGCGGGTCGAGCTGATCGAAAACCGAGGCACCTGGCATGCCGTCTGGTGGCCTTTTCCGGATCGCCAGACCGCCATGCAGGCCCGCTGGGCGTTGGCCCTTCGAGGTATCACCGTCGATCTCGTCGCGTTTTGACCACCGGGACCGCCCCGGGATGTGACAAGCATCACGCCTGAATAAAACCACATCTAATCAGGGGATACTTGAAGGCCCGGTTGCTTCACGAAACTTTGCATTCCAGTTCATTCTTTTTGAATCCTGGAATCAATATTTCAGAAAGCAGTGCCGTGACTTCTCTTGATCGACTCCCATTCCGCTTCAGTCCCTGGGTGGCCGTGGCCGCCAGTGCCGCCGCCTTGCTGTCGGCCTGCGGTGGTGGCGACTCCACCGCCGACAGCACCGCCAGCCCCAACTCGACGGAACCCGTCCAGACCCTGTCCGCTGAAGCGGCGCTGGGACGTCGGATCTTCTTTGATGCATCGCTGTCGGCTTCCGGGCAGATGTCGTGCGCCACCTGCCACGACCCCACCAACGGCCACACCCAGACGAACGACCTGGGCACCCAACTGGGTGGCCCAGGCCTGGATGTGCAGGGCAAGCGCCTGTCCATGCCCGCCAGCTACCTGCACACCGCCCCGGTCTTCTCGGTGGATGCCGATGGCACGCCCAAAGGCGGCATGTTCTGGTTTGGTGCGGTCGACACCTTGGAACAGCAGGCCCTCGGTCCGTTCCTGAATCCCGTGGAAATGGCCAACACCGGCGCCCTGGACGTCCTGTCCAAGATCGCCAGCAGCGCCTATGCCGAAGACTTCAAGAAGGTCTACGGGCAGGACGCCTTCACCCGCCACGCCAGCGACGACACCCGCGACAATCCGATGTACGTCAACGTGGGCAAGGCGCTGGGCGCCTTCGAGCGCGAGGCCCAGGTGTTTCACCCTTACGACAGCAAGTACGACGAAGTGCTGCGTGGCAATGCCACGCTCAGCACCCAGGAGCAGCGCGGTCTCGACGCTTTCAATCGCGCCGACAAGGGCAACTGCGCGTCGTGCCACACCTCGGCCCGAAGCGCTGGCGGCGAACACCCGTTGTTCACGAATTTCGGTTACTACGCGCTCGGCGTGGCCCGCAATGCGGCCTACACCGCCAACGCCGATGCCACTTACTATGACCTCGGCCTGTGCGATTTCGAACCCGGCGGCCGCACGCCATCGAGCCACCCCACGTGGTGCGGCAAATTCAAAACCCCTTCGCTGCGCAACGTGGCGCTGCGCATGGCCTTTTTCCACAATGGCCAGATCAAGACGCTGCGCGAGGCGGTGAACTTCCACGTGCGCCGGGACACGCACCCGGCCCAGTGGTACCCGCAGGTGGCTGGCGTGACGGCCAAGTTCAATGACCTGCCCGCGGCCTATCACGGCAATGTGGTCACGACGGCGCCGTTCAACCGGACGGAGGGCGGAACGCCGGCCCTGTCGTCGGCCGAAGTCGACGACGTCCTGGCCTTCCTGGCCACGCTGTCCGACGGGTACGTTGAGCGCTGAAGCCGGAGAAGCGGGCGCCACTGCGGCGCCCGCACCCTCAGCGCGAGACCTGCCGGGCCTCGTCCACGCCGCGGTTGGCCAGCGCGTCGGCACGTTCGTTGCCTGGATCTCCGGCATGTCCCTTCACCCAGCGCCATTCCACCCGATGCAGAGCGGCCAGGGCCTCCATGCGCTGCCACAGTTCGGCGTTTTTCACCGGCTTGTTGTCGGCGGTCTTCCAGCCGCGCCGCTTCCAGCCATGGATCCAGGAGGTGATGCCGTTCTTGACGTACTCGCTGTCGGTGTAGATCACCACGTCGCAGGTGCGCTTGAGACTCGCCAGCGCCTCAATGACTGCCGTCATCTCCATGCGATTGTTGGTGGTGTTGCGCTCTCCGCCCCACATTTCCTTGCTGTGGGCACCGCTTTGCAGCCAGACACCCCAGCCGCCAGGACCTGGATTGCCCTTGCAGGCCCCGTCGGTGTAGACCACCACCTGGGGGCGCTGGACAGGCAGGGACGAGGCGGACGTGGCGGTGTTCTCGGTCATGGGACGGTCGATTCAATCGGGCCCCGATTGGAACAGATGCGCGGCCGGCCTGGCCCGTCCCGTTCCGTTCCGTCAACGACCGCTGCGGCGGGTCACGAGCGCCGCCTTGCCCGCCGGCAATCGACGTCGCTTCCACGCCTTGCCCGTGAGGGTCATGCCGCGCACACGCTTCACGGCCACCACGAAGTACACGCATCCGAGCACCGGCCACCAGCGCGAACCGGCCTGCTCCATCCAGTCCAGCCGGTCCAGCCAAGGCTGGCTGTGCAGGGGGGGGCGGTAACAACCGAACTCGATGGTCTCGATCTCGAAACTGAGCAGCCGCAGCCAGTCCCGCAGCCTCAGCCAGCCGATCAGTTCGGCATCCACGGGCACGCTGGGGGCTCGCCCCCCCAGGCGCAAGGACGCCGTGCCCGCCGTGCACCACGCCCCCAACCAGCTCGATGGATTGAATCCGAGAAGCACCACCCGCCCTTCCGGCACCAACACACGCTCGACCTCCCGCAAGGTCTGGTGGGGATCGTCAGCCACTTCCAGCGTGTGCGGCAGCACGACCAGATCCAAGGTCTGGGACGGAAATGGAAGCGCCTCGAAGTCCGCCAGGATGCTCGGGCGGATCGGTCCGAGGTCGGCCGGACCCTCCCGGTCCGGGAAGGTCAGGGACAGATTCGTTTCGGCCACGGCCGGCGGCGGTTGGGTCAAGAGCCATCGGTGCGGCATCCGGTTGGTGCGCAGCGCCTGCAAGGCCGGCCAGCCCAGTTGCAATGCGTGGAATCCGAAGAGATCGCTCACGCACCGGTCCAGCCGCTGCTGTTGCCACTCCAGCACATACCGCCCCGGGGGCGACTGAAGCCACCGATCGATTTCCGCGACAGCCTTGTCTCTCGCCATGAACCTGGTCGCCATTCCCGCCTTTTCAGACCACTGAGCCTGGACCCGTCGGTACCGCGCCATGGCCAATACCCTTTTCTCCAGGGACTGCCGGAGAATATTCGAAGGCACACCGGAACAGCGGCACGACTTTCTCGAAAATCCGGCAGGATTACCCTGCCATACCCGGATCCACTCCTTCCATGAGTATACTGACGGGATTCTCAGATTCGCCCGCAAGGTCGGTCCCGATCACGACGCTCTCCGGATGTTCGCGTCGGCCTGTCGAGGCTCGCAGGCCTTCGAGGCCGTCTGGCCCTTGGCTCCGGATCTGTTGTCCCTCAACCCCTTCTGGTGCAGTGACCTCCGCCGCCGAGTCCCCGGCCACAGGGTCGGACCGAGTGGCCACCGCGGGTCCGATGCCCGTGTTCACTGCCTTTCGCGAATGGAAGATCACAGCCCGATGACGACCTGCGCCCCCCGCCGCAGTCCGCCCCTGCTTCGTGTCCTGCGGCCCCTGAGCTTGGCGGCCATGGCCCTCGTCCTGTCCCTGGCCGGCTGCGCCACGGCCCCCCATCCGATCGACACCGTCGAGCCGCCCCCCCAGATCACCCAGGTCGAGGCCACGGCCCCCACCCCACCCTCGACGGCCGAACAGGGCGCCCAAGACGCCGTGGGTCAGCCGGAAGACCCGCTCCAGCCGGGCAAGACGGTCCGGATGGACGATGCCCAAGCCGACGAGGACCTGTGGGCACGCATCCGCTCCGCTTACAGCATGCCCGATCTGGAAGACGATCTCGTGGTCAAGCACGAAAGCTGGTACGCGAATCGTCCGGACTATTTTGAGCGCATGACCGGGCGCGGTTCCATGTACCTCTATCACATCGTCGAGGAACTCCAGCGGCGCCGGATGCCGTCGGAACTGGCCCTGCTGCCCTTCATCGAAAGCGCCTTCAACCCGAAGGCCATGTCCTCGGCCAAGGCCTCGGGCATGTGGCAGTTCATGCCGGCCACCGGTCGCGACTTTTCGCTCAAGCAGAACATGTTCCGTGACGACCGCCGGGACGTCCTGGCGTCCACGAACGCCGCGCTCGACTACCTGCACCGCCTGCATGGCATGTTCGGCAGCTGGCACCTGGCTCTGGCTGCCTACAACTGGGGCGAAGGCAACGTCAGCCGTGCCATCGCCCGCAACACCGCCGAAGGGTTGCCGACCGACTACCTGAGCCTGCGCATGCCCGCGGAAACGCGCAATTACGTGCCCAAGCTCCAGGCCATGAAGAATCTGGTCAGCAAGCCGGCGGAGTACGGGCTGTCCCTGCCGCCGCTGAAGAACCACCCCTATTTTGTGTCGGTGCCCATTGAGCGGGACATCGACGTGGCCCTGGCCGCACGGCTGGCCGGTCTGTCGAGCGAGGAGTTCAAGGACCTCAATCCCCAGATGAACAAACCGGTGATCATGGCCGCGGGCACCCCCCAGCTCCTGCTGCCCTACGACAACGCCGACCGGTTCATCGCTAACCTCGGGTCCTATCGGGGTGCGCTGGCCAGTTGGACCGCGTGGACCGCTCCGCGCACGATGAAGCTCGCTGAAGTGGCCTCCACAGTGGGGATGTCGGAGTCCGCGCTGCGAGACCTCAACCACGTGCCCCCGCGCATGATGGTGCGGGCGGGATCTACGCTGCTGGTCACCCGCAGCGAGACCCGCAGCCGCGACGTGCCGGTCCATGTCGCCGACCATGCCCACATGGCCCTGACTCCGGAACCGCCCCCGTTCAAGCGGGTGTACATCGAGGCGCGCAAGGGCGACACCCTCGCCTCGCTGGCCCGTCGCTACGGTTTCTCGGCCAACCAGCTGGCTCAGTGGAACCGGCTGTCGTCCAAGTCGCGGCTCAAGCGGGGCCAGGACCTGGCGATCGTGATCCGCAGCGACGCGCCCGATCCGGTGGAGGTGATGCCGGATCCGCCGGCTCGCAAAAACCGAGCCACCGCCCAGGACGACGACGACCGCAAGTCAGTCAAGTCCCGCAAGCTTGCCGCCAAGGACGACGAGGACCACGCCGACGACCGCAAATCCCGCAAGTCCGCTTCCAAGTCTTCCGCCCGCGATGAGGACGATCGGGACGACCGCAAGTCGGCCAAGTCCCGCAAGCTTGCCGCCAAGGACGAGGACCGCGCCGACGACCGCAAATCCCGCAAGTCCTCTTCCAAGTCTTCCGCCCGCGATGAGGACGATCGGGACGACCGCAAGTCGGCCAA
>CAYYCN010000097.1:9250-12437 GCA_964470355.1 uncultured Sphaerotilus sp.
ACCGCGCCGACGACCGCAAATCCCGCAAGTCCTCTTCCAAGTCTTCCGCCCGCGACGAGGACGATCGGGACGACCGCAAGTCGGCCAAGTCCCGCAAGCTCGCCGCCAAAGACGATGAGGACCGCACCGACGATCGCAAATCCCGCAAGTCCTCTTCCAAATCTTCCGCCCGAGACGAGGACGATCGGGACGACCGCAAGTCGGCCAAGTCCCGCAAACTCGCCGCCAAGGACGACGAGGACCGCAAACCGGGCAGCAAGTCAAAAGTCAAGGCCGACGACGACAAGCGTGGGGGCAAGTCCGGCAAGGACGTCGCGGACAAAGCCTCCGCCAAGCACGCCAAGGCTTCGGCCAAGATGTGATCACCATCCCGGCTGCCAGCGCCGGGACGACGCCCACAACGACAAAACCCGCATGCATGTGGGTTTTGTGATGATCAGCGGCGGTCGAACAGCGCGTGGGCAATGGTGCCCAGGTCGACGTATTCCAGTTCACTGCCGATCGGCACCCCCCGAGCCAGGCGCGTGACCTTGAGCTCGCTGGGGCGCAAGGCCTCGGTGATCACGTGGGCCGTGATTTCACCTTCAGCCGTGAAGTTCGTGGCGATGATGACCTCTTCCAGAGCGGGATCATCGGTGCGATCCAGCAATCGAGGCAGGCCGATCTCCTGGGCCCCCATCCCGTCCAGCGGGCTGAGCTTGCCCATCAGCACAAAGTACAGGCCTTTGTAGCTGCCAGTGCGTTCCAGCGCAGCCTGATCGGCGGGCGACTCCACCACGCACAACTGACGAGGGTCGCGTCGCCCGTCTGCGCAGGTGTCGCAAACGGGGGTCTCGGAAAATGTGTGGCAACGCTCACAGTGCTGCATGCCATGCACCGCCGATTCGAGCGCCCGGGCGAGTTGCAGCGCACCTTCCCGGTCGTGCTGCAGCAGGTGATAAGCCATGCGCTGCGCCGACTTCGCGCCCACACCCGGCAGACGACGCAGCCCATCCATGAGGGCCACGATCAGGCCAGGCGGACGCGGGTCGGTCATGCGCGGGTTCGCCGATCGATCAGAACGGGAACTTCATGCCGCCGGGCAGCGGCATGCCCGCAGTGAGCTTGCCCATCTTTTCCTGGCTGACGGCTTCGGCACGGCGCACGGCATCGTTCATGGCGGCGGCCACGAGGTCTTCGAGCATGTCCTTGTCATCGCTCAGCAGACTGGGATCGATGGTCACACGCTTCACGTCGTGCTTGCAGGTCATCTGGACTTTGACGAGGCCGGCACCGGCCTGGCCTTCCACCTCGATGTGACCGAGTTCTTCTTGGGCCTTCTTGAGGTTTTCCTGCATGGCCTGAGCTTGCTTCATCAGTCCGGAGAGTTGTCCCTTGAGCATGTGCGATCCTTTCAGCAATCAATCGGGTTCTGGATAGGGAGGAAATCAAATGGCTGCGAGGCCGTGGGCCCTGCGCTGGCGTCAGCGCGGCCGGATCGAGCCCGGAACCACCCGCGAGCCGGGAAACTGGCTCAGCATCTGGCGCACCAGACCGTCTTGCAGGATCACCTGCTCGGCTTCCAACTGAGCGCGGGCCTTGGCTGCCGTGTCACGCAAGAAGGCGCTGTCGCTGACCAACCCCACCTCGAGGACCAGTTGCACCGGCTGGCCCAACACCTCGGAGAGGGCGGCCTGCAGGCGGTCCCGGTGACCGGCTTGGCGCAACGACTCACGCGGCACCTTCAGGGTCCAGCGTTCGGCTTCGCCCAACGTCTCGATGGCGGCGCACTGGGCTTGCCAAACCAGCTCGCGCACCATGCCCGCAATGGCGCTGCCGGCCAGCACGGTCTCGGCCAGCATCAACCAGCGCTGCTGCGTGGGTGAATCATCGGGCACATGTCGCGCCAGCAAATCCTGTGCGGATGCCGCCCCGGCTTCAAAGCGCGCTTTCGGCTCGGCAGCGGGCAGGTCCGACGTTGAAGCGGGCCCCTCCCCCTCCAGTGCCCCCTCGGCAAGTGGCGGCATGGATGGGGCGGTTGTCGGGATGGACGGGCTCGCGTCCGCACGAACCTCCCCGATGGCGCGGCCTTCATCGGTGGGGTCTTCCGGTGGGATGTCCAGCCACGGGGGCACGTCGTCGTCGGGTTTCGACACGGAGCGGGGCGAATCGGGCGCCGCGAGAGCCGCACCGACCGGCCGACGCTCCAAGGCCTCGCTTGGCGCACGATCCATGGGACGGACCGGTGGCTCGGTGACGATCGGTTCAGCCGGCCGGGCCCGCTCACCAGGCGCCACCCCGGACCGAACCGATCCGATCGGAGTGCGAGCGGTGGGAAGCCCCCCCGCAGGGGGCGTGGCCACGGCCGCGCCCGAAACGTGCGCCTGCGGCTGCACACGCCCTCCCGGGCGGGAAGCCTGTTCTTCCGAAGCGCGGCTTTCGGGTGCCCGATGGGCCGAAGCCATGGACGCTCCGGCGCCACCGCCCCCTCCGGCAGCCGAAGCCCCGGACGTCGTGCGCGGAGGAGAACCCATCGGTCCGACCGCACCGCCGCCCCCTGGCACGGGCCTGAACGCCAGCAAGCGCAGCAACACCATCACGAGGCCGCTGTACTCGTCCGGCGCCAACGCCAGTTCGGCGCGGCCGTGCAAGGCCACGCTGTAGAGCAGCTGAAGCTCATCAGCGGCCAGCAGGCCCAGCAGGGGTTGAATCAACGGGGCATCCGGATCGGCCGCGTCCAGCGTCCCGGGCACGGCCTGCGCCACCGCCAGTTGTTGAGCCAAAGCCAGCAATTCGTCCAGAAAGCCGGTGGCCGACAGACCGAGCTGGCGCAGCTGATCGACGACGGCCACCATCGAGGCACCGTCGGAGGCCGCCAGCGCCTGCACCAACCGCACGGCATGGCTGCGGTCCACGGCCCCCAGCATCTGTCGCACGGGCGCTTCCAGCAGTTGTCCGCTGGCAAAGGCAATGGCCTGGTCCGTCAGCGACAGCGCGTCACGCATCGACCCCCGGGCGGCCCGCGCGATCATGCGCAGCGCCACGGCGTCGGACGGCACGCTTTCGGCCTGCAGCACCTGGGCCAGGTGGGTCTCAATCGTCTCGGGCGACATGGGCCGCAGGTTGAACTGCAGACAGCGGCTGAGCACCGTCACCGGCACCTTCTGCGGGTCGGTCGTGGCCAGCACGAACTTCAGGTACTCGGGCG
>CAYYCN010000098.1:0-12375 GCA_964470355.1 uncultured Sphaerotilus sp.
AGCAGAACTTCAACATCCTCGACATCCCGCTGGCCGACGTCACGCGCCAGTACCTCGACTACATCGAGCAGATCCGCCGCCACAACCTGGAGCTGGCGGCCGAATACCTGCTGATGGCGGCCACCCTCATCGAGATCAAGTCGCGCATGCTGCTGCCCACCCGTCCGTCCCACGACGGCGAAGAAGCGGCCGACCCGCGTGCAGAGCTCGTCCGGCGACTCCTGGAATACGAGCGCATGAAATTGGCCGCCGCGCAACTCGACAGCCTGCCCTTGCTGGGGCGGGACTTCCTGCGCGCCCAGGTCCACATCGAGCAATCGATCGAGCCCCGGTTCCCGGACGTGAGCGTGGACGAGTTGCGACAAGCCTGGTCCGACATCCTGCGCCGGGCGCAGCTGACCCAGCACCACCGCATCAGCCGCGAGGAACTGTCGGTTCGCGAGCACATGACCCGGCTCCTGCGGCGCCTGCAAGATCGCCGATTCCTCGAATTCCAGGACCTGTTCGACCCCGGCCGGGGCCCGCAAGTGCTGGTCGTGACCTTCATCGCCCTGCTGGAACTCACCCGGGAACGCCTGCTCGAGCTCACCCAGGCCGAGGCGTTTGCCCCGATTTACGTGCGCCTGGCCTACCAGGCGGCCTGATGGCCGCGCCGGTCGCAGGACCAGCCCCCTGTCAACCGGCTCGCCCCCCACGGCGTACCGAATGTTTCACTTTGGGTCGCCAGAGCGTGCGATAGTGCCGCCCCGCCTCGGCCTTCCGGACGTTTTCTCCGGGAAGATCTCCCCCTCCCATCGATCCAATTAGACCGGTATTCATGTTCTGTTCCGTCCGCCTCCGCTCCCTGTCGCTTCGTCGGATGCGTCCGTTGGCGATGGCGATCGGTCTGGTGGTGGCAGGACTGGGCCCGGCCTGGGCCGAGGAGGAATTTGTCTACACCGTGCGCCCCGGCGACAACCCCTGGACGATCACCGAGCACTACCTGCTCGACATGAGCTACTGGCCACGGCTGCAGCAGCACAACCGGATCGCGGACGCCCGCCGCATCCCCCCGGGAAGCCGCCTGTTCATCCCCATGGAATGGCTGCGCCTGAGGGGTGTGGAGTTGCAACTGGTGTCGTGGCAAGGCCGTGTGGAGCGATTTTCGGCGGGCCAATGGACCCTCCTGGACACAAAGCCCGTGGCGATGGCCGCCGGCCAACGCCTGCGCACCGGATCGTCCGGCCGCGCCACGCTGTCGCTGGGACAAGGCACGCTCATCGAGGTCCGTCCCAAATCCGAACTGCTGGTGCGCAAGCTGCCCGGGCCAGGGGAAGGTGGTGCGGACGTGCGCATCGAGATTGAACTGCTGTCTGGGGGCCTGGACAACGCGGTTCCCGCCCTGCGCTCGACGGGCCGGGCGCTCGACATCGTGTCCCCTTCGGCCGTCACCGCCGTGCGCGGCACAACCTTCACCGTGCGGGTCGAAGCCGACAGGACGTGGAGCGAGGTGGCCGAGGGAGAAGTCGACGTGTTCAACCCACAGGGGGTCACGCGACTGATTTCAGCGCAAGGCAGCGTCACGATCCAGGGGCAGGCCCCATCGGCGGCGCAGGCCCTGCCTGCCCTCCCGGACCTCTCTGGCACGCCGGCCGTGCTCGACACCCTGCCGTGCCAGACCTGCATCGCGCCCCACGCCGATGCCGCCGGCCATGTCATCGAATGGTGGACCGAGGAGCCCGACTCCCGGCTGGAAGCCGCCATGTCCTCCGAAGGAGCTGTGCTGCCCGATCCCCCCGTGCCCGACGGCACCTATCGCCTGCATGTGAGAGCCTCAGGCCCGATGGGCCTGCAAGGCGCCCCGACCGTGCGACCTGTGCGTCTGGCGCGGCAGGTCCCGAAAGGACCGGACCTCGACCGGGTGGAGCGGCAGGGGGATCGGATCCGGATCTCGTGGTCCCGCCAAGCCGAAGAGAACGAGCCGATGCGGCTGCAAATGGCCCGTGACCCCGCCTTTGAACGGGTGACGGCCGACCGCACGGTGCACGGCCGGGACCTGACCCTGATGTGGCCGACTCAGGCGGGCACTTACCACGTCCGCCTGGGCCGCTACCGAGCCGACCAGCCTCCCGTGTGGGGCCCGGCCCGCACGATCCAGGTGCGCCCGATGCCCGTGCCGCAGCGGTGGTCGCCCCTGCACTGGGTCGAAAACCTGAGTGGGCACGGCGGACCCGAAGGCTCGGCCCGGTGAGCCGCCGACGCCCCTGGTATCAGACGCTGCTGCGCCAACCCTGGTGGGTGGCCACGGCCTTCACGGCCCTCGTGCTCAGCAGCACGGGGCCGGCCATGGAGCGCTTGAACCTCACCACCTACGACGGACTCGACTGGGCGCTGTCGCGCCTGCGCCCCGCACCGATCCAGCAAAGCGTCGTCATCGCGATCGACAACGACAGCCTGAGACAACTCGGACCCTGGCCCTGGCCGCGGGCCCTTCAGGCCCAGGTGATCGATGCCCTGACTCGGGCTGGTGTCCGGGCGGTGGGATACGACGTGCTGCTGCCGTCGCATCCAGGTGCCAGCGGCAACGACACCCCACTGGCCGACGCGATCCGCCGCAACGGCCGGGTCGTGCTGCCGATCGGCCCGGCCGCTCGCGCGTTTGGGCAAGGGCCGACCCCCCTGGGCCCGGCCCCGGTCTTCGGCTCCGCCGCCGCAGGCATCGGGCACGTGGATTCCCCCATGGATGCCGACGGACTGAACCGTCGTCTGGCCCTGAGCGCCGGGTTCGGCCCTCAGGAATGGGCGGCGCTGCCACTGGCGGTGCTCAACGCCTCCGGGCTGCGCTCCACCCCGTCGGTCACCGCAGACCTGTTCCTGCCCGCGGACACTGCGGCGACTCGCACGGGTTGGTGGCGCCAGCACGAGCTGCTGATGCACACGCTGGAATCCGACCTGCCCATGGTGTCGGCGGCCGCTCTGCTGGCAGATCCTCGCGTCGGTGCGACGTTGGCCGGCAAGGTGGCCTGGGTCGGCGTGACCGCGGAAGGAGCCGATCAGCCCGTGAGCGTGCCGGCGGTGTGGCGAGGGGTATCCAAGAGCGCCGTGCAGTTCCATGCACAGGCCATGGAATCCATGCTCCACCAGGGCCTCGTCCGCCCGGTGGACGGCATGACCACCGCGCTGATCAACCTGATCCCGCTGGGGGTCCTGGCGCTCCTGGCCGCCATCCGACCGCTCGAATTCCGTGCCCGGTCCGCGTTGGCCTTGACCATCGCCCCGCTGGGGATGAGCCTGCTGCTGCTGACACGCAACTGGTGGTTGCCGACGGCGGCGCTGTCGGCCGGACTGGCACTGGCGTTCCTGCTGCAACGGGCCTGGGAACTGCTCCAGACCCGACACGACCTGCGCCGCACGCGCGACCAGGCCCACGCCACCCTTCAGGCCATCACGGAAGCGGTGGTGACCCTCGACCGGCGCCTGCGCATCCGTTATCTGAACCCCAGCGCCGAGCGCCTGTCCGGCCGGGCCCGCGGGGAAGTGCGGCACAAGGCCCTGCATCAGCTGTTCGCCTTGCGGGCACCCGACATGCAGGTGCTCATCGGCGCGGTCCAGCAGTGCTTGCAAGAGGCCCGGGTCATCGAGATCACCACCCCGCTGCGGCTGTTCAGCCCGCGAGGAGAGCGACTGGTCCGGCTGGTCGCCAGCCCGATCGTGGAGCTGGGCCCCGACACGGCGGCGTTGGACACCGAGGTGCCGGTCTCCCGCACCGGAGGTGACACCACCACCTTCGCGTCCGAATTCACCCGTGAGACACGCGCCTGGGGGGCCGTGCTGGCGCTCTCCGATGTGACGGACACCGTACGCTCGGCCGAACGCCTTCAACACCAGGCCACCCACGACGCCCTGACCCAGTTGCCGAACCGGACCCTGGTGCGGCAGCGGCTGCAGCAGGCCCTGCAGCAGGCCAGCCGCACGGGGCGCCAGGCCGCCGTGCTGTTCGTCGACCTCGACCGCTTCAAGCGCATCAACGACAGCCTCGGGCACCGTTTCGGTGACACCCTGCTGCGCGGCGTGGCGAGGCGACTGCGGGAGCACTGCGGTGAGATGGACCTCGTGGGCCGCTGGGGAGGAGACGAATTTGTCATCATCCAGGAGGGCGTGGGCTCCCGCGAAGACGTGGCCCAGCGGGCACTGGACCTGATCAACGCCGTCTCGCGCGAATTCAGCCTGGACGGGGTGGACGTGGAATGCGGGTGTTGCATCGGCATCGCGCTGGCCCCGCAGGACAGCCTCGACCCCGACACCCTCATCGTGATGGCCGACACCGCGATGTACCGCGGCAAAGCCCTGGGCGGCAAGCACCATGCCTTCTATTCCAGCGAGATGTCGGCCTGGACCCGCGAGTCGCTCAGTCTGGAATCGCGCCTGCGCCGGGGCCTGCACGAGGCCAGCTTCGAGTTGCACTACCAGCCCCAGGTCGACCTGACCGACCTGCTCGACGAACATCCCATCGTCGGCATGGAGGCCCTGCTGCGCTGGCGCCAGCCCGACGGCACCCTGTGGGGACCGGGGCGATTTCTGGGCCTGACCGAGGACAGTGGCCTCATCCTGCCACTGGGCGGCTGGGTGATCGAGGAAAGCTGCCGGCAGATGGCGCGCTGGCTCGCCGCGGACATCCCGGTCGTTCCGGTGTCGATCAACGTGTCCGCGCGCCAGTGCCTGGACCGCAGCCTGCCCCGGACGGTGCTGGGTGCCCTGGAGCGGCACCGGGTGCCCGCTCGGCTGCTCAAGATCGAGGTGACCGAATCGACGGCGATGTCGGACCTCGGCCACCTCAACAGCCTGCTCGGCGAGTTGCGCATGGCCGGGGTGAAGGTATCGCTCGACGACTTCGGATCGGGCTACTCCTCGCTCGCTCACCTCAAGCGCTTTCCGATCGACCAGATCAAGATCGACCCGGGTTTTGTGAAGGACATCGAGTCCGATGCCCACAGCGCGGCCATCGTGCGGGCCACCATCGCCCTGGCCCACGGGCTGGGCCTTCCGGTGGTCGCCGAAGGCGTGGAATCCCCGGCACAGCTGGAGTTCCTGCTGCGTCACGGTTGTGACGTGGCCCAGGGCTTTCACTTCTCCCCTGCACTGCCCGCCGAGGAGGTGGCCCGCTACCTCCAAGCCTCCACCCGGGGACCGGTGCGTGAATGGGCCGTGCCCATCGGCCCGCAGCCCGGCGGACATCCACTGCACTGACCGGCCACGCCCAATGCTCACAATCAGACACATCTGTGTCCAAAGGTCCGTGAGGAGCGCCACGCCGCCCGGCGGTCCAACGGTAGACACCCAGCCGCTCGTCGGTTGTACTCGGTGACATCCTGACATTCCGTTCACGCCTGCTCACAGCCAGGCCCGTTCCTCAGCCGTACCGATGACGTCCACCGCTTCCCTCCCTCTGCCCGGCCGGGTCTTCATCAGCCACAGCGGTGAAGATCAGGAAGTGGCGAGCGAACTGGCTGCCGCCCTGCAGCGAGATGGGTTGGCGCTGGCGGACCAGGTCGAGTCGGCCGAACTGTCGTGCGTGCTCTGGTCCCCAGCCTCCGCCCATTCCCCGCGCGTGCGGGACGAATGCGCCCGGGCCAAGGCCCGGGGCAATCTGCTGCCGATCCGGCTGGACAACACCGAACTGCCCGCCGGACTGGGCACCCTGCAGGCCCTGAACCTGGGCACGATCGAAGGGGGCAACCTGGACGTGATCCGGGAGGAAATCCACCGCGCGGTGCTCAACAGCCACCTCTGGGCCGACGAGGCCGATCGGTTCGAGACCTCCGCCGGCGCGAGCACCCGTCCGCTGTCCGACAAGGCCCTGGCCCGTCAACGCCGGGTGCGCCGGTTCTGGATGGGCCTGGCGGCCGCGGCCCTCCTGGCTGGGGGCCTGTGGGCCGCCGGTGGACTCTACCGCCGACACGCCGCCGCAGATTGGGTCAACGAAGGACTGCGACTCACGCTGGCTGCGGAACCGCAGCCCGCCGCCGCCCTGGCCCGACTGAACGACGCCCTGCACGCAGACCCCACACACGGCCCCGCGCTCTACCACGCGGCCCAGGCACACGTGCACCTGGGGGACTGGACCCGCGCCCGGGAGCACCTCCAGACCCTGGCCCGCTATCCCGACGCGCTCGACCCGGCACAACGGGAAATGGCCCAGCAGTTGTTGCAGCGCCTGGACGGCGGGCGCCCCGAGCCGGTCGCGCCGCCCCTGCCGGTGGAACAGACGGCCCCTGCAGTTCCGACCGCATCGCCCTGGACGCCGGCCGCCGCCGCCCAGTTCCTGAACCGGCAGTCCCCCATCGCCCGCCCCACCGGCTCCCCCAGTGAAGCCGAGGGCCACGCCCGCGCCCTGTTCGACCGCAACCCCCAGCGTCGCCTGCATGCCATGGCCATGCTGGAAGCCTCGCCTCATCTCATCTCCGATGCCCTGCCGAGCGTGATCGCCCAGGCGCTGCAGTTGACCGAGCGTGGCCGGGAGGTCGATGCCACGGCGGCCCACGCCATGAACGCGACGCTGGCCTTGATTCAGCGCGCCAGCCCCCTGACCTGGATCGCACTCCAGCCGTCCCTGACGCGCATGTTGTCGGCGGTCAACGCGCAAAACTGGGGACACAGCACCTTCGCCGCGTCACAGCAGATCCTGGGGTCGCTGGATCAGCGCGCCATCGTGCGTCCTCGCGCGCAACTGCTGTGGGAAACCGGAGCGGCCGACCCCGTGGTTCAAGCCGCGGCGGCGCAATTGCAGGCCCTGGGCTGGGAGGTGCAGTTGGAGCCGCAGAGCCGCGCCAGCAGCCCGGACCGCACGGTCGTTCGCCAGGTCGGGGCCGCCCACGCCGAAACCGCCCGATGGCTGCGCCGCCTGGCAGGCGCCCTGACGCAAGACGACAACGTACGGCTCGAAGCCGTGCGTGAAGGCCCCGCCGGACACGACGATTTTGTCGTCTGGTTCTCGCGGGAACTGTGCGCAGGCGGACAGCCGGCGCCCGTGTGTCAGCGCCCCGAACCCTGACAATCCCGGGAGCGGCACCCTCCGCAACCGGAAGCGCACCCCGACGCCTGTGCCATCGCCTGTCGGCGGCGGTCGGCCCCGCGCCGCATGAAGCGAGCCATCCACCCGCCGGGTCGGCAGCGGGCCGCCAGGGCCTCCAGCCACGCGGCCTCCAGGGCCACCCAACCACGGACGAATTTCAGCAGCACCACCCGCAAGGCCCAAAGCCCGGCCAGCGCCACCAGCCCCGCCTGCACCACGGACGCCCCTCCACCGATCATGACCACACCCGTGCCAGTTGATAGGTGACCCAGGCCGCGCCGTACCCCAAGGCCGTCAGATAGAGCGCCGCCAGCCACATGGTGCGGGCCGAGTTCGTCTCCCGCCGGATGACGGCCAGCGTCGAAACGCATTGCGGTGCGAACACGAACCACGCCAGCAGGGACAGCGCCGTGGGCAGACCCCACTGGGCCGCGATCAGGGGCACCAACTGGGTGGAAGCGTCGTCTGCAGAGCCGGACAGCGCATAGACCGTGGCCAAGGCCCCGACCACCACCTCTCGCGCCGCCATGCCCGGCACCAGCGCGATGCAGATCTGCCAGTTGAATCCGATGGGTGCAAACACCCACTCCAGGCCGCGGCCGATCCAGCCCGCCGCGCTGTAGTAAATGTCCGGATGCGTGGCGCCGGCCGGAGCGCCCGGGAAACTGCCCAAACCCCACAGCAACACCGTCAGCGCCAAAATGACCGTGCCCACCCGCGTGACGAAGATGCGCGCCCGCTCCAGCAGCCCCAGCGCCAGATCCCGGGGATGCGGCCAGCGGTAGGAGGGCAATTCCAGCATCAGCGGATGCTCTGCCGAGGCCCCCCGGCCTGCGGCCAGCCGCTTGAGCACCAAAGCCACACCCAGGGCCGAGACCACACCGGCCACGTACAACCCGAACAGCACCAGTCCCTGCAGATTGAACACCCCGCCCACGCTCCGGGACGGGATGAAGGCGGCAATCAGCAGCGCATACACCGGCAGCCGGGCGGAACAGGTCATCAGCGGCGCCACGAGGATCGTCACGAGGCGGTCCCGTGGATGCTGGATGGACCGGGTGGCCATGATGCCCGGCACCGCACAGGCAAAACTCGACAGCAGCGGGATGAACGACCGGCCCGACAGTCCAGCCCCCACCATCATGCGGTCCAGCAGGAATGCCGCGCGGGGCAGATAGCCGGACTCCTCCAGCACGAGGATGAACAGAAACAGGATCAGGATCTGCGGCAGGAACACGAGCACCCCGCCCGCACCGGCCAGCACCCCGTCGATGAGCAGGCTGCGCAGCGGCCCGTCGGCCAAGCCCAGCCGCACCCCTTCGCCCAGCCAGCCCACCCCCGCTTCGATGCCGTCCATCAGCGGCACTGCCCAGGAAAACACCGCCTGGAACATGAAGAACAGCAGCCCGGCCAGGAAGACCAGGCCCCACACGGGATGCAGCAGCCACCGGTCCAGCCGCTCGTCGAGTCCCCCACCCAGCTCAGGCGACTGCACGCAGATCGACATGAGCCGCGAGACTTCGGCGTGGCGGTCCTCCACCGCGGGCCGGGGCGCCGGGCACGCCACTTCGACGGTGTCGAGCAGGCGGACCAGCTCCGCCGCCCCGTCCCGGCGCACCGCCACCGCCTCCACCACCGGCACGCCCAGTTCTCGCTCCAGGGCGGTGCGTTCGATCCTCACGCCCAGGCGGTGGGCGTCGTCCATCATGTTGAGCACCAGCACCATCGGCCGCCCCAGCGCCCGCAGTTCCAGGGCCAGCCGCAGGTTCAGCCGCAGGTTGGTCGCCGACACCACACAGACCAGCACATCTGGCTGGGCCTCGCCGGGCAGCCGTCCCATGCAGACGTCCCGGGTGACGGCTTCGTCCGGACTCTTGGGATGCAGGCTGTAGGTGCCCGGCAGATCCAGGATGCGCCACAGCCGGCCCGACGGGGCATGCAACCGCCCCTCTTTGCGCTCGACCGTCACCCCCGCGTAGTTCGCCACCTTCTGGCGGCTGCCCGTGAGGCGATTGAACAGCGCCGTCTTGCCGCAATTCGGGTTGCCCACCAGCGCGATGCGTCGAACGGCGTCCGCCGCCGCCGTGTTCATGAGCGCTCCGGCGCGGACGCCACGAATCCCACCTCGATCCGCTGCGCTTCCTGCTTGCGCAGCGCAAAACGCGTGTGCCCCACCTGCACCGCCACGGGCTCGCGACCGACCGGGCCACGGCCAATCACCCGCACGGACTCACCCGGCACGAAGCCCAGCTCGTCCAGCCGCCGCGCCACCGGGTCGTCGGCGTCACGCCAATGGATGCGCTCGATGCGAGCCGAAACGTGGGAAGGCAGCTGAAACAGATCCATCATGATCGGCGCAAGCGCAAGCTTTGCGGAGAGGCATCAGACACGACCGCATACTAAACAAGAATGCTTCGTATTGCGCATTCAATTCAGCCGCCCCTTTGATCCACATCGAACACCCGTCAGTCGGGCGCCAGGGCCTCGTCCAGCACCTCGATCCAGTGCCGCACCGGAAAGGCGGAGCCACTCTGCAGATGCTGCAGGCACCCGATGTTGGCCGACACGATGATCTGCGGATTGCGCCCCTCGAGCGCACTGACCTTGCGGTCTCTCAGCTGCCGAGACAGATCGGGCTGAAGCACCGAATAGGTGCCCGCCGCCCCGCAGCACAAGTGCGCGTCCTGGGCCGGCAGCCGCACATCAAAACCCAACTCATTCAGGGACTGCTCCACGACACCCGTCACGCGTTGTCCATGCTGCAGCGTGCAAGGTGGGTGGTAGGCCAGACGAGGCCTCGCCGAGGGCGTCCGGGATCCCGCCAACCGGGCCTTGAGGGCCGGCATCAAGGTGGGCAGCAGCTCGGACACGTCTCGCGAAATCTCGCTGATGCGTGCCGCCTTGTCCGCGTACTCCAGGTCATGCGCCAAGGAGCGCCCGTAATCCTTGACGGTCAAGCCGCAGGCCGAGGCGTTGAAGACGATGGCCTCCACCGGCTCCACCTCGCCCAAGCCCTCGACCAGCGGCCACCACGCATCGATGTTGCGGCGCATATCGGCCAGGCTGCCCTCGTGGTCGTGCAGGTGGGCCCGCACCGCACCGCAGCAGCCGGCGTTGTCGGCGATCACGGCCTGGATGCCGCACGCATCCAGCACACGCGCCGTGGCGCTGTTGATGTTGGGCATCAGCGCAGGCTGCACGCAACCCTGCAGCATCAGCATTCGCCGCGCGTGGTTGCGCACCGGCCAGCGGTGGGCCCTCTGCTGCAAGGCGGCGTCGGCCCGGGGCGGCAGCTTGTCACGCAGCACCGCCGGCAACACGCCCCGCACGGCCTGCCCCGCCTTGACCGCCACCTTGAACGCTGGCGAACTCAGGCCCTCCCTCAACATCCAGTGGGTGACACGCTCCGTGGTCGGGCGCTCCACCTTGGCCTCGACCAGCCGACGGCCGATTTCGACGAGTTGTCCATATTGCACCCCCGACGGACAGGTCGTCTCGCAATTGCGGCAGGTCAGGCAGCGGTCCAGGTGCAACTGGGTGCTGCGCGTCGGGGTCTGGCCTTCCAGCACCTGCTTGATCAGGTAGATGCGGCCCCGCGGTCCATCGAGCTCGTCACCGAGCAACTGGTAGGTGGGACACGTGGCGGTGCAGAACCCGCAGTGCACGCAGCGGCGCAGGATCTCCTCGGCGGCCTGCCCGTCGGCCGTGCCCTGGTATTCGGGGGCGAGGTGGGTCTGCATCAGAGGTCCGGGTAGAAGCGGCCGCGGTTGAGGAGGCGGTCGGGATCGAAGGACTGCTTGAGCTCGCGGTGAATGCGGTCCAGCGGCGGCTTGAGCGGCTCGAACACCGTTCCGCCGTGCAGGATCGCAGCCTTGTCGCGCGCCCGGTAGAGGGTGGCATGCCCCCCGACCGAGCGGGCCACGGCACGCACGCGGTCGGCCGGATCCTCCGTCACCCACCAACGAAGCGCCCCGCCCCATTCGATGAGCTGCTCGCCCTGCAGCGGCAGGACACGGGCGCCGGCCGGCACCGACAGGCGCCACAACGCGGCACCGCGCATCAGGGCACGACGGGCCTGGTCGAAATATTCGTCGGCCTGGTCACGCAGGCCGGTCCAGAACGCCTTGGCCATGGCCGGATCGATGACGTCGCCGCCCACTTCCTGCACCGCGGCCTTGACCGCTGGCGTGGCCCCCGAGAAACGCAGCAGCAGCGAGCCCTGCCACCAGGCGCTGGCGTGCAACGGCACGGCCTGGCCGCCCAGTCGCTGCAGCAGATCGAGGGCCGGGGCCTGCTCCATCTCCAGACGCACGGTCATGCTGTATGACGGCTGGGGCAGCACTTTCAGCGAGACCTCGCACAGCACACCCAGGATGCCCATCGACCCCGCCAGCAGGCGCGAGACGTCATAACCCGCGACATTCTTGATGACCTGCCCGCCAAACGTCAGGACCTCCGCCTGCCCGTTGAGCAACGTGGCCCCGAGCACATAGTCGCGCACGCTGCCCGCCGAAACCCGGGCCGGGCCGGCCAGTCCGGTCGCGACCATGCCACCGACGGTCCCCCCCCGCTGACCCGGACGCGACGGGTCCGGGAACCGCGGCGGCTCGAACGCCAGCACCTGCCCGCGCTCGGACAGGGCCGCCTCCACATCCGCCAGCGGCGTGCCCGCGCGCGCCGTGATCACGAGTTCGCTGGGTTCGTAGCTGCTGATGCCCGACAGCTCGGTGACGTCCAGCGGCTGCCCCACGATGGCCTCGCCATAGAACGCCTTGGTGCCTCGACCCCGGATGGCCATCGGGGTGCCCGATTCGCGCGCTTCGCGCACTCGCTCGACCAGGCGATTCAGTGCCTTGCTCATGGATGGAAGAGAAGTATTTCGACTGGAAGTTCAGAAACGCGGCAGATCGGCAAATGGCAGCAGGCCCTTGCTCACGTGCATGCGGCCATATTCGGCACAACGGTGCAGCGTGGGGATGACCTTGCCAGGGTTGAGCCGGCCCAGCGGATCAAAGGCCCGCTTGACGGCCTCCATCTGCGCGCGCTCCTCCGGAGAGAACTGGACGCACATGGAGGCGAGTTTTTCCACGCCCACGCCATGTTCGCCGGTGATGGTGCCGCCCAGCCGGACGCTGGTTTCCAGAATGTCGGCGCCGAACCGCTCACAACGGCGAAGCTGGTCGGGATCGGCGGCATCGAACAGGATGAGCGGATGGAGGTTGCCGTCGCCGGCATGGAAGACGTTGCAGCAGCGCAGGCCGTATTTCTGCTCCATCTCGGCGATGGCACGCAGGATGTCGGCCAGGCGCTTGCGCGGGATGGTC
>CAYYCN010000099.1:0-12355 GCA_964470355.1 uncultured Sphaerotilus sp.
TGCACACGCTGGTGGTGTGGCTGGGCATCTGCGACGGCAACATGCAGGAAGGCTCCTTCCGCTGCGACGCCAACGTGTCGGTGCGCCGCCCGGGCCAGCCCTTCGGCACCCGCCGCGAGATCAAGAACCTCAACAGCTTCCGCTTCCTGCAGCAGGCCATCGACTACGAGATCCAGTGGCAGATCGACCAGATCGAGGACGGCTTCGACATCGTCCAGGCCACCGTGCTGTTCGACCCCGACACGGGCGAGACCCGCATGATGCGCACCAAGGAAGACGCGCACGACTACCGCTACTTCCCCGACCCCGACCTGCCGCCGCTGGTGATCGAGCCGGCCTGGGTGGAGCGCGTGAAGGGCGAGATGCCCGAGCTGCCGGGTGCGCTGGCCGCGCGCTTCCAGTCCGAGCACGGCCTGCCGGCTTATGACGCCGCCATGATGACGTCCAGCCGCGCCATGGCTGCGTTCTATCAGGCCACGGCCGCCGCCTGCGGCCAGCCCAAGCTCGCCGCCAACTGGCTGATGGGCGAGGTCAGCAAGCGCCTGAACACCGAAAACCGCGACCTCGCCGACAGCCCGGTGTCACCAGCCCAACTGGCCGCCCTGATCGCCCGCATCGCCGACGGCACCATCTCCAACAACGCTGGCAAGCAGGTCTTCGAGGCCCTGTGGAGCGGCGAGTCCACCGACGTGGACGCCGTCATCGAGGCCAAGGGCCTCAAGCAGATGAACGACACCGGCGCGCTGGAAAAGATCATCGACGACGTGCTGGCCGCCAACGCCAAGTCGGTGGAAGAGTTCCGCGCCGGCAAGGACAAGGCGTTCAACGCCCTGGTCGGTCAGGTGATGAAGGCGTCCAAGGGCAAGGCCAATCCGGCGCAGGCGGGAGACCTGCTGCGCCAGAAACTGACCGCCGGAGGCTGAATCTCTGGCGCGACGACCCCGTCAGCGTGCGGGGTCGGGTGAGGCCTGCCCCACCGGCGCCCCCGCCCAGAGGCGACGCAGTTGGGCCAGTTCCTCGTCATAGCGCTGGTTGAGCCGGCTCCGCTCCTGCTGGTGCGTGGCCGCCACCGAGCGCTGCGTGTCCTGGGCGGCACGGTTCGCCTCAATGCGGGCCAACAGAGCGCTGGGGGTCTTGCGCCCTTTGTAGAACTCCACCTCGTTGCGGAGCGCCACGGCCTCCTTGCGCAATTCCTCGGCACGGCGGTCGGCCACACGCTGGGCATCCATGACCGGTTGCAGCGCGGCGGCCCGCGAGCGGTCGTGCGCCGCCTGATCGGGATATCGCGCCAGCAGATTGCGGTCCTTGCGCATGGCGTCACGCCGGGCCGAGTCCCGGGCCTGCTTGGCCCGCAAGGCCTCGTCCCGGGCCACACGTTCTTCGGTGGTCAGGCTGGGCTCGACGATCCTGCGCACGGACCCATCGCGATTGCGCAGGGCCTGCTCCCGGTCCAGGCATTGGGGAATGGGACGGTCCGACGTGATGCGCCGGCCTTGCCCATCCACACAGGTGTAGATCCCACTGGAAGGCGATCCCTGCGCCACGACCAGCCCGGACAGAGCCGCCATCAGCGCCCCCACCCCGAACCTCCTGGCACACCGCGTCAGCACCTGTCCTCCACGACCGAACCGCTCGTCCATGTTGCCGGGTGCACGTCCACTTCCGCCAGGATCAGGCGCTCACGCCGTAGCGGTCGCGGTAGGCCTTCACGGCCGGCAGGGCCTGCGCCAGCCGGGCGTCGCTTTGCTGCTCCAGATAGGCCATGAGGTCGGTCAGGGAAGCGATCGGCACCACCCCCAGACCCAGTTGTTGCTGCACGTACTGCACGGCGGAATGGGGCGCGTCGACCCCGTTTTCGCTGGCTTTTTCCTGGCGGTCCAGTGCGATCGTGACGCCACAGGGCGTGGCACCGGCCGCGCGGATCATGGCGATCGACTCGCGCACCGACGTGCCGGCCGAAATCACGTCATCGATGATGAGCACGCGCCCCTGAACCGGCGCCCCCACCAGCGTGCCGCCTTCACCGTGGTCCTTGGCTTCCTTGCGGTTGTAGGCAAAAGGCACGTTGCGGCCCAGCCGGGCCAGCTCGATGGACACGGCCGCCGCCAGCGCGATGCCCTTGTAGGCCGGCCCGAACAGCATGTCGAAAGCCAGATCGGACGCCACCAGGCGGCGTGCATAGAATTGCGCGAGGCGGCCGAGCTTGGCGCCGTCGTCGAACAGGCCGGCATTGAAGAAATAGGGCGACATCCGCCCGGCCTTGGTCTTGAACTCCCCGAATCGCAACACCCCGGCCTCCACCGCGAAGGCTACGAATTCCTGGGCCAGGTCGTCGGTGCGAGAGGGGATGGTGGCAGTCATTTCAGAGAAAAGGTTCTAGCGTGCGTCTGGTCAGTTTCAATCTCAACGGCATCCGTTCTGCAACGACCAAGGGTTTGCACGCTTGGGCTGAAACTGTGAAAGCCGATTGTATTGGGGTGCAGGAGATCAAGGCCCAGGCAACAGATCTGAAAAAACCGCTGGATTCGTTGGATGGTATGCCCGGACGGTTCCACTGCGCGGTCAAGAAGGGCTACTCCGGCGTGGGACTTTTCACACGGGTGGAGCCCAGTGACTGGATCGTGGGCCTCGGCTGCGACGAATTCGACCCCGAAGGCCGTTACATCGAGGCACGATTCGACACCCCTTCGCGCAAGTTGTCGATCATCAGCTGCTATTTCCCGAGCGGATCCTCGGGCGAGGAGCGCCAGCAGGCCAAATACCGCTTCCTCGACCGCATCCAGCCGCACCTGGCCCGCTTGCGACAGGAGCGCGAATTCATCCTGATGGGCGACGTCAACATCGCCCATCGGGAGCAGGATCTGAAGAACTGGAAGGGCAACCTCAAGAACAGCGGCTTCCTGCCTGAGGAGCGGGCCTGGATGACCCGCCTGCTCGACCCCGCGGGCGACACCGGACTGGTCGACGTCTACCGCCACCTGCACCCGGACACCACCGACGCCTGCTACACGTGGTGGAGCAACCGCGGACAGGCTCGGGCCAAGAACGTCGGTTGGCGCATCGACTACCACTTGGCCACCCCGGGCGTGGCCGCCACAGCCCGCCAGGCCAGCGTCTACAAGGAACAGTGGTTCAGCGACCACGCACCGCTGATCGTGGACTACGACCTGGGGCTCTGATTCCCACCGGGTCTACGCCCCGTTTTTCAGAGCCCTCCGAAGTTGCGCATCAGCACGTAGGCGGCCGTGCCCACCAGAATGCTCAGCAGCGCGTGCCGGCCCCACCACTGCAACACGGCCGCCAGCGCCACGGCAATCCCCTCGGGCCAGGGCCCGGCGGGGTCTTCGCGCGCCGCACCGGCCACGGAGTGCACCAGCAGAAGCGCCATGATGGCCAACGGCAGGAAGTCACCCAAACGCTGCACCACCGGGTGACGCGCCAACCAGCGGGCCGCCAGGAAAGGCAACGCCCTCAACACGAACGTGACCGCGCCCATGGCGGCAATGGCGAGCAGGGCATGGACGCTGTCGATCATGCGTCGGCTCCCGGGCAGGACAGCGCGCGCGTCTTGGGCCGCATCCAGGCACCACAGGCGATGCTCAGCGCGATGGCCAGCACCAGCGCCTGCTGGGGCCACAGGGCGTAGGCGACGCCGTAGGCCCCCAGCGCCACCCAAAGCGGGGCCGAGCTCTTGCGCCCGCGCCACTGTTCCACCGTCAGCACAGCAAAGAGCGTGGCCAGCACAAAGTCCAGACCCTTCAGCGGAATCTGGGCCTGCGCGCCGACCGCGGCCCCCATGGCCGTCCCGAGCACCCACCACGCCTGATTGAGCACCGTCACCCACGCCATCTGCCTGGCCGAGGCGGTCGGGGGCATGGACGTCAGCACCGAATAGGTCTCGTCGGTGAGACCGAACATCAGGTACCACCGCAGCCATCCCCGCTGAGGCCAGCGGCTCAGCAAAGACAGCCCATAGAACAGGTGCCGCAGGTTGAGGATCAGGGTGGCCAGCGCAATCGTGCCCACCGACAGTCCGGCCGCCAGCATCGGAATCATCATGTACTGCGCGGCACCGGCATACACCAGCACACTCGCGGCCACGGCCACCCACGGCGTCCCGCCGGCTTGAACGAACAAGAAACCAAACACCGCCCCCAATGGGACATAGCCCATGGCGACGGGTGCAGTCAGCGCAAGCGAGGACAGGCGGGGGTGTGACATGGCCACCGATGTTCCCAGAAACCGGTGAACCCTGGCCTCGGCTCGGGCCGGCCCCTCGGCCGTGACACCTGCACGCCTTCGGCAGCGGACTGCACCGCCCGGGGCACCGGCGCCTCCTTTTGACTGAGGTTGGGCCCTTGGACGCCGATAGCATGCTTCGAACCCGGCGGTCGCCCCCTTGGCGTCCGCGCCTCCCACCGTCCTGGAGTCCTTCACATGCACCGCCACACTTTGGCTTCCGCTGTCATCGCCCTGATGGGCCTGTGCGCATCCGGCCTGTCGCAGGCCGGCGAAATCTATGCGCCGCTGGGCATTCCCGGCTGGGGCGTGGGCTATGCCCACCCGGTCAACGGGCAACTCACCTGAGTCGCAACTGAATGCCATCTGGGCCGACATGCGTGGGCTATGCCCACCCGGTCAACGGGCAACTCACCCTGCGTGGCGACTACATGACCCTGGGCACACGCAGCGGCTCCCAGACCGAGGACGGCATCGAGTACGACGCCCAGCTCAAGCTCAACCGCGCCGCCATCTTCGCCGACTGGTTCCCATGGTCCGGCCGCTTTCGCCTGACGGCGGGCCTGGCCGCAACGAACTACAAGCTGGAAATGGACGCCTCGGGCGCAGGCCGCACGATCACGGTGGGCGACACGCCCTACACGCTGACTTCGGCCGATGGCCTGAACGTGCAGGTCAAGTTCCCCAGCACCATGCCCTACCTCGGGCTGGGCTGGGGCCATCAGACAGGCAGCGGCTTGCGCTTTTCGTTCGACCTGGGCGCCCTGATCGGCAAAGCCAAGGTGTCGGCCACCGGTCGCGGGCAACTGGCCAGCAGCCAGGCCCAAGCCGACATCGACAAGGAACTGCAAGAGTTGCGTGACGGCGTGGGCAAGACGTCCTTCATTCCCCAGATCAGCCTGGGACTGGGCTACAGCTTCTGACCTGAGCGCTAAAGTTCGGACTCCGCGGCCCCGCCCGAGTCCGACATGCTCCAGTACGAAACCCTCCCCGTCACCCCCTTCGCCCAAAACTGTTCACTCGTCTGGTGTGACCAGACGCAGGACGCCGCAGTCATCGACCCCGGCGGCGACCTCGATCGGCTGCTGGCGGCGGTCCAGCGCCTGGGCCTGCATTTGCGGCAGATCTGGATCACGCACGCCCACATCGACCACGCGGGTGGTGCCGGCGAACTGGCTCGCCGCACCGGCTTGCCCATCGTCGGCCCGCACGAAGGCGACCAGTTCTGGATCGACGGCCTGCCCCGGCAAAGCCTGGCCTACGGGTTCCCCCCCGCCGAAACGTTCGTGCCCACGCGCTGGTTGCACGACGGCGACACGGTCGAGCTGGGCCACTCGCGGGTGAACGTTCGCCATTGCCCGGGCCACACGCCAGGCCACGTGGTGTTCCACAGCCCCGAGATGAACCGCGCCTTCGTGGGGGATGTGTTGTTTGCCGGCTCGATCGGCCGCACGGACTTTCCGCAGGGCGACCACGACACCCTGATCGCCTCGATCACCCTGCGCCTGTGGCCCATGGGCGACGACACGGTCTTCATCCCCGGTCACGGCCCGGAAAGCACCTTCGGCCGCGAACGCCGCCTGAACCCCTACGTCGGCGGCACCTGAGCGAGGCGCCGGGCAGCGGCGACATCCGGTCCCACGGATCAGTTTTCTCCGCCGCCCTCGTCCACGGTGGCCCCCGGCGTGGCCCCGGCGCGCAACGGAGGCGCCGAGTAACGCTGGGCGGGCTTGTCGGCGCGGGCGTATAAGCCCTTGACCTTGGGCAGGTTGGCCTCGATCTCGCTGATGCGCGTGCTGCTGGACGGGTGGGTCGAGAGGAACTCGGGCGGCGCCCCCTTGGCAGCGGACTGCATCTTCTTCCACAGGGTCACGCCGGCCGCCGGGTTGTAGCCGGCACGGGCCGCCAGCTCCATGCCCACCAGATCGGCCTCGGACTCGTCCTGGCGGCCGAACTTCAGGCTGAGCAGCTGGCTGCCCATGCCCGCCAGCGAGCGCCCGACGTTGCCGATGCCGAACAAGGCCGCACCGATCTCGATGGCCCCCTGGGTCGCGTACTGCTTGCCCATGCGCTCACGGGCATGCTCGCGCAGGGCATGGGCCATCTCGTGGCCCATGATCATGGCCACCTCGTCGTCACTGAGCTGCAGCTTCTGCAGGATGCCCCAATAGAAAGCGATCTTGCCGCCGGGCATGCAGAAGGCGTTGAGCTCCTGTGAGCCCAACAGGCTGACCTGCCATTTCCAGTCGCGCGCCCGGGGATTCCACTCGTAGGTGTAGGGAATGAGGCGTTGTGCGATCGAAGTGAGGCGGATCTGCTGGGGGTGGTTGTTCGGGGCCAGCGCCTTCTTCTGCTTGGCCTCCTGCGTCATCTGCAGGTATTGCTGCGAGGCGGCCGCTTCGATCTCCTCGGCCGGCACCAGCTTGGCGAACTGGGACCGCCCGCCCACCTCAACCCCCTCACGCGCCCAGGCCGGCACAGCGCCCAGGGCCACTCCTCCCACCACCAAGGCCGAGAACAGGCGCCGACCGTGCAGCGGGCATCGGCATCCCGAAGCATGCACCCCTTCCGGGAGGGTCAGGTCGGCATCGATGCGGAAATCGGAGCGGTTGGAACTCATGTCGGGGCACCGGGAAAAGTCGTCATCGTCGTGCGCATCGCGCACGGGCGGCGTACAGCTTGGAGGGAAATTCTAGGGGGGAAGTTCGCGCCACTGCGGCGTGTGCGTCTTCAACGGCGGAGGCCGTCAACCGGTGGACTGACCCCGTCAAAACGGGCTATTCCCGGCGGTTGCACACAGAAACACATGCACAATGGCGCGATCCCCCTTCTGCCCCGCCACCGTGAACGACACGTCCGCCTCCTCGTCCCCTTCGGCCCCTTTCACGTCCCACGAGCTGCGCGGAGCCCTTGGGCGCTTCACGACCGGCGTGACCATCATCACCACCCGCAATGCCGAAGGCGTGCCGGTGGGCCTGACGGCCAACTCGTTCAACTCGGTGTCGATGCACCCGCCGCTGGTGCTGTGGAGCCTGTCGATGCAGGCCGGCACTTTCGCGGTGTTCCGCAACTGCAGCCACTTCGCCATCCATGTGCTGTCGGCGGAGCAACGCGCGTTGGCCGAGCGCTTTGCCGCCCGGGGCGTGGACCGGTTCGCCGATGTCGCCTGGCGCGAAGGCCAGGGCGGCGTGCCGCTCCTGGAGGGGTGCGTGGCCACGTTCGAGTGCGCGTCCCGCCAGGGCGTCGACGCAGGGGACCACCGCATCTTCATCGGCGAGGTGCTGAGCTGCGCACAGGATCCGGAACGGCGCCCACTGGTGTTCCACTCGGGCCATTTCTACACCGACCTGCCGCTGCCTCCGGCGCGCCCACACGCCTGAGCCTCGGCCCGTCGATTGAGCCCCCTCGGACAGACGCCCTTGAATTCGCCCGGGGCACCCTGACCTGACCGGTATCAGGAGTCCACCATGCTCATCGTCTGTCCCCATTGCCTGTCCACCAACCGTGTTCCACCCGAGCGACGGCAGGAACATCCGAGTTGCGGACGCTGCGGCCGGGGGGTGCTCGACGGTGAACCGGCCGCTCTCGACGACGCCGGACTGGCACGGCTGCTGGAACGCACCGAGATGCCGGTGCTCATCGACTTCTGGGCCGCTTGGTGCGGGCCCTGCCGGCAGATGGCCCCTCAGTTTGCGGCCGCTGCGGCCCAACTGCGTGGCCAGGTCCAGTTCGTGAAGGTGGACAGCGATGCCTGCCCACAGGCCTCCACCCGATTTGCGATCCGCAGCATCCCGACCCTCGTCCTGCTCCAGGGCGGTCGCGAGGTGGCCCGGATGAGCGGGGCACTGCCGACCGCACAGATCGTGCAGTGGGTGCGCCAGCAGCTCGGCTGAGCCAGATCAGGCCTCCGGCGCGACATCCACGTACGTCCACCAGCTCAGCCAGAACAGCGGACGCCGGTAACCGGTGACGCGGTCGTGCGTCAAATCGCACAACATGCGGTGCACGACCGAGCGATAAGGCACATAGGCGGCGGCCAGTCGGTTGGCCTCCCGGAACCAGGCATTGCGCTCGGGCCCGTCGGGCAAGCCCTGCAGGCGCTCGTACACGGCATCGAAAGCCGGCAGGCGAAACCGCGCCAGGTTGGCCTTGCCGATGGCACCGCTGTAACCGCGCTCCAGCGCACTCTGGCCATCTGGAGAACTGGAAGTCGAACCCAGCCGCCACATCATGTAGCGCCCGGCACGCGCCGCCTTGAGGTTCTCCGACCACTGCCCCACGCGGTATTCCACGCGCAGGCCGATCGCATCCATGTTCTTCTTGAACAGCTCGTCCACCTGGCGACTGGTCTGGTCGGACTGGGCCAGCATCTGCAGGGTCAGGCGCGAACCGTCGGGGCGCTCGCGCCAGCCGTCGCCATCACGGTCCCGGTAGCCGTAGACGTCCAGCAGGGCCCGTGCGCGCCTCGGGTCGTAGACCCCCACCTCGCTGCGCATCGCCGGATCGAACCCCGTCGTGCCGGGGGCCGTCATCTGCTGGGCCACCACCGCTTCCCCCCGCCTCGCCAGCGCGATCTCTCGCGGCACGTTGTGCCCCAGGCTGATCGCCCGGCGCAGCGCCACCTGGGCCGGTTCGATCCCCCCGACCACCGGATCCTCCATATTGAACATCACGTAGAACACATCGGACGCCGACACCCGATGCGCCGTCACGCCCTGTCGGGCCAGATGCGGCGCCAGCTGGCCGCCGGGAATGGCCTGCGGGATGAAGTCGGGCGGCACGATCTGAAGCACGTCCTGCTCCCCACGCAGGAAGGCCAGCCAGCGCGGCTGCGCCTCCTCGATGACCGACACCTCGACCCGATCAACCATCGGCAACCGACGGCCGTTCAGACGCTGGGCGATGGCCTGGGCGGCCGCATCGCCCGGCGCGGGCTGGAAGTCGTATCGACGGTCGCGATACAGAGGATTGCGTTCCAGCACGATGCGCGAGCTGCGCCGCCACTCGACCAACCGAAACGGCCCGGTGCCCACGGGGTGGGCCATGATGCGGTCGCCGTAGTGTTCGACCACCTCGCGCGCCATCACGCCCCAGTTGTCCGGACGGGTCAGTTGCGTCACAAACCGGGGACGGGGTTCGCGCAGGCGGAAACGCACCGTGTGGTCGTCGAGCGCCAGCAGGCCTTCCACGGTCCGGTCATAGTCGAAGGGTCGGCCAGTGGTCTGGGCCTGCTCGCGCAGTTCCCTCAGGCCAATCACGCCCTGTTCCTCGAACGTGGCCATGGACGAGCTCTGCAGTGCGGGGTCATACAGCCGCTTGAAGGTATAGACGACGTCGTGCGCGGTCAGCTCGCGCGGACGGCCCTTGAACGCCGGATCATCCTGAAAACGCACCCCCTTGCGCAGCCGGACCACGAAGGTCCGGAAGTTGTCGCTGACCTCGGGCAGGGCCTCGGCCAGCACCGGCATCAGCCGCCACGGACGCGACAGGGGGTCGTAGTCGTACAGTGCCTCGAAAATGTGGGCAGTGATGGTCTGGGAGTACAGGTCGCTGATCTGCTGGGGGTCGAAGCCGGTTTCAGCGGTTGGCAGGGCGACCTTCAGGGTGCGAAGCAACTGGACAGGAGGCGCGGCCTGTGTGGCACCTCCGAGCGTGAGAGACAGCGGAGCGGCGAGGGTCAGGCGTCTTGAACGATCCATGCCGGCACTCTAACGGCTCCCCCACCGGCCCCGCCCCGTCCGCGACGCGTGAACGCTGTCGCTGCGAGAATCGGGCCTTGTACTGGCCCGGAGTCGCCGTGCCGCCGCGTTCCGGCGGTGCATGACCTCCACCGCCCCCCTTGAAGGAATGTCTTCCGTGCCCTCTTCCACCACTCCACAGCGCGTTGTCGTCGGCCTCAGCGGCGGGGTCGATTCCGCCGTCTCGGCCTGGCTGCTCAAGCAGCAGGGGCACGAGGTGGTGGGCGTGTTCATGAAGAACTGGGAAGACGACGACGACAGCGAGTACTGCTCCAGCCGCCAGGACTTCCTGGACGCCGCCGCCGTGGCCGACGTGATCGGCATCGAGATCGAGCACGTCAACTTCGCCGCCGAGTACAAGGACCGCGTCTTTGCCGAATTCCTGCGCGAATACTCGGCCGGTCGCACGCCCAACCCGGACGTGCTGTGCAATGCGGAGATCAAGTTCAAGGCGTTCCTGGACCACGCCGTGCGACTGGGCGCCGAGCGCATCGCCACGGGCCATTACGCCCGCGCCCGCTTCAACCCCGACACGCAGCGCCACGAACTGCTCAAGGGCCTGGATCCGACCAAAGACCAGAGCTATTTCCTGCACCGACTGCAGCAGCACCAGATCGCCAAGACGCTCTTCCCGGTGGGCGAGCTGCCGAAGAAGGAAGTGCGCCGCATCGCCGCCGAGATCGGCCTGCCCAACGCGCACAAGAAGGACTCGACGGGCATCTGCTTCATCGGCGAGCGGCCGTTCCGCGAATTCCTGAACCAGTACCTGTCCAATGAACCCGGCCTCATCCAGGACGACAAGGGGCGCACGCTGGGCGAGCACGTCGGCCTGAGTTTCTACACGCTGGGGCAGCGCAAGGGCATCGGCATTGGTGGGATCCGCCCGTCGTCGAAGGACGCCGACGCCGGGGAGCACCTGCCCTGGTTCGTGGCCCGCAAGGACATGGAGCGCAATGTCCTGTACGTGGTCCAGGGCCATGACCACCCCTGGCTGGCGTCCCACCGGCTTCAGGCTCAAGATCTGAGCTGGGTTGCCGGGGGCCCGCCTCAGCGCACGGAACTGCAGGCCAAGACACGCTACCGGCAACCGGACGAGCCGTGCACCGTCACGGTGGCGAGCGACCACCTCGAAGCGCACTTCCCCGACGCCCAGTGGGCCGTCACGCCGGGGCAATCGGTGGTGCTGTACGACAGCGAGGTGTGCCTGGGGGGGGGCGTGATCGAGTCGTCAAACTGAGCGGCGCCGCGGCATCTGCCCAGCCCCGTTCGCATCCCCACACGACGGGCCGCCCGTGCGGCGCATCAGCCCGCAGCGTCGGACTTGTCCTGCGTGCGCGTGTCGAAGTCGCGGGCGTCGTGCCGCTCATGCAACTGGCTGGACGGCTCACCTGAAACCCGGTTGACCATGCGGCCGCGCTGCACGGCCGGCCGAGCATCGACGCGTTCAGCCCAGCGCCTGACGTGGGTGTAGGACTCGGCCTGCAGGAATTCGCTGGCGTCGTACAGGCGCCCGAGGGTCAGCTGGCCATACCAGGGCCAGATCGCCATGTCGGCGATGGTGTAACTGTCGCCGGCCACAAAGGGGTGCTCGGCCAGCCGCCGGTCGAGCACGTCGAGCTGGCGTTTGGATTCCATCGCGTAGCGGTTGATGGCGTACTCGATCTTCACCGGCGCGTAGGCGTAGAAGTGCCCGAACCCGCCGCCCAGGAACGGCGCACTGCCCATCTGCCAGAACAGCCACGACAGGCATTCGGCGCGGCGGGCGGGCTCGGTCGGCAAGAACGCGCCAAACTTCTCGGCCAAATACAGCAAGATTGCGCCGGACTCGAACACTCGGATCGGCTCGGGCCCGCCGCGATCCACCAGCGCCGGAATCTTGGAGTTGGGATTGACCTCGACAAAACCGCTGCCGAACTGGTCGCCGTCGCCGATGCGGATCAGCCAGGCGTCGTATTCGGCCCCGGAGTGGCCAGCCGCCAGCAGTTCCTCCAGCATCACCGTCACCTTGACACCGTTGGGCGTGGCCAGCGAATACAGCTGCAGCGGATGCTTCCCGACAGGCAGTGCCTTTTCGTGGGTTGCGCCGGCCACCGGTCGGTTGATGCTGGCGAACTTGCCGCCGTTTTCTTGGTCCCAGGTCCAGATCTTCGGGGGGGTGTAGGCGGTGGAATCGGTGGTCACGAAACAGGCTCCTCGGTTCAGAGGCTGCGCGACTGAAAACGTCCGCAGGCCCATGCGAGGAGACTTTACGGTCAAACCTGCCGCCGCGGGTGCGCCCCCGCAAAAGACCGCGACACCGGGGAAGCCACGACACCGCACGACCGGGCGCCCGTTCGGGGTCACGCGCTGGCGGCGTGCCCTGGGATCACAGGGCCTTG
>CAYYCN010000100.1:0-11665 GCA_964470355.1 uncultured Sphaerotilus sp.
GGCGAACACCGACGTCGAACTGGTCCATCGCGCCGAACCCTCCGCCGACGTCAAGCAGGCCGGCGCCTACCAGCGCGACGACGGCCTGTGGGTCTATCGCAAGCTCCCCTCGCGCCAGTTGTGGGACCAGGTCATGCGCTCGACCTACGACCACGCCGAGCCGGGCATCCTGTTCCTCGACCGCATGAACGCGGACAACAACCTGTATTACTGCGAGACGATCGAGGCCACCAACCCCTGCGCCGAACAACCGCTGCCGCCCTACGGCTGCTGCTGCCTGGGCTCGGTGGACCTGACGCACTTCGTCCACAACGCGTTTGAAGCCGATGCGTCCTTCGACGACGCGGCCTTCTCCGAAGTCTGCGCCGTGGCCACCCGCATGCTGGACAACGTGCTCGACGTCACCGTCTGGCCGCTGCCTGCGCAAGCGCAGGAAGCCGCCAACAAGCGTCGCGTCGGTCTGGGCTTCACCGGCCTGGGCGACACGCTGGTGATGCTGGGGCTGCGCTACGACACCCAGGCCGCCCGCGACATGGCCCGCCACATCAGCGAAGTCATGCGCGACGCCGCCTACCTCGCCTCGGCCGACCTGGCCACCGAGCGCGGCGCCTTCCCGCTGTTCAACGCCGACCTGTACCTGAGCCGCGGCAGCTTCGCCTCGCGCCTGCCGGCCTCGGTCAAGGAACGCATCCGCGCCCAGGGCCTGCGCAACTCGCACCTGCTGTCGATCGCGCCCACGGGCACGATCAGCCTGGCCTTTGCGGACAACGCCTCCAACGGCATCGAGCCCGCCTTCAGCTGGACCTACACCCGCAAGAAGCGCGAGGCCGACGGCAGCCACAAGGAATACGCGGTCGAGGACCACGCCTGGCGCCTGTACCGCCACCTCAAGGGCAAGGACGCTCCGCTGACCGACGCCTTCGTCACCGCGCTGGAGATGAGCGCCGAGGCCCACGCCTCGATGGTTGCCGCCGTGGCGCCGTGCATCGACACGGCCATCAGCAAGACCGTCAACGTGCCCGAGGACTACCCCTACGAGGAGTTCCAGGGCCTGTACATGCAGGCGTGGAAGTCGGGTCTGAAGGGTCTGGCCACGTATCGTCCGAACAGCGTGCTGGGCTCGGTGCTGTCGGTCACACCTGCGCCCACGACCACGCCGGCTGCGGCACCCGCCGCCCCCGCACAACCCGCCCCGCTGACCGTCGAGGCGCTGGAATCCCCCGCCACCTCCGCCCAGGTCAACCAGCGCCTGCGCCTGGAGCGCCTGCCCCAGCCCGTGCTGGCCTCGCTGCGCTGGCCCAGCCGCCCCGACATGAGCGGCGGCAACCCGGCCTGGAGCTACATGATCCAGCACCCGCACGGCGACTTCGCGCTGTTCGTGGGTGAACTGCCCGCCGAAGCCGGCCCGGACGCCGGTCTGTTCGGCAAGACCCTGCCATTCGAGGTGTGGGTCAACGGGGCCGAGCAGCCGCGCGGCCTGGGTGCGCTGGCCAAGACGCTGTCGCTGGACATGCGCGCCAACGACCCGAGCTGGCTCAAGCTCAAGCTCGACGCGCTGGCCACCGTGGCCGAGGAACGTGCCTTCGAGATGCCCTTCCCGCCGTCCGGCGACAAGCGCCTGTTCCCCGGCGTGGTGGCCGCCACGGCCGCCGTGATCCGGTGGCGCTGCGAGCAGCTCGGCGCGCTGCAGGAAGGCGGATCCACTCCCGTGCTGGACGCCATGTTCAGCCGCGAAGAGCCCCGCACCGGCACCGACGGCACGATGGCTTGGGCGGTCGACATCGACAACCCGGCCACCGGCGAAGCCTTCACGCTCACGCTCAAGGAAGTCTCGCTGCCCACGCCGGACGGCGGCCATGTCACGCGCCCCTGCGCCATCGGCTTTGCGGGCAACTACCCGCGCGCGCTCGACGGCCTGGCCCGCCTGCTGTCGCTGGACATGCGCGTGATCGACCCGGCCTGGATCGGCATGAAGCTGCGCAAGCTGCTCAACGTCGGCGAACCGCTGGGCCACTTCATGGCCCCGATCCCCGGCCAGAAGCGCCAGAAGGTGTGGCCGAGCACCGTGGCCTATGTGGCGCGTCTGGTGCTGCACCGCTACGCCATGCTGGGCGTGCTGACCGACGACGGTCTACCGGTCAACGACATGGGCGTGATGGCCGCGCCGGAAGAGGCCGTCGCCAAGGCCGATGCGGCCCCCGCAGCTCAGGCCGCAGGCAAGGGCGCGAGCAAGATCATGGCTGGCAAGCCCTGCCCCGAGTGCGGCAATGCCACCATGATCCACAAGGACGGGTGCGACTTCTGCACCAGTTGTGGTCATGTCGGAGCTTGCGGCTGAGCCGTGGGGCCGGCCGGCGACTGAAACCCATCGCCTCGGCCCTCGGTCCGGAACCTGCGTGCATGGCCCCCGCATCCGGCCCCATCGGCCGGGAGAAGGGGTAGGCCTTTGAGAATCCGGGCGTCGTTCCGGCAACTGCTGCTGGTGGCCTTTGTGCTGATCTCGGTGGTGCTGGGCGCCGTGTCGCTCAGTGGCCTGCGGGTGCTGCAGGGCATGATGGCCCAGAGCCGCGAGGTGGCGGCCGAGGCGGTGCGCCTCAACAGCGCGGTGCAGGGTCTGGCCGAGCGCAGCACGGACATGGAGCGTGCCGCACGTCAGTATCTGGTGCTGGGCGACGACGCCCTGCGCAAGCGCTTCGACACCGTGGCCAACGAGGCCGAAGCCCGCCTGCGCCCCCTGGCCGAATCCCGCGACGCCGCCGCCCTGGCCACGCAGTGGCAGGCCTCACTCACTCGCATCCGCACCCAGATCGCCGACCGCCGCATCGACGTGGCTGCACGCGAACAGTCCATCGCGGACGAATTCCGCACCCTCGAACAGCTCACGCGCGCGCTGTCCACCCGCATCCAGGACACTCTCGCCGCGCGCAGCCGCGAACTGCAGGACGCCCTCGAAAACCGACGCTCCCAACTCGCTCAGCAGGTGCTGGCGGCCATCGTCGCGGTGGCGCTGGCCGCCTGGGGTTTTGGGGTCTGGCTGACACGCCCGCTGCGTCAACTGGAACGCTCCATCGTCGACCTGGGGCAGAACCGGCTCGATGACCCCGTGCACATCAGCGGCCCAGCCGACCTGCGGCGCCTGGGCCAGCAGATCGACTGGCTGCGCCTGCGGCTGACCGAGCTGGATGCGGACAAGGCGCGCTTCCTGCGCCACATCTCACACGAGCTGAAAACCCCGCTGGCCGCGCTGCGTGAAGGCGTCGCGCTGCTGCAGGAAGGCGTCGGAGGCGAGCTGAGCGCGGACCAGCGCGAGATCGCCGGCATCCTGCACCAGAACACGCTGCAGCTGCAGCGCCAGATCGAGGACCTGCTGAACTTCAACACCGCCGCCTTCGACGCCCGCCGGCTGCAACGACAGCAACTCGACCTGCGGGCCCTCGTGCATCAGGTGGTGGAAGGTCAACGGCTGCAGTGGCAGGCCCGGCGCCTGTCGGTGAAGGTCGACGGTCCGGCCGTGTGCCTGCCCGCCGATCCGGTGAAGCTGAGCATGGCGCTGTCCAACCTGATGTCCAACGCCATCCGTTACAGTCCCCCGGACGGTACGATCCGCTGGGCCCTGCAGGTGGCCGGCCGCCGCGCCGTCCTGAGCATCCAGGACAGCGGCCCGGGGGTCGCGCCGGCGGACCGGGAACGCATCTTCGAGCCCTTTTTCCGGGGCTCGGTACAGCCCACCGATGCGCCCAAGGGCAGCGGGGTCGGGCTGTCGATCGTCCAGGAGATCGTGACGGGGCACGGCGGGACCCTCGAATGGCAGCCCAGCGAGCAGGGCGCACGTTTTGGCCTCACCCTGCCGCTCTGAATCATGTCCGAGGAAAGCCGCTTCGTGATCCGCCCCCACAGCCTGTTCATCCTGACACCCTGGGTGCTGGCGGCCTGCAGCGCCGTCTCGCCGATGCCGAAACCAGGGGCGGATGTGCGTGCCGAAACGCCGACCCGCACCGTGGCCCATGCGCGCCAGGCCGAATCCAGCGAGCGCCCGGCCACAGCCTCCGTCATGCCCGGCACAACGCCTCCGGCCCCCAGGCCCGCCCCCGCGGCCGAAAGTGTTGCCGACGCCACGCCCTCCGACCTCACGCCCGCGCCCATCCACCCGGTGGACCCAGCGGGAACCTGGCTCCTTCAGTGGCACGAGGAGTTCCGGGGCCTGTCTGCCGAGGCGTTGCAACGCGAAGCGGCCCGGGGTCCGGAAGCCGGGCGAGCGCACGAGGGTGTGGGGCCCTCCGGGCAAACCGTCCGTTGGGCCCTGGCCTTGTGGCAGACCCGCGGCAGTGCCGAATTGCTCAAGGCACAGGCCGCGCTGGAACAGGTGAGCCGCGCCAGCACGGCCGAAGCCCAGCACTGGCGCCCCTGGGCCCGGTGGCTCCTGGCCCGCGTGCAGGAACAGCGTCGGCTGGAGGACCTGATCGACCGCCAGAACCAGCAAATCAAGGAACAGCAACGCCGCATCGACACCCTGCAGGACAAGCTGGAAGCCCTGAAAGCCATCGAACGCAGCCTCGGCCCACGCACCACGCCGCCTCCTGGTGCCCCCGCCCGCCCCAAGGCCCCCTGACCGTGCCCACCCCAAGCTCCCCCGCCCACCTGCTGCTGGTCGATGACGACCCCGACCTGCTTCGACTGCTGTCGATGCGGCTGAACGCCGCCGGTTACCGCGTGACGGCCGTGGCCAGCGCCCAGGCGGCCCTCGACCAGATCGCCGTCAGCCGGCCAGCCCTCGTGATCAGCGATGTGCAGATGCCCGGCATGGACGGTCTGGCCCTGTTCGAGGCCATCCGTGCACGCCATCCCGTGCTGCCGGTGATCCTGCTGACCGCCCACGGCACCATTCCCGACGCCGTCGACGCCACGGCGCGCGGCGTGTTCACCTACCTGACCAAGCCCTACGACGGCAAACAGCTGCTGGACGCCATCGCCCGGGCCCTCGCGCTGGGTGGCCCGGCCCCCGGCACCCACCCCCACGCCACTCCGCAGGCCGCCACGGAAACCTGGCGCGAGCAGATCGTGAGCCGTTCGGCCGCCATGGAGGAACTGCTGGCCGAGGCCAAGCTGGTGGCCGCCAGCGACGCCTCCCTCCTCGTGCGCGGCGAAAGCGGCTCAGGCAAGGAGTTGCTGGCGCAGGCCATCCACCGCGCCAGCCCACGCGCCCGCGGTCCCTTCGTGGCGGTGAACTGCAGCGCCATCCCCGAGGCCCTGCTGGAATCCGAACTCTTCGGCCACGTCAAGGGTGCCTTCACCGGCGCGGTGGCCCACCATCGGGGCCTGTTCCAGGAGGCCCACGGCGGCACGCTGTTCCTCGACGAAATCGGCGACATGCCGCTGCCGCTTCAGGTCAAGCTGCTGCGCGTGCTGCAGGACCGGCAGGTGCGGCCCGTGGGTGCCCCCTCGGCAGTGCCGGTCGACGTGCGCATCCTGTCGGCCACGCACCGCGACCTGGACGCCGCCCTGCAACAAGGCGAATTCCGCGAGGATCTGTATTACCGTCTCGCCGTCGTCACGCTCACGCTGCCTCGCCTGGCCGACCGCCGCGAAGACATCCCGCTGCTGGCCCAGCACTTCCTGAGCCGGCTCGCCGCGAAATACGGCAAGCCGCTCAAGGGTTTTGCACCGGACGCCTTGAGCGCCCTGTCAACCGCCTCGTGGCCCGGCAACGTGCGCCAACTCCACAATGTGGTCGAGCAGGTGAGTGCGCTGGCCACCACGCCACTGGTGCCGTTGGCACTGGTGCAGCGCGCCCTGCGGGTGCCGACGATGGAAGTGCTGCCCTACGCCGAGGCCCGCCAGCGTTTCGAGCACGACTATCTGGTCGGCCTGCTCAAACTCACCGATGGGCAAGTGGCCGATGCCGCACGCCTGGCCCAGCGCAACCGGACCGAGTTTTACCGGCTGCTGCAAAAACACGGCCTGACACCGGGGCTGTTCCGACAGGACGGTGGCGTTTCGGACCCCGATGGAGCGGCGTCAGGGGGCATGGGCGAACACCCTGTCGCCAATCCGCGACCGAACGATTTTTCTTGAAAATCAGGGACTTGGGATACCTTCCCAAGATCCGGTGCTTCACCCTGTCGCCGATTGGCGACGCGCGAACCCTCCCCAGGCGCCCACGGGGAACCTGATCAGTCCGAGATTCAACACAACCTGCTGATTTTCAAAGGATTTTTCGTCGTGGCACGGGGTTTGCCCTAGGGAATCCATGGATGGCCTTTCGGCCGCGTGGAAAGCCCTTTGGACATGACTCCCTCCCGTTCTCCCCGTTCGACCGGCGGCATGCCCGCCCTCCGCCGTGGCTCGATGGTGCCGCTGGCCTGGACCGGTCTGCAGGCTGGCTTGGCTCGTGGACTGAGCCGTCTCATGGGGCGCAGCCCGAGACCGCACACCGAGACCGGCCTGCGCGAACAGGCCCTGCCGCAAGCGCTCGCCCCCTGGCAAGCCTCCGCCCGCGTGCTGGAAGCTCAGGCCGAAGCCTGGCAGGCCGCCGCCGTGCAGCGCCGCCGCTGGCTGCTGTTCTGGATCGCCCTGTCGACGGTGTTCGCGGCTTCGCTGCTGTGGATGGCACAGCCCGACGGTGGGCCGGCCGGCCTGCAATGGCTGCAGCTCGGCCTGTTTTCATTGCTGTTCGCCTGGATTGCCGCCGGTTGCGTGACGGCCGTGATGGGCTTCTGGGTGGAATGGCGCGGCGACCGCCACGCCCTGTACGCCCGCGACGCCGGCCACGACCCGATCGATGCCGAGGCCCGCACCGCCGTCATCATGCCCATCTGCAACGAGGACGTGGCCACCGTGTTCGCCGGCCTGCGCGCCACCTGCGAGGACCTGCATCGCACGGGCGAGTCGTCGGCCTTTGACGTGTTCGTGCTGTCGGACACCGGCCGGCCGGAGTTGCGCGCGGAAGAACTGTCGGCCTGGGCCGATCTGCGTGCCACGCTGGCCGACCAAGGCATGCCCATCCAGGTCCACTACCGCTGGCGCCAGCACCGCACCAAGCGCAAGTCCGGCAACGTGGCCGACTTCTGCCGCCGCTGGGGCCGCGCCTACCGCTACATGGTGGTCTTCGACGCCGACAGCGTGATGAGCGGCGACAGCCTGGTCCGTCTGGTGCGCCTGATGGAGCGCCACCCCAAGGCCGGCATCCTGCAGTCCGCCCCGCGCGCCTGCGGCCACGACACCCTGCACGCCCGCGCCCAGCAGTTCGCCAGCCGTGTGGCCGGGCGCCTGTTCACCGCCGGCATGCAGTTCTGGCAGCTGGGCGAGTCGCACTACTGGGGCCACAACGCCATCATCCGCGTCGAGCCCTTCATGAAGCACTGCGGTCTGGCCGCGCTGCCGGGCACGGGAGCGTTGTCAGGCGAAATCCTGTCGCACGACTTCGTCGAGGCCGCGCTGATGCGCCGCGCCGGCTACCAGGTCTGGCTGGTGCAGGACCTCGAAGGCAGCTACGAACAACAGCCGCCGCACCTGCTGGCCGAACTCCAGCGCGACCGCCGCTGGTGCATGGGCAACCTGCAGAACGCCCGCCTGATCGCCGAGCCCGGCCTGAAGGGGGTGCACCGCGCCATGCTGTTCACCGGTGCCATGTCCTACGCCTCGGCCCCGCTGTGGCTGTTCTACGTGGCGCTGGGCACCCTGATCTGGGCCCTGGAAGGACGCATCACCCCCGCCACGCAGATCCTGGCCCCGGCCGGCTCCGCGCTGCTGTGGATGACGACCGCTGTCATGCTGATGCTGCCGCGCATCCTCGGCGTGCTCACCGTGCTGCTGCGCGGGGAAGCGTCCCAGTACGGCGGCGCGCTGCGCCTGATCGGCAGTTCGGTGGCCGAAGCCAGCATGTCGGTGCTGCAGGCCCCGGTGCGCATGGCCGCACACAGCGTGTTCGTGATCGGCGGCCTGACCGGCTGGACCCTGCAGTGGAAGTCGCCCCCGCGGGAAGCCGAGGACATCCCTTGGCAACAGGCGACGCAGTCGCTGGGCCGTTTCAGCCTCGCGGCCATCGCCCTGACGGCCCTGATGGCGCTGTTCGCGCCGACCGCCCTGCCTTGGCTGTTGCCGATGGCGCTGCCACTGGTCGTGGCCATCCCGGTGGCGGTGTGGACCAGCCGGACCCGTGTGGGCGAACGCATTCGCGCCGCAGGTTGGATGGTGATCCCGGAAGAGGCCCACACGCCAGCCGTGCTGCAACAGGCGTGGCGTCACGTGGCGCCCGCCGCCCGAGCCGCTGCACGGGTTCGCCTGGACGTGCGCGAGGGCCTGGACACGCTGATCGAGCTGGCCCAGGCCGCCCTGGGCTCGCGTCGGACCACGGTGGGCCTGCGTGGTCGCGCCCGGGTGCAACGCATCCAGACGATGAGCCCGGCTCCCTCCTCCAGCGTCGCCCCGCAGGACTGGATGCGCTTCCTGTCGGAGCCGCACAGCCTGCGCCTGCTGCAACTGGCGCACGCCACGCAAGACCGCGCCACGGCCTGATCCCCACCACGGGAGGCCCCAAAGGAAACGGGCCGCAAGCTCCAGCAGCTTGCGGCCCGTTTGGTTTCGAAAGCGGTCAGGTCAGGCCGTCACGGCGGCCTTCACGGAGGCCAGGTGAGCCAGCGCCTCCTCCACCTGATCCACCAGCACGAGGCACAGGTCTCCTGGCTGCAGCCAGCCGATTGCGTGGTCGATGGCCACGAACTCGCCGTGGATTTCGCTGATCTCGCGGGTGCGGGTCGCGCCCACCAAGCCCTCGCGCAGCAGCGTCAGCACTTCGCCATCGGCCCGCCCGCGCTGGCAGGCGTCCTGGTACAGCACGACGTGGTCAAACGCGGCGCCCAGAATCTGCGTCTGCTCGCGGATGTCCTGATCGCGGCGGTCGCCGGCACCACTGATGACAACCACGCGGCGCTGACCCTCGGAGACCGGCAGGGCGTCCACGGCCGACACCAGGGCGCGCATGGCATCCGGGTTGTGGCCGTAGTCGGCAATGACGGTGGCGCCACGGATGTCCATCAGGTTGAAGCGACCCGGGGCGTTGTCGGAGTCGTTCACGAAGCTGGCCAGGCCGCTGCGCACAGCGTCCCAGTCCAGGCCGGCGCCCCAGGCCGCCGCTACAGCGGCCATGGCGTTCTCGACCTGGAAGCCGATCAGCCCCCCCCGGGTGAGCGGAATGTCGTGCAGCGACAGGCGCTCGCGGAACGAGCCTTCCGCCGCCACGATCGCATCGCCGTCCACGTACACGCAACGCCGGCCCTGGGCCCGGTGCGTGGCCATGACCGGATGGTGCGGGTCGGCCGCGAAGAAGATGATCTGGCCTTGCGTCTTCTGCGCCATGGCCGCCACGTTGGCATCCACCGCATTCAGCACGGCATAGCCCCCCGGCGCCACGTTCTGCACGATCACGCGCTTGAGCACCGCCAGGTCCTCGACCGTGGTGATGTAGTTCAGCCCCAGGTGGTCGCCGCTGCCGATGTTGGTGACCACGGCCACCTGGCAGCGGTCGAAGCCCAGGCCTTCACGCAGCACACCGCCACGCGCGGTCTCGAACACGGCCGCATCCACGTCCGGGTGCATCAGCACGTTGCGGGCGCTGCGCGGGCCGCTGCAGTCGCCGCTGTCGATCTGGCGACCGCCCACATAGACACCGTCGGTGTTGGTCATGCCCACACACAGGCCGCTGGACGTCAGCAGGTGCGCGATCAGGCGGGCGGTGGTCGTCTTGCCATTGGTGCCGGTGACGGCGATGACGGGGATGCGCCCGTCTTCTCCCGGGCCGAACATCGACTGGATGACGGCCTCGCCCACCGCACGCCCCTTGCCGAACGACGGCGACAGGTGCATGCGCAGGCCGGGCGCGGCGTTGACCTCGACGATGCCGCCGCTCTGCAACTCCAGCGGCTTGAGCACGCTTTCGCAGACCACGTCCACGCCGCAGATGTGCAGGCCCACCATCTGGGCCGCAGCCACGGCGCGCGCGGCCACCTCGGGGTGCACGTCGTCCGTCACGTCGGTGGCGGTGCCGCCGGTGGACAGGTTGGCGTTGTTGCGCAGCACCACGCGCTGGCCCTGCGCGGGCACGGACCCGGGCGCGAGCCCCTCGGCGGCGATGCGCGCGATGGCGATGTCGTCCAGCCGGATCTTGGTCAGTGCCGTGCCGTGGCCGCTGCCGCGGCGCGGGTCCTGGTTCACGATGTCCACGAGCTGCGAAATAGTGTGCACGCCGTCGCCCAGCACCTGCGGCGGCTCGCGCCGCGCGGCGGCCACGAGCTGGTGGCCCACCACCAGCAGGCGGAAGTCGTGGCCGGGCAGGAAGCGCTCGACCATCACCTCGTCGCCGTACTGGAGCGCCGCGGCGTAGGCGGCCTCCAGCTGCGCGCGCGTGGTGATGTTCACCGTCACGCCCTTGCCCTGGTTGCCGTCCTGGGGCTTGACCACCACGGGCAGGCCCACTTCCTCGGCCACCTTCCAGGCATCATCGACGTCGGCCACGGGGCGGCCCAGCGGCACGGGCACGCCGGCGGCGTGCAGCAGGCGCTTGGTCAGGTCCTTGTCCTGCGCGATGGACTCGGCCACGGCGCTGGTCACGTCCAGCTCGGCGGCCTGGATGCGGCGCGCCTGCGAGCCCCAGCCCAGCTGCACCAGCGAGCCGCTGGTCAGGCGCCTGAACGGGATGCCGCGCGCCACGGCCGCATCGACGATGGCGCCCGTGGACGGGCCGATGCGCTCGTCCTCGTCGAGCTCGCGCAGCCGGGCGACCACGGCGGCGGCGTCGAACGGGGTATCGTCCAGCGCGGCCCGCACCAGCGCCTCGGCCTGCTCCATGGCCTGCCGGCCCACGGCCTCCTCGGTGTACTCGACCACCACCTGGCTGGTGCCCGGCTCCACCGTCTCGTGCGTGCGGCTGAAGGTGACGGGGCAGCCGGCCTGCGCCTGCAGCGACAGGGCCGCCACCTCCAGCACATGGGCCAGCGACAGGCGCTGGTCGGCGCCGTGGGGGTGCAGCGCGCCGATCTTGGGGAAGCGCGCGCGCAGGCGGTCCTCGAAGCCGGGCAGGGCGCGGTAGTCGCCCTCGTGGGGCTCGCAGTGCACGACGGCCTCCATGGCGGTGCTGCGGGTCCAGAGGTTGGGGCCGCGCAGGGCGCGGATGCGGGTGATCTGCATGGTGTTCTCTTATTGAGCCAAATTGGCCTCTAACGCTTGCGGGGTAAGCGGTAACAGCTATCGTTTCTGAATCAGGCGCCCGGGTATTCGAAGGTCTTGATGCCCGCGGCGATCAAGTCCGGCGCGATGTCCATGGACCAGGCCGCGGCAATCGCCGCGAGCAGCGCCGGCGTGTCGGGCCGCTGGCCGCCCGCCAGGCTCAGCGCCGCGAGCGTGCCCAGCGCGCGCTCGCCGGCGCCCGTGGCCAGGATGACCTGCTCGCCGCGCACGAACACGGCGCGGCCTTCGCCACCGTTTTCCGTATTCGCGCGGTGGGCCGCGATGGCCGGGTTGTCCGCTGCGGTGGAGTACAGCAGCACCTCGCCATCGCACAGGGCGCTGAGCTCCGCGACCTGGGCGATGTCGGCATTGAGCACGCCCGCGCCTTCGTCGAGCACCACGTCGATCTGGGTGCGCAGCACGCGCGTCATCTTGGCCTGCTCCA